>JANRMD010000499.1:0-9487 GCA_033761895.1 Pirellulaceae bacterium | reverse complement strand
CTCGAGTAACCATTGAGAAAGTCGCTTACTCCAGACCGGGCGCCCCTCCCCCCCCGTCCCCCTCACCCCGGAGTACCGGGGCGATGGGGAGTTCCTTCGTTCGTGACTGTGTTGCCTGAAGAGGAACAAAAGTTACATAATCGGATTCTGTCTTATTGCTATTTGTCGCACATGCCAGCCAGAACCTGAGATCAGCGAGAAAACCGGGGCAAGAATATATTGCTCCTTCATTTTCTTGCCCGCATCTTCTTGCCAAGGAGGCCGTCCAATGCCCATTACCTGCGGAATGCATATCGAGCCCTTAACTACAGAGGCGTATGCGTCGCTCGATTACCGCGTGATGAAGCGTGCACATGCCAGCCAGAACCAGATTGGTCGGTTGGCCGATGAACGAATCTATGAAGCATCGCTCGCCTACCAGCTTGAGAAAACTGGACTATCCTGTTGCAGACAAGTTCCTTTCCAGGTCGAGCATAGCACGTTTCACAAGACATACTTTTTGGACGTCGTAGTTGACTGTTGCGGAGCCTACGAGCTAAAGACCGTCACGCAGCTCACTGGCGCTGATATCTCTCAGTTGTTGACTTATCTACATCTACTCAATCTGCCACGTGGCAAACTGATCAACTTCCGTTCCACAAAAGTCGAATCGCAGTTCGTCAACGCACCACTTACCGCTTCGACTCGCCGTGCCTTTCAAGTCACACGCCAGAACCAAAGCTGGGATCATCAGGAATGGGCAACTTTTGAGCGGCAAAATTCGGATTAGCCCCTATTCCGTGATGGACACTGAGTGCGCAGGAAGAATACAATAGGGAGGCCGCTATGGCGGTTCCCACCTCACAAGCGACGCAGCGCCGTCCCCTCCCTCAGCAGATATTTAGCGGTTTCGGTATGCCCTACGATATTGATATTGGCCGCAGAGTTAAATCGCACCCAGTGCCGCAGCAAGCCCTGCGGCTGCAACCCGTGCCGCTAAAACTTTGGCCAGTTGCCTCAGCCCGCGTTGCGGTGGTGCTTATTTATGGACTGGTTGTTTGCGGACTGGTCACCTATGGACTGGGGTGCGGCGAAAGGCCTGCCATGGGAGCGGAACCGAATGCCCCGGTGAGCTTCGTGAATGATGTTGTCCCCCTGCTAACGAAATCGGGCTGTAACACAGGCGTTTGTCACGCCAAGGCCGGTGGCGGACAAAATGGATTTCAGTTCTCGTTGCTGGGATTTGAACCCCAAGAGGATTTTGAACATCTCGTGAACGAAGGACGCGGGAGACGGTTGTTCCCGTCCGCTCCCGAGCAGAGTTTATTGCTTGCCAAAGCGACCGGTAAAGTTCCGCATCGGGGTGGCGTTCGCTTTGAAGAGAACTCGAAGAGCTATGAACTGCTATTGAATTGGATTCGACAGGGGGCGACCTACGACGGAGATACTGCTCCCAAGCTGGTTGCTTTCGAAGTCATCCCTCGCGAAGGATTCGTTAATCCGAATGAGTCGCAACAGCTAACCGCGGTCGCGCGATACTCGGACGGCACTCAACGCGATGTCACCGAAATGGCACTCTACGAAGCCAATGATCGCGCGATGGCTGAGGTGAACGGAAGTGGACTGGTCCAATTCCTAGATATACCAGGCAAAGCTGCGATCATGGTGCGGTACCAGGGGCGCGTGGCGGTGTACAACGCTGCCATCCGAATGGGAGCCGCCGTTGATGCCCTGCCCCCAAGTAAAAATTTTGTCGATGATCTCGTATTCGCAAATCTTAAGGCGATTGGTGTTCCACCTTCGCCCGTCTGCGATGATGCCACCTTCCTCAGGCGCGTGTCTTTGGATATCGCTGGACGATTGCCAACAGAAAAGGAAACCAGTGACTTTTTGGCCAGTCAAGAGGCGAACAAACGGGATCTAGTCATTGACGCCTTGCTTCGTAGTCCAGACTATGCCGACTACTTTGCCAACAAATGGACCGCACTGCTCAAAAATCGCCGCGACGACGCCAGCGATCTGAAGTCCAACTTTGCTTTTCACGCTTGGATTCGCGACAGTCTGTTGGCCAACAAACCTTACGATCAGCTAGTACGTGAACTGCTCGCCGCGACCGGAACGGTCATCGGCAACCCAGCTGTTGCTTGGTACAAACGAGTGAAAGAACCCAAGGAGCAATTAGAGGATGTTGCTCAGTTGTTCCTCGGCGTGCGCATGCAATGCGCTCAATGCCATCACCATCCGTTTGAACGCTGGAGTCAAGACGACTACTACAGTCTGGCGGCTTTTTTCAGCCAAGTTGGTCGCAAACCTTCGAACACACGTGGTGAAGATCTGATCTTCCACAAGCGCGGAGTGGCTACGGCCAAGAACATCAAGACGGGTGTTCCGCTGCGACCTGCCGCATTGGGCGATGCGATTCCCGAAATCGCTCCAGATGAAGACCCGCGCTTGAAGCTGGTGGATTGGATGGCGTCCAAAGAAAATCCGTTTTTTGCCAAAGCGCTCGTCAATCGTTACTGGAAGCACTTTTTTCAACGGGGACTGATTGAACCCGAAGATGACATCCGCGATACCAATCCACCGACGAACCCGGAACTGTTGGCCGCCCTCGAAAAGCACTTCATCGACAGCGGATTTGATATGAAGTCGCTGGTCCGCGCGATTACCCAATCCACAGCGTATCAGTTAAGCTCCGCACCAAATCAGTACAACATCGCCGACCGTCAGAATTACTCGCGTTATTATCCACGCCGGATGCAAGCCGAAATGCTGCTCGATGCAATCGATGCCGTGACTGAATCCAAGACCGACTTCCCGAACCTCCCGACAGGCACGCGGGCAATTGCCCTGCCCGACAATAGCTACAACCGAGCGTCGCCATTCCTGAAAGTGTTCGGTCGCCCCGAGAGCGAAAGTGTTTGCGAATGTGAACGGGTGCAGTCGTCCAGCCTTGCGCAAAGTCTGCATTTAATCAACGCCGGTGATGTCAAAGCCAAATTGAATCAACCCAACGGCCGCGCCGATCGCCTCGCCAAAGAAGAGCGCACGGCGGAAGAAAAAGTCCGCGAGCTGTATCGAGTCGCCTTTGCACGGGAACCTCGCGAAAACGAACTGCAGATCGCTCTCGAGTATCTTGCTGAGGTTCGCACCGATGCAACAGGCAAGCCTCTCGATAACGCGGTCTCAAATCGAATGAACATGCAGGACTTGATTTGGGCGTTGGTCAACACAAAAGAATTTTTGTTCAATCATTGACGAATGCCACAATGGAGTGGCGCGGAGAGAGTGAATTATGCGAGGCCAAGTCCTACAAGGGTTGATGAGCACTGCGATTGTGGTCGCAGCAGCCTCCAGTTTGATCGCACAATCCGTCTGCTTACCAGCGCCCCGTCTGCTAACGACGATGCCCATGGGAGGCACGGTGGGTTCGCAAGTTGAGATCAAGATCAGCGGCGAGAATATCGAAGACGCCGATGAACTCTACTTCTCTGATGCGCGACTCAAGGCTACTCGCAAGCTGGATGCGGCGGGAAAACCGGAGGCGAACAAGTACGTGGTTTCGATCGCTGCCGACTGCCCAACTGGCATTTATGAAGCCCGCGTGATGACTCGGCTAGGCATTTCCTCCTCACGCGTCTTCTCTGTTGACACTCTGCCCGAAGTGGTTCAGAAGTCGCCCAATACAACTGTGGCAACCGCCATGGACTTGCCCGTGAATTCGATCTGCAATGGAGTGATTACAGCGAAATCCGTGGATCACTATCGCTTTACAGCCAAGAGGGGATCAAGGTACATCATCAACTGCGCGGCCAAAGCCATCGACTCAAAGCTGGATGCGGTCCTCATTCTTGCCGATTCAAACGGGCAAGACTTGGTTGCGGAACGACGTGGTGGCGTGCTGGACTTTAGTGCACCCGCAGACGATACCTACATGATCAAAATTCATGAGCTAACGTTCCGTGGTGGCAGCGAGTTCTTCTACCGCTTGTCGCTACAGGAAGTCCCAACCGCTGCACCACTGCCACTGTTTGCATCCACCAAATCGGTCAGTTCATTCTCGTGGCCTCCAGCAGGCTTGCCCGACAAAGCAGCGCTTGACGAAGTCGAGCCCAACGCACCTGCTCAGTCGCAGAAGATCACGTTGCCCTGCGACATCGCCGCCAGTTTCTTTCCAGCGGCTGACGTGGATTGTTATGAGTTTGCGGCCAAGAAAGGGGAGGTGTGGTGGGTCGAACTTGCCTCAGAACGACTTGGACTGCCGACCGACGCGTCCGTATTGGTGCAGAGAGCCACAGGCGAAGGTGCTTCGCAAACTTGGACCGATGTGGCTGAGTTTGCTGATATCACTAGCCCAATGAAACCTTCAAGCAACGGTTACGCCTACGATGGGCCGCCTTATGATGCGGGCTCTGGAGATGTGCTAGGCAAACTTGAGATCAAAGAGGATGGATTGCATCGCTTGCAAGTCACCGATTTGTTTGGTGGAACGCGCAGTGATCCTCGCAATGTTTATCGCTTGGTGATTCGCCCAGCCGCACCAGACTTCGCAGTAGTCGCATGGCCGCTGCATATGGAACTGCGCAATGGAGATCGGGCCGCTTTTTCCAAACCCATCGCGTTACGCGGGGGAGCAACGATAGCGATGGAAGTGGTGGCGGTTCGTCGCGATGGCTTTGATGGTGAAATCGAACTCAGTATGGAAGGCTTGCCAGAAGGTGTTACGGCCAAAGGTATCAAGATCGCCGCAGGCAAAACACGAGGCATCATGCTGATCAGTGCCGCTCAAGATACCCCCCGCGCAATTGCGAATGTGAAGTTCGTTGGACAAGCCTCGATCAACTGCGAAACGGTCACCCGCCCTTGCCGTATGGCTGAATTGAAGTGGCCTGTGCCAGATTCGTGGAGCGAGATTCCGGAACCTAGACTGGTATCGGATGTGCCGGTGTCGGTCAGTGGCTTCGAGGCGGCTCCGCTAACCATCGTTGCGGCAGAAACCAAAACCTGGGAAGTCGGCGCAAACGAGCAGTTAACCATCCCCTTAAAGCATGTGCGTCGTTCGGAGTTTTCGGCCGCGACCTTGCAACTGCGGACGTTTGGAGATGGCTTCGAACGTGTACCCCAGTTTGATGTGAACTTAACAGACGATGGCTCCAATGCCGTGCTGAACGTCGGCGCACTCAAGATTCCGCCCGGGAATTACACCATCGCGTTCTACGGCGGCGCTGTAGCAAAATACCGCTACTGCCCGGAAGCAATTCCCATCGCCGAAGCGCTACAGCGCCAAGCGGAGAAGGAATCCCAAGCTGTTACCGAGGAATTGAAAAAACTTGAAACCGAAGCGGCGAACAGCACTGCGGCTGAAACCAAAGCTGCTTTGGATGCGAACATCGCCGCGTTGAAGGCCAAGCAACAGGCAACTGCTGCCTCCTTAGCAGCAGCCACAGAGCAAGTTAAACAGGCGACGCAAAGAGCGCAACCACGAGATATCGTAGACATCGTTGTATCCGAACCTATCGCGATTCATGTCAAGCCAGCGGAGACAAAATGAGCGACCTATTCAATGCATCCACCGTTCGTTGCAGCGGCCCATACGCATTTGGGACTTCGCCCGCATCCAGTCGACGCGGCTTTATTCGCATGGGTTTGGGCGGGTTTGCCGGTCTAAGTTTGCCTGGAATTCTGCGACTCCAAGCCCAAAGTCCCGCTCCCGATGCGCATGAAAAGAAGAGTGAGAAAACAGCAGTGATCATGGTTTGGAAACCAGGTGGCTGCTCCCACATCGATACCTATGATCCCAAACCCAATGCGGAAAGCGAATATCGCGGACCTTTCGGCACGATTCCAACCAAAGTGGCCGGCATGCACTTTACCGAGTTGCTGCCTATGCAAGCCGCCATTGCCGACAAATTCACGGTTCTGCGCTCAATGCGACAGACCGCGGGTGGTCACCCGGCTGGATCAATGCAAATGCTCTCCGGCGATCCTGATACAAGGGATAAGCCCAAGCCCAAGTATCCGGACTGGATGACGGTGGCCAATTACCTTCGATCTGCTCAAGGACCCCGCACCAATCCATTGCCAATGTACGTTGGCATTAATCCACCACTTGAATACAACGGTCCCGCGTATTTGGGTGACGCTTATTCACCATTCACGGTGACGGGTGATCCAAATTCACCCAACTTTTCGGTACCCAATATCGGCTTATCCGATCAGAGCGAAGTTCAAAGACTGTCGCGGCGGTCAACACTCAGGCAGCGACTCGATACGCTCGAACGCGCCTTCGATCAACAAGGTGAATTGGGGGCACTCGACCAGTTCGAAGCCCAAGCCATGACGTTGTTGACCAACCCGAAGACCAAAGAGGCGTTCGATTTGACGAAAGAAGACGATCGCACGCGCGATCGTTATGGTCGCAACGCGTGGGGGCAGCAACTATTAATGGCTCGCCGCCTGATCGAAGCGGGAGTCGAGGTCTTGACGACAAGCCTTAGCGGTGCGCTTTGTGGACGTGTGCACAACTGGGATGACCACGCCGTCAATCATCATGTGTTCGACGCGATGCGTTTCCGAGCTCAGGCCTACGATCAAGCGGTATCCGCCTTGATCGAAGATATCTATCTACGCGGTTTGGATAAACGAGTGCTGGTGGTGGTCACGGGCGAGTTCGGGCGCACTCCAAAGATCAACTATGCCGCGAGCACCGGCGCGGGTGATGCCAGCGCACCTGCGGGCACGCAGCAACCTGGCCGCGATCACTGGCCAAGAGCCTTTTCGAACATCTGGGCGGGCGGTGGTATTCAAACCGGCCGATACATTGGAGCGACCGATAAACGCGGCGAAGATTCGATTGAGCGTATCTGCGATGCAGGCGATTTCTTGGCCACTATCTATCACCATTTGGGGATCGACGCTGCCAAGACCATGATTCGTGACTTCAACGGCCGCCCCACGCCTCTGGTCGATCACGGAAGACCAATCCCTGAACTTGTGGGTTCCATTTGACTTTTCTGATTTATCGTTTTTCCATACCCAAAGATCGTAGAAACTGACAATAACGATGACACTTCTCACTGATCGCCACCGAGTTTGCTCGGTGGTAGCACGACTGTTGAGCTAAGTACGCGCGTTAACGCATATTCCCGAACCATTCGTTTCGCAAGAACTTTTGTTCAAATCTTAAAGAAATAATCGCATTCGATACATCTATATGGGGACCTGCTTAGACGACTTCTCTACGTTCCGCCTTACCCCGGAAATCGAAACATGGTTTTGCGCGATTTTACGGCCCGCTTGGCGACACTTGTGCTCCTCGTAACGGCGTTCAATGATCCGTTTCGTGGCGCTGTAGCCCAAGACAAGAATGCACCTGACAAACCGCTCTTTGCGGCAGCCGATGACCCCAATGTTCCAACGATCGTCGCGGAGCCTGCGAAAGTAGCTAAGTTGGCTTTCGCTTATAAGCTCTACCCGAACCGCCGCGATCTTAAACCGGGCGCAGCTTATCCGCACTTTACACGTGCCCTCTTACTCTTCATGGCTCATAGTGAACATCAGCGCACTCAGTGGAATCAGTTTCAAGAAGCACATGAAGCGGGCAATCAGGAGATTGAGATTGAGGAAGCTTTAAAGCCATTCGACAGTGTCCTGGCCGAAGTAGAAAAGTTTGGCGAGTGCGAAGATCTAACTTGGGACGATCGACTTCGGGACCTCAGCGGCAATGAATTGGCGGCCACTCTCATGCCTGAGATGCAGCACGCTCGCGAACTTGCAAGGCTTTTGCGATTCAAATGCTTATTGCATCTTAGCAAAAGAGAGTTCGATCAGGCTTTCACAAGCATCCGCACCGGATACCGGCTGGCCGAATTCATCGGACAAGGTGAATCGATCGTACAGCAGTTGGTCGGAATCGCCATCTGCGCGGTGATGGAAGATTGTTTGCGCCAAGCGATTTCAACACCTGGCTGTCCGAACCTCTACTGGGCAATAGCGTCAATTCCCAAACCACTTATTTCCTGTCGCAGGTCAATCGAAGTCGAGCTCACGGGCCTTGTGAAGTTCATTCCTATCATTGCCGAGGCCCAGACTCTCACGCTAACACCTGAACAATGGCGCGAGCGTTGGGAGAAAGAAATCAAAGAATTCGATGCAGTTCACGGCCCCAATCTGCCAGATGGCAAAGCCAATTTGGCTGCAACGTTTGCATGGACCAAGGAGAATGGGATAGCAGAAGCTAAAAAGTGCTTAGTAAGCACCGGTAGGTCCATCGATGAAATCAATAAAATGCCAGTCGAGCAACTCATTGCTCTGTCCACTTCGTTTGAGATTCAAAGGCTCTGTGATGACCTTACAAAAGGCTACTGCCTGCCGATGGAGATGCGAGCGAGTGTACTACAAGCAAGTCAAGCGGAACTTGAAAGTTATTCGAGTGAACAACCTAATTCGATTCCGACGATGGTCATGGATATGCTGGCGCCAGCGGTCGCTGCTGTCGGGCAAGCAGAAACGAGAAGTGTCTATTTTCTGCATCGGCTCATGAACATTGAAGCCTTGCGGATGCACGTGGCGATACACGGCGAATTGCCCGCGACTTTGAGCGAGCTGGATTTGCCCGCGATGCCAAATCCTTTTGATGGTTCGGACTTTGCTTATAAGGCGATCGCGAACCGAGGCTGGAGCGCAATTCTAAATTGCGAATCCGTCCCAGCTCCGCCCGAATGGTTGTGGCCTATCAAGCTGAAGATCTCAAAGCCCAAATGATGCTGTTCAGACCGCCAACGTGCGGGCCTCGCCCCAGCCCAACCCGATGCGTTAGCGAGGGACCAGTGTTTCACAACCCGATGCGTTAGCGAGGGACCGGTTTTTCACAACCCGAAGCGTTAGCGAGGGACCTTTCTGCATCGTCAAGTCGACGCCGTTACTCAGGCCCTCGCTAACCTTCGGGTTGCGAAAGGCCGACAACGCGTAACATCAAGATGCGTTAGCGAGGGACAGATAGTGATCAACGGGCAGACAATGTAGCGATCGCAGTACCTTGGATGCATTTCCTATGTAAACGCACTAGAATTGCGTGTTCGGTTGTGAGAAAAAAGAGCCCTCGCTTGCACGTCGGATTATGATTGCTGCTTGGCAGTCTGATTGTCGATCCAATCATGCGCACATCGTGATCGGCGCTACCAACACGCGCCCCAAGAAGTTAAGAATCGATATCAAAGCTTGGTGTACACGTCGGTTGCGAGAACGATCGCGCCCCGAGCAGGAGAATTGGTGGGCCGAGCGACAAATAGCAATCTTTCAAAAATCTCTAGCGAGAGTTTTGTTACAGCTTCGTTTTGCGTCAACGCAATCGACAAGCGAAAACGCTGTGGCTCCCCTCGCCCCGGTACTCCGGGGAGAGGGGTTGGGGGTGAGGGGCAGTCCCAAGTTTGGCCAATTTAAGTAAGCCCTTGTGCTACCGTCTCGAGTAACCATTGAGAAAGTCGCTTACTCCAGACCTGGCGCCCCT
>JANRMD010000498.1:0-4049 GCA_033761895.1 Pirellulaceae bacterium | reverse complement strand
CCTCACACCTCACACCTCACACCTCACACCTCACACCTCACACCTCACACCTCACTATGTTCCACGTTAAATACCTCGATGCGAAGCCTGTGCTGCTAGTAGCGTTCAGCATTTGGATGTCTGCTGCTTCTTTAATCGCTTTCCAACCTCCGAACGTTGTCTTGTTTTTAGTCGATGACCTAGGTCGGCAAGACATGTCGTGCGAGGGGAGTACTTTCTATGAGACGCCGAACATAGATCAAATCGCCGCTCATGGCATGCGATTCACCCATGCCTACTCGGCTTGCCAAGTTTGCAGTCCCTCGCGGGCCGCTATTCAAACTGGCAAGTATCCAGCGCGACTACGAATCACCGATTACATTGGCGCACCACAGCCTGAGACTTGGAAACGCAATACGAAACTGCTGCCAGCCCCGTACAAACTCGAGTTGCCGTTAGATGAGGTGACGATCGGCGAACTCCTGCAAACCCGAGGCTATCGCACTTTCTTTGCTGGAAAATGGCATTTGGGAGGCGAAGGCTTTCTGCCAACCGCTCAAGGGTATTCGATTAACAAAGGTGGCTATAGTCCCGGCACACCACCCGGTGGCTACTTCTCACCTTACAAGAACCCGCACTTGGAAGATGGCCCGCATGGTGAACTGCTGCCGTTACGCTTGGGACGTGAAACCGCCGAATTCATTCAAGCCCACAAGGGCTCAGGCTCCCCGTTCTTCGCGATGCTTTCGTTCTACTCGGTTCACGCTCCGATTCAAACCACTCGCGAACTTTGGCAGAAGTACCGCGACAAAGCGGCTCAGCAGGTCGATGCTAATAGCGCTAACGGAGCCGGTGCAACTCGCAAACGTTTTGTGTTCGATCGAACCCAGGAAGTTCGCCAAGTCCAAGACAATCCGCTGTACGCAGGCATGATGGAATCGATGGATACCGCGGTGGGGATGGTTCTTGATTCACTAAGAGATTCGGGGCAAGCGGACAATACTGTGGTGATCTTCACCTCGGACAACGGCGGAGTTTCATCGGGTGACGGTTACGCGACCAGTTGCCTGCCGCTGCGCGGCGGCAAAGGGCGGCAATGGGAAGGTGGCATTCGCGCGCCCCTGTACATTCATTGGCCCGGAGTAACTCGCGGTTCCGTTAGCGCCACGCAGGTACAGCACATCGATCTATTCCCCACGATCGCTGAAATTGCAGGCGCACCGCAGGAGGCGTATGCGTCGGTGGATGGCCGCAGCTTGGTCGGCGTTCTTCGGGGTAAGAAACTCGAACCGCGTAGTCTTTACTGGCACTATCCTCACTACGGTAATCAAGGTGGTGAGCCTTCGGCTATCGTCATTCGCGATCAATGGAAACTTATCCACTACTTCGAAGATGGTCGCAATGAGCTGTACAATATCGAGGCTGATATCGGAGAACGGCATGACCTAGCCGCCTCTCAGTCTGAGCGCGTCATTGCGATGCACGCAGAGTTGCAAGGGTGGCTTGAATCGGTACAAGCGACTGAGACGTCTACGAACCCGACATATGACGCTGCCAAAAATGAACAGGCGCTGAAGCAGCTACGGGAGGTAACGATGCCCAATCGCGAACGCGAACATGCAGAATTTCTCAAGGCTGACTTCACCCCTCGCGGTGGATGGTGGCAAGACAACGCACGTGGAGGAAAGAAATGAAAGCGGTTGAAAAGCAAGTTGAACAGCTGCGAGATCAGATTCGCTACCACGACCGTAAGTACTACGTCGAAGCCGCTCCCGAAATCACGGATCTCGAATACGATCGTCTACTCCAGCAACTCAAGCAGCTTGAAACCGAACACCCCGAGCTGGTGACGGCGGATAGTCCCACGCGACGCATCGGCGATGAAATCGTAGGTGACTTGGTGCAAGTGCGTCACCGCGTTCCAATGCTCTCGATCGACAACACCTACAACATCGCCGAACTGTCGAGCTTCTTCGCAAGAGCCCAAAAAAACCTTGGGAACGCAGCGATTGAGTGGGTCATGGAACTGAAGGTCGACGGTGTTGCAGCGGCAGTGGTCTATGAAGACGGGTTATTGGTTAGGGCGGTCACACGCGGCAACGGCGAAGTCGGTGATGACATCACGCATAATATTCGCACCATCTTGGGCGTACCGCTCCGCTTGATCGGCAATCCGCCTCCGTTATTGGAGGTCCGCGGTGAAGTTTACATGACCAACAGCGATCTGGTGCAACTCAATGTTCGCAGAGCCGCTGAGGGGCAACCGGCTTTTGCCAACACACGCAACGTCACCGCCGGAACGATTCGATTGCAAGATCCGAAACTGTGCGCCGAACGCAAACTTCGCTTTTTCTGCCACGGTGTCGGTTATTGTGATGGGATCAAAGCCACCAACCATATCGATTTCTTACGGGAACTGCAGAGTTACGGATTGCCCATCACTCCCAACGTGCGCTTGTTCGAGTCGGCTAAAGCGGTCGAAGCGGCAATCGATGAACTGAATGAAAGCCTCCATCAACTCGATTTCGAAGTGGATGGTTTGGTGTTCAAAATCAACGACTTTGAGCAGCGCGAACAATTGGGGACAACCAGCAAGAGTCCACGCTGGGTAGCCGCTTACAAGTTTGAGAAGTACGAAGCAGTAACGCGATTGAATGAGATTCGAGTGCAAATCGGCAAGACAGGCACGATTACTCCTGTGGCTGAATTGGAACCGGTTCAGCTGGCGGGAACCACCGTGTCCAGAGCCAGTCTGCATAATGCGGAAGAGATCGAACGCAAGGACATTCGGGTTGGTGATTGGGTCGTGGTTGAGAAGGCTGGCAAGATTATTCCACATGTGGTCCGAGTTGAATTGCACAGGCGCGAGGAGCACGTTGTCCCGTTTGTGTTTCCCACACACTGCCCGCAGTGCAGCGAACTGTTGACCAAGGATGAGGGCGGTGTCTACATTCGTTGTAGCAACCCGTCATGCCAAGCCAAACTGCGTCAACGCCTGCGTTACTTTGCCAGCCGCGATGCGATGGATATCGATGGACTCGGAGAGAAAATCGTCGATCTACTTGTCGACGCAGATTTTGTCGACGGCTTTGGCGACCTGTATCGCTTAACCGAAGAACAATTGTTGACTCTTGAGAGTTTCGGAAAACGCAAAGCCGAGAAACTGTTGGCGGGGATCGAAGCCAGCAAGTCGCGCGGCTTGACGCGTGTGCTGGCCGCTATTTCGATTCGTCATGTTGGCTCGCGAGTCGCAATGCTGTTAGCGAAGAAGTTCCCGACGATTGATTCATTGATGGCGGCTTCTGTCGAAGATCTTTCAAGTGTCGATGAGATCGGTGAGATCATCGCAGAAAGTGTTTACCAGTTCCTGCACGACGATTATGGCCAAAAGGTCATCGAAGACCTAAAGCACGTCGGTGTAAAGTTGACTGAAGATGTCGCAGCGGACGCTGCAGACCAACCTGCAGGTGTGTTGGCCGGTAAGACCTTGGTTGTGACAGGCACCTTGGTCAAGTTCAAGCGAGATGAAATCGAGAGCATCATTGAACGCCACGGTGGTCGTGCCGCTAGCAGCGTATCCAAGAATACCGACTATGTTGTGGCGGGCGAGAAAGCCGGTAGTAAACTCGAAAAGGCACAGCAACTGGGCGTCCGCGTGCTGACTGAGGACGAATTCGAAGAGTTGCTATCGTCGGCGAATTAGTTCGCAAATCTAGCGCTTCCTGCGGTCGTGATATTTGCTTTTACGACCTTTGGGTACCGCAAAACGATAAATCTGAAAAGTCAAATGAAACCAGCCGAATTTCTTGACCGCTTCTCGATTACGGGGTAGCGGAAGCCGTCAAGGCTTTCGGCACTCTGCCATTAACCGATGGGCGTTAGCCCAACGTCACTCTGGTTCCCAGGCTCCGCCGACAAGTGAAAACGCAGTGGCTCCCCTCGCCCCGGTACTCCGGGGAGAGGGGTTGGGGGTGAGGGGCAGTCCCAAGTTTGGCCAATTTAAGTAAGCCCTTGTGCTACCGTCTCGAGTAACCATTGAGAAAGTCGCTTACTCCAGACCTGGCGCCCCT
>JANRMD010000497.1:0-27674 GCA_033761895.1 Pirellulaceae bacterium | reverse complement strand
AATTGTGATAATCAAAACCAACGTAACAAAACCAATCAGTTATACTTCGCATGTTCGTCACTCCAGCCTTAGTTATGGGATTAAAATTCTCGTCACCAACTATAGGTCATGGAGTGACGAACTCTTTTCATCCCATCTGGCGTGCCAGTGCAAACGAAGGTGTCGATTCTCAACAAGGGCTGTCGACCCAATGCACTTACTTTCGCACAAAGCTGTCGAAGTAATAAGGCTGGAATGAGCAAACGCGATCCAATGCGCTGCCACTACTGACTTAACAATACCACTGCAGCCACTGACTCATCACCCAACTCGAACGTAAGTGATGCCGTACAACTTCGGCGACTCTCGTGTTACGCTGTTCGCACTAGGGAGTCTACTTTTGGTGAACAATAACTCCTTCGTTTGCACTGGCACGCCAGTGGCACACCGAACCAAAACTAGCTCAACTCCAAAATCAAATTGTGCTGAAGCATTAGTTGCGATAGCAGTTCATACAACGCCAAACGCCGCGCGGACTTCTTCGGGAATCGGCACAAGCTGCAAGGTTTCAAAGTTCACAAACACCCAGCGAGTCTCCGCGATCGCACACACTCGCTGGTCCGATTGGCGGATGATCTCATACTTGCGAATGGAGGTGACTCTATCGAAGGACTTGATCCAAGTATGGATGGCGATTTCGTCGTGCAGCTTGGCTGGTGATTTATAGGTAATGTTGTGAGAGCGCACGACCCAGCCCACACCCAGTTCACGGTATCTGGAAGATGGCCATCCCACATGCGCCGAATGCGCTGAGGCAGTCTTTAGAGTCCAGCGCAGGCATTGCAAATTGTTGACATGATTCAGTGCGTCTAAATCCTCTTCAACGACCGTTCGCGTATCGATGAACTTCATGCTGGTGCTTTGTCCACTTCAGATTTTGGTGTCAGCTTCAATCGTAGCTTGGGACCATTGTCCCGAGCGTACTTTCAACTCAAGACTGGAAGGACGGGACAAATGGTCCCATCCTACCCGACCCAAAATTCAAATTGTGTTGAAGCACCAGCGCTTTGTCCACTTCAGATTTTGGGATTAAGTGTCGCACAATTGTCTCAATTGTTGCAGCTACGATTGGGTCAATCGTGCGACAATAAAGCAGTCACCCCAAAAGTTAAATTGTGTTGGAGCACTAGTGCTTTGTCCAACTTAGATTTTGGGGTTCACTATGGTTGGCATGTCCCGATGTAGCCACCGTTGCCAAACGGTGGACACCATGCGTTTGCCCAACCACCGCTTGGCAGCGGAGGCTACGATCAAACCCAAAAATCTAATGTGACCATCCACTAGCAATTCTCGTTTGAATTGTGATTTTTTGGAAGAGTTCGCTACCTTTGGGGGTCAGAAAACAACGAAATTGAATTGTCAAACCAAATTGAGGCTGGGGGCTTCGCTTTTAGACCGATTGTTTCGAAAGGTGAAAGCAATCGCTGAGCTTGGCGACCAACTGCGGGTTGGTTAGCTTATCGGAAGTCTCGACGAGTAGCACGCGCTGGCGCATCTCTTTGTTAGTGATACGTTTGTCGAGTTCGCCCTTAGCTTCTCCAGGTCCGAGGATTACGATTCCCTCAGCATGTAACAATGCCTGTACGACTCGATCGTAAAAGGTATTCAGATGGTTCTGATATTTACGATCGCGTTTATCGCCAGCCATCACATCTTGCGCTCCATGGGATGCTCCGCCAGATCCTGCGCCGCCTGAGTCACGAACGTGCTTTTCAACGTCCGAATCCATTTCTTGGATTTGTTCTTTGCCGTTCTCAAATGTGACGATGACCGCTTTGCGATGATCAATCCACACACCCATTTTTCCAGCCATAGTACTTCTCCCTGCGTTGATGAAAGGTCTAAATCTTCCACGTTCAAGGGCATTTTCCATACCGTCTCGGAGGTTAGGTTATTGCGGGTAACTTTGCCGATCAATGAGCGAATAAGACCAAGTCCGCTCAACTTTTGACGGATTCGCCCACTGCGTCAAGCAACGACAGGCTGGCCGAAACTAGTTGCAACTCCAGCGACATTTGGTCCACGCAGTTTGAAACCGCCGTCTCGCAATCGGTCGAAAGAACTTCACCAGGCGCAAAACCCGTTCCCGGGATGCCCCAGATGACAACATGCTTCGGAAGACTACCAAAACGAGCTGAGAGTTGCAGAACAGTGAGAGCATCTATTTGGTGCGAGCCCGCAGAGCGCAACTCAACGGGGCGTTCAAATGAGATTTCTGGCGAGTCTGGTGAGAATACACCGCGAAAATGCAAACTCGTTATCGGGACGGTGTATTCGGGAAGCCGCGATTGAAGCGGCGATTGAAGCGGCGATTGAAGTGCAGCGTCTCCATCGGGTGCGACCAATTTCAAACGGAAGGGAGTGATTGGATCAGGCGGTTTAGGAGAATCTGCACAGGCACACGCGTCTATTAGATGCAAACTGCAATGTGCATCGATCCAATCAAGTATGTCGAGCGGTATCATCGCTTTGCGCAGCTCGACCCCAGGCAATGGAAGCCGCTCAAGTCGGTCGATGACGTTCCAGCCTGCTCGATCGTCTCCGTGGAAACTGCCTAGTCCCACTACGAGCGTTCGCGACTTTGAATTGGAATCGAGTGGGTTCATCTGCGGTCAACTTTTACCTTCAAAAAGTGGGTTGAGCAGCTAATGCAGGGATCGTAGCTGCGAATGAGTTTTTCGCAGGCCAAACCAACCGCTGCATCGCTCTGATCAAGCAGCGACGGCAGCAAAGCGGTTAAGTCGTTTTCGATCTGACGTTGGTTCTGTGAAGTTGGAGGGACGATTTTGGCAAAGGTAATGTTTCCTTCAGCGTCGATCCGGTAGCGATGGAACATGATCCCACGTGGCGCTTCCGTTGCCGCCATCCCCTCAGACTCCTTAGCCTGATAAGGGATTCGGCCTAGGGCAAACGGTCGATAGTTGCGAATGATCTCAATTGCTTCTTCGAAGGCATGGACTGTCTCCAGCGCACGAGCAACGATCGATCGATACGGATTGAAACACGGCCAACGTATTCCAAGGTTATTGGACAGTTGAAATGCCGACGGGGACAATTGCTCACGATTTAGGTTCATGCGAGCCAAGGGGCCAACGTGGTAAGCCGTCTGCTGCGGTATGCGTACCGCGTGCAACGCTGTGCTGTGCGGTACTTGGCATTCGCTAAAGTGAGTTTCGAATTGGTTTACCGCGATGGAAAGACCTTGGGTCGAAGCGATACGGCCTTCATTCATGGGGTACTCGAGATCATGCTGGAGCGCCACCATCTCGTACATTTGTTCGAATTCCGGAAAGTCAAAGCTGGCTACCCAGTGAGCCGCTTCGATCGCCGCGTTCAATCCCCACTGCAATTCATCGAGCAACTGACCAAGTTCCGCTTTGGTAGGTACGCGATAGAACCCTCCGACGGCAACATTCACGGGATGCACAGCTCGACCACCGAGCACTTCCAACAAGTGGTTTCCGATCTTCTTCATGCGCAGCCCGCGGCTCACTTCGTTGGGAAATTTGCTGGCTAGTTCAAGGCTGCTTGCGCAATCGAAGAAATCGGGGATGTGCAACAGGTGAATATGGACTCCATGACTTTCGATCCATTCGCCGCAGTACAGCAAGCGCCGCAACCGTCGAATCTCGGGCGATATGCTCACGCCAAGCGCATTTTCCAAGGCGTGCACGCAGGTCATCTGGTAAGCAACTGGGCAGATCCCGCAAATACGAGCGGTGAGGTCCGGGACATCTTCGAGTGGACGACCGCGCAGAAAGGCTTCAAAGAAGCGCGGAGGTTCGTAAATGGACAACTTAACAGACTGCACTTGCCCATTTTCGACGATGACGTGCAAGCCCCCTTCACCCTCTACGCGCGACAACGCACCGACTTTAATGGTGCGTTCCTTCGGCGCAGGTTGCTCTGAGTTAACTGGACTTGCTTGATTCACGGGGCCTGCTTGATTCGCGGGGTCTGGTTGGGCTTGATCGTTCATCGTGACTCTCCCGCATTCGTGGCTGGATCGATTCGGTCACCTGTTGCGCGAAATTCGGGTGCGTTGGCGTTGAAGTTGCGCATCAAGGAAACCAACTGCAGGGGTGCAAGGTTGCGATCGACATACCAGTCAGCGAGGCTATCACAGTTCGCTTGAGCGGCCGGACCAAAGCAACCGTAGCAACCGCGCGTGTATCTGGGGCAGATAGCGCCGCAGCCCGATTGTGTGATCGGGCCGAGGCAGGCCGAGTTGCTGGCCACAGACACGCAGACTGTGCCGCTCCGTTTGCAGTCCAAACAAACGGCGTGCGAAGGTGTCTTGGGTCGTCGCCCCTGCAATAAACTGCGAATGACTTCAAGCAATTGATGACGATTGATCGGACAGCCACGCAACTCAAAATCAACCTTGACATGATCCCCGATTGCCGTGGATGTGGATAGCGTGTGGATGTAATTGGGCTCCGCATACACGCAGCGCAGGAACTCAGCCCGGTCCCCCCAATTCTTTAAGGCTTGGATGCCTCCGGATGTGGCACATGCGCCAATGGTCATTAGGAACTTTGATTGTTCACGGACATGTAGGATTCGCTTTTTGTCCTCGGGGGTGGTGATGGAACCTTCAACAATCGCGATATCGTAAGGACCCGGTTCGCAGCGGCTGGAGGCTTCGAGAAAGTGAACGATGTCCAGTTTCTCGGCAAGCAGCAGCAACTCGTCTTCGCACGACAACAGCTGCAATTGGCAGCCATCGCAGGATGCGAACTTAAATACTGCTAAACGCGGGCGAACCCAAGTTTGCGTGGACTTGGTCGATGACTGCGTCATTAAAGTGCCTGCACTTTCATCCAATTTGCCACGCGCGGGTAAGGGAATACAGGTCCGTCCTTGCACAGAAACTCCGGTCCCAATTGGCAATGCCCGCACAGGCCCACGGCGCAGTTCATGTTGCGTTCGAGGGAGACCCAAATGTTAGTTAATGGAATTCGGCACGATTTGGCTGTCTGTACGACATAGCGCATCATCACTTCAGGCCCGCACGTCATCAGTAAGCATTCTTCAGGCCGTTTTAAGTTGAGGCGATTCAATAGCGAAGTGACGACGCCGATGTTCCCCAGCCAATCACCGTTTGCGCGATCCACTGTGGCTTGCACCTCGATGCCCTGCTCGCGCCACTGTTCGTACTCGTGGCTAAACAGCAGATCGATCGGTGTTCGGGCTCCAACCAGCACAACAACTCTGCCCACTTGGGCGCGACGCTGGCAGAGTCCGTAGATGATTGGTCGCAAAGGCGCGAGACCAATGCCGCCCGCCACAATAATCACCTCTTTTTTCGCAAGCGGATCTACACTGAAGCAGCTTTCTAGGGGCCAGCTTGTACCGAACGGCCCACGTAACCCGAGCGACATGCCGCGACCTCCTTCAGCGATGGTACGTGTCACCCCGCCTGCTTCTCGAATGGTATGCCTTAAGACCTGGGGGCTGTGAGCACTACTACTGATTGAGATTGCTGCTTCACCAACTCCGGGTACATACAGCATGTTAAATTGTCCCGGCTTGAACTGATAAGCCTGCGCAGCTTCGTTATCGACGAATTCGATATCATATGTGGCAACACCGGGTGTTTCTTTCAACACCGACCGAATACGAACAGAATGTGTTAGCCAGGGACTCGGTTGTGGGGCTGGTTTCGCAAAAGCTCTCATGAGTTGCTCCTTGGTACACGACAGGTCATGACGGCTGCGGGCTGGAGTACTGGTAGAGTTCGTTGATCGTTGGGTTCACTGCGAATACGTGCGACTTCTTCCGTCAAGTCAATTCCGACAGGGCACCAAGCAATGCAGCGACCGCAGCCGACGCATCCTGACGAATCGAATTGATCGTGCCACGATGCAAGTTTATGCGTCAACCACTGGCGATACCTGCTGCGAGTGTTGTTGCGCACTGGTCCGCCTGCGATGTAGGAAAAATCTGGGTTAAAGCACGAATCCCAAACTCGCTGTCGCTCGACGTGATCTCCTTGTAAGTCGGTGACTTCGTTTACGGTCGAACAGAAACAAGTTGGGCAGACCATCGTGCAATTCGTACACGACAAACAGCGTTCTGCGACACGATCCCAGCGTGGATGTTCGAGATTGTTCATTAGCAAGTCGCGTAAGCCCGCCGTATCCATGTGTCGTTCGATCTGTGCCACCGCTCGCTGCCGCAAGGCCATTGCACGCTGCGAGTGACGCTCTGTGGCCGATTGATAAGCCAGCTTACCAAGTATTGCGAGGCCTGCTTCGGAACCAACCTCAACCTCAAAGCCATCTTCGATTTCGGTGAGAGCCAAATCGAAGCCCGAAGTGCTTTGGGGTCCTGTATTCATCGATGTGCAAAAGCAGGTACTGGCCGCTTGGGTACATTGAACAGCGATCAAGAGCGCTGCTGCTCTCCGTTCAAGGTAAACAGGATCGACGAAGGGCCCTTCGGTGAAGACTCGGTCCTGGATCGCGATGGCCTTCAACTCGCACGCGCGAACTCCGAGAAAGGCATACTTCGGTGTCACCTCTTCCGGCACCGTCATCTGCCAACCAGCCTCACAGCGGTCAGTCGTGGCCAACGTATGCTGCGAGGGAAACAGAAACTGCTTCCAAGAGTGCGGGCCGAGGTTGTAAGCAAAATAGCTGTCTGTATTGTTGCTTGTTATTCGATACTGTCCCGGTTGCTGTTGATCCGACCATCCACGAGGCAAGTCCTCAGCCGTTTCTACTTCGGCATAAACAATAGCACCTTGGTCCACACGGGGGCCCACGACGCAATACCCCTGATCTCGAAGTACTTGAATCAGTTGACTGAGCTCTTCCTTCCTGATGAAAGCCAACTCAGCAAAACGAGTAACGGCTTCACTATTCACTAGCGACATAGTTATTGAGCTCCATCGTGGAACAGATCGAGCAATTGCAAGCGCGTCGCGAGTAACCGACGAGCCAACGAAACTGAGACTTTTCGCATGACGAAGTAACCCAATTCGTGATTCTGTTCGCAAAGAGTTCGCAAAGCATCGGTTGAGAACTCGACGACCTGTGTCCCTTCGGCTGCGATGGCCGTTGTCGTCATAACTCCATCGGTTAGGAACGACGACCAAGCCAGGATGTCGCCACGACCCAGTGTGAGGATCTTGCGCGATCCATGGCCAGGTAAGCGCATTTCTAAGATGACCAGACCATCCAATACGATGTGTAAGTAAGGATGGTAATCCGACTCGTTGAATAGTACGCGACCCGCCGGGTAGGACTTCAGGGCTGCAATGGCGGTGAGTTGATCGATCGCCGCGGCGGGCATTCCCTGGGTAAAGTCCAGGCTTACCAGTGCTTCACGGATAACTTGAGCGTTTGAGGAACTTTCGAGCATCGCGATCCCTTTGGGTTCGTCCGCTGGCCGGCTGGGCCTGAGACTGACTTGTTCGAGGACCATCCTAGCATCGACCGCAATCACCGACTTGGGAGTAACCAAGAGCGGATTGATATCTAGCTCGATAATCTCTGGTCGCTCAATCACCATACACGACAGTCGGACGAGCGTGTCGATCAGCTGCTCAATATTTACAGCAGGTCGTCCGCGAAATCCGTTTAGTAAGGGCCAAGTGCGCATCGATTCAAGCATCCGTCGCGCAAGTTGTTCGTCGAGCGGCGGAAGCTCCACGACACGATCATGCACCAGCTCCGCTAATGTGCCGCCCGATCCCACCATCAACACAGCACCAAACGTCGGGTCTCGCTTTACACCAAGGATGAGTTCGACTGCCTTGGGATCCAGCACCATCGGCTGCACAGAGACGCCGCTGATTTTTGCTTCCGGTTTGAAGTGTCGAGCAGATTGGACGATAGCCTCAAACGCTGCGGCAACCGCAGTATCACCTTGCAAATTCAACAGAACGCCGCCGACGTTGGATTTGTGGCTGATGTCGGGCGAGACAATTTTCAAAGCGACCGGTTGCGAAATGTGCCGCGCTATCTCAACTGCTTGCGAAGCATCGGTTGCGAGCAACGTCTCATTCGTTGGGATGTCGTAAGCGGCTAGAATCGCTTTGGACTCGATCTCATTGAGCATCCCAGATTTGGAAGACGCTTGCGCGCTGCGTTCAGAGGCGGATAGATGAAATGAGATGGAACTTGGGCGAGCGATTTCGTAGAGGCTATCGCGGCGACGACCATATTGAACCATGTAATCAAAGGCCGCCACCGCCTGCTCCGGGCTTTGGAAGTTTGGAATTCCGGCTCGATTCAGTTCTTCTATCCCAGCACTCACTGCTGGGCCGCCCATCCAAACGGCTAAGATGGTTTTAGTTGACTTCGAGGCCGCGGCGCAAACCGCCTCTGCAGATTCCGTTGGTTCGGTCATCGCTTGGGGCGTTAGCAACACAAGTAAACCGTCAACGTTACTGTCGTCGAGGGCGCACGTAACAGCCGCTCCGAACCTTGCCGCCGATGCATCGCCGAGAATATCGATTGGATTCTGATGGGACCAAGTTGACGGCAAATGCTGGTTCAGTTGCTCGACTGTGGCGTGCGAAATTGTGGCTAGCGTACCGTGTCGTGCCAGAAGTGCGTCGACGGCCATGATGCCAGGCCCGCCCGCATTCGAAACGATTGCCAGTCGATCACCGCGCGGCAAGCGGCCGCGAGCGAGAACTTCTGCGCAATTGAAAAGATCGGACATCTCGCGAACCCGTACGATGCCTGCTCTCTCTAATGCAGCGTCGTAGACGCAATCTTCACCAACCATCGCACCGGTATGCGACGCAGCCGCTTTTGCGGAAGCCGCAAATCGTCCAGCTTTATAAGCCACAATGGGCTTTGTACGTGTAAAGGCTCTAGCTGCTGACATGAACTTCCGAGCGTCACGAATCGACTCGATGTACAAGACAATCGAATCGGTATATGGGTCCGTGGCGAGATAATCGATCATGTCGCCAAGATCGACATCCATAGCATTGCCCAGGGAAGCTACCACCGAAAACCCAATGTCGACATCGATGGCCCAATCCATGATCGCTGTGCAAAGCGCGCCCGATTGCGAGATGAAAGCCGTTCGTCCAGGCTTGGGTAGCGTCCGCGCGAAACTAGCGTTTAGTCCACCATGCGGATACAAGATGCCCAAGCAGTTCGGACCCACGATCCGCATGTCTGGGTACTTAAGCGCGTTCGTAGCGACAGCTTCTTCGATCCTTAAGCCCGCCGCGCCGACTTCTCGGAAACCGGCCGAGATGATCAGTACGTTGGCAACGCTGGCTTGTCCACATTCTTCAACCAACTCAGGTATCGATGCTGCAGGTGTGCAAATGATTGCCAAGTCAACTTGTTCACGAAGCTCCGCAACACACTTCAGGCATGGCCGACCTTCAATCTGACTGTACTTGGGATTGATCGGATACACATGGCCGCTGAAGCCTTGACTGACGAGATTCTCCAGCAGGATCTTTCCGATACTGAATTCCTTTGGGCTGGCACCTATAACCGCAACGCTACGTGGTTGAAAAAGTCGGTTCAAATTGCGGATCGACATTCTTCTTCCAAACTTTCGTGATGGGTTTCCAGTAAGCGGTCCGTCCGACCGAAGCAATCGCTATGCCGATCTGCACACCAAGCCGCCCGAAGTGCGTTGAGCGCACCTGTTCGCCACTGCACGAGCGCTTTTCGCCTGCCGGTCGCTCGAGCCTTGAATTCCCAGGTGCGAAGAAACGCACGGTTCCAAATTGCATAGCGTGCCATTACGCTCACAACGCAACCGAACTCGAGTCGCAGAAGGTGGCTGGCACCATCCGGCTGCTGGCGGGAGAAATGACAGCAAAAGAGCCAGGTCGGATCGTTCGGGTGCGATCTGCCGCACTTGCAAGTATGGTCATGCCGCGAGTCGCAATTGGTTGCTGGCATCTTGCGCACCACACCCGTCCGTCATGTGGCTGGCACCTTGTGGATGCCCAGCGTCAGCGTGGGTGAGTCCCTGCCTCTCTCCCTCAGATCGTCGGTTGGTGCGGTCGGATGGCGCCACCCACCCTTTGCCCCCTCCGTGCAACACCCACCGCGCATGGTGCCAGCCACCTTTTTTGCATGTAATGCAAGCGTTGCGCAAGGTGCCACCCACCATTTGCAGTTGTTCGGGTGGGTCGTTCCTGCCGGGTGCGACCTGCCGCACTTGTGAGGAGGGGCATGTCGCTAGTAGCTAGCAATGGTCGTCGGTAGGCGGGTGGCACCAACTTGTCCGTGGTGGGTGGGGGGGTGGTGATAGCTGGCACCATACCGAAGGTCGCGCTGTTTGCTGGTTGCACCATCCGGCAGCTAACGCGTCGGTAGGTGGGTGGCACCATCTGGCTGTAGGTGGCTGGCACCATCCGGCTGCTGACGGGAGAAATGACGGCAAAGCGCAGCGTCGGATCGTTCGGGTGGGTCGTTCCTGCCGGGTGCGACCTGCCGCACTTGAAAGTACGGTCATGCCAAGAGTCGCAATGGTCGTCGGTAAGTGGGTGGCACCAACTTGTCCTTTGCTGTCATTTTCCCAGCCAGCGGGCGGATGGTGCCAGCCACCTTCCGGAGCCAACGGCCGGATGGTGCCAGCCACCTTCCGCGACTTACCGTCCGCAATTGGAGCAATGGTCGCACCCGGCGGGAGGGACCCACCCGAACGCCCCGTTTGCTGTCATTTTCCAGAGCCTGCAGCCGGATGGTGCCAGCCACCTTTTGCGCAGCGGACGGACGGATGGTGCCGGTCGGATGGTGCCAGCCACCTTTTGCGCGCTTCGAGCGGAAACTATCGGTGCTTCACGGCTTTTCAGAATCCGCGCTGTAGATGTTTGGGTACTTCTCTGTCCCAGATTCGCTAAATTCTCAGCGAAAATCTAGGAATGCGGGCTGCGGCTTCCCCCAGGCTCGGACGGCTGGAGTTTTACTATTCCTGGCGGATTTGTTAGACTAGAAGATATAGCGGAATGGAAACCGAAAAGCCTCCGGCGCTGGGGCCGCTTTTTCGGACGGTGAAATTCAAGGGTCAAATCCAATGTTGAAGCGGTTGGACGACGAATTCATAGAAGAATCCGAAGAAATCGAAGGCGTTTCCGTTGCCCCACCCAATGCTAGCGCGGAACCACCACTCACCTCGCAACTGGAATCGACGCCTGCGGACGCCGTAGTGGTCGAGCCGACAGTGGTCGAGCCGGCCATTATTGAGCCGGCAGTTTCTGCTGTTGAAACTGCAGATGCTGAATGCGGCGAGGATGCAGAGACCGAGGAAGAGGAAGTCGAAGAGTCCGGCTTGGTGGCTTGGCTGGATAACGACAAACAGGCCTTCCTCGTCAGCTTGATGGTTCACGTGGTGCTCATTTTGGCTTTGGCAACCGTTCCTTTCGTGGTTGAGTCGATGCCTTCCAGCGTTACGTTCGACGCGCCCGAACTCGCCGAAGATCAGGAAGAGACGAAGATCATTGACCAAGTTGCGATTTCCGATGAAATGCCAGAGGAGATCGGCGCTAATGGGACCGAAGACGCAGGCATGGCCCTTAGCATGGCACCTATCTTGGCGGAGCTATCGGAAGTACCGGCTCCCACACCCAATATGCCGATCATGAATGCGACGTTGGGCATGAGCAGCATGCAGCAAGCGGTAGGTTTGGTCCGCAGTGACACCGTTGTGCAAGGCATGACCGGTGTTGGTACGACTGGAACCGACGGAGCCGTCGATCGCATCACTTACGAAATCCTCAAAGCGATGGAAGAACGCCCAACCTTGGTTGTATGGTTCTTCGATCAATCGGGCAGTCTTCAACGTCGCCGCCAAGAAATCCGCGATCGCTTCGACCGCATCTATGAAGAACTCGGAATCATACGCGCTGCCAAAGGTGAAGATGACGCAGCCAAACCTGCGGGTGAAGAACCATTGTTGACCAGTATCATCGCGTTTGGCAACGAAGTCAGTCTGCTGACCAAGAAACCGACGGCTGATATCGGTGAAATCCGAGAAGCCATCGACTCAATCACTATCGATCCGTCGGGTGAAGAAAAAATCTTTCATTCGCTCTACTTGGCACTTGAGCGCTACAAAACCTATCGAACCGGACGCGACACTCGCAACGTGTTGTTTATTGCAGTGACAGACGAACGCGGCAGCGACGTCGAAGGGCTCGACAAGACCATCAAAGAGTGCCGTAAGTACGCGATTCCAGTTCATGTGATCGGTGTCCCGGCTCCGTTCGGACGCGAAGTAACCTACGTAAAGTATGTTGACCCGGATCCGAAGTATGACCAGACGCCACAATGGGCCGAAGTCGATCAAGGCCCAGAGTCACTGCTGCCGGAACGAGTGAAGATTGGCTACAAGGAAGATTTCTACGACGAACCTGTAATCGATTCCGGTTTCGGGCCATACGCGCTCAGCCGTTTGACGTACGAGACCGGTGGCATCTACTTTACCGTCCATCCCAACCGCCAGTTCAATCGTCGCATCAAGAAAGCGGAGATTGATCCTTTCGCGTCGAATCTCGAGTATTTCTTCGACCCAGAAGTAATGGTCAAGTATCGACCTGACTACGAATCGATGGAACAGTACAAGAAGAAAGTTGTAGAGAGCCCGATACGCATGGCGGTAGTAAACGCTGCGAAGATCCGCGTCGGTACGCTCGAAAAACCCACCACACGCTTTGTGAAACGCGATGAGGCGTCGTTACAAACCGCCCTTACCGTCGCTCAGCAGCAAGCCGCGCGGCTGGAAGATGAGTTCAAGGTTCTCGCACAGATCCTGGTACCGGCCGAATCCCATCGCGACAAGGAAACGTCGCTACGTTGGATTGCGGGTTACGATCTCGCACTTGGAACCTTGCTAGCTCACAAAGTACGCGCCGATGGATACAACTCGATGCTCGCCAAAGCGAAGCGTGGGATGCCCTTTGCCGATCCTAAGAACAATACCTGGCAACTTGTTCCGGACGCTTCCATTAGTGTCGGCAGCAAGTTGGAAAAAGAAGGCGCAACTGCAGTGAAGTTGCTGAAGGAAGTCGCCGAGAAGCATAAGGGGACTCCATGGGGCTTACTTGCCTCGCGTGAACTGGAAAATCCGATTGGTTGGAAATGGGTAGAAGAATTCACGGACCTCAACCCACCGCCTCGTCAGATGGCGAACAACAATCCAGTCAACCCTGTTCCAGCGCCTGCACAAGACGACAAGGCGCGTATGCTCAAGCCGCCACCACCAAAACGCCCACTGCCTAAGCTCTAGCCTCGAATAATTTGGGCCATGCATTCGGCTAGTTTTTCGGGTGTGCACACTAAGATGTCCATGCCTACCTTCCGCAGCTTCGAAGCGGTCTGCTTGTTGTAAGCAGGACGCGCGTCGATCCCCAAGGCCCCGAGCCCAATCATGCGAATGCCACCATCCGCCATCAGACGCGACTGGGCGACAAGTTCGTGCTCTGGTCGGCCTTCATAGAAATCGGTGATCAGCACCACTATCGTGCGTTGCGGTTGCCGAACAAGCGTAGTCGCATACTTAAGCGCCAGTGTGATGTCCGTGCCACCGCCTAACTGAACTGACAACAAAACATCGACAGGTTGCCCGACCTTATCCGACAGGTCCACGACTTGTGTATCGAACAAGACCAACGAAGTTTTCAGCGATGGCAACTCCGCAAAAATCGAAGCCATAATCGCGGAGAAAATCGCACTCTCCAACATCGACCCTGACTGGTCCACGACCACAATCACGTGCCATGGCTTCTTCTTACGTTCCGCCGCAAAGAAGAACACTTGATCCACCAGCAGCTTGCCGGATTCCGAATTAAAGTTGTGCAAATTGCGGCGAAGCGTAGTTTTGAGATCCAGATTGCGAAAGACTTTGCGAGGTGCATGCCGATCCTTACGAAGCGCACCGGTGATCGCTTGTTCCACTTGGATCTGCATCATACTCTTCAGTTGATCGACGACTTTCTCGATGATCTTTCTTGCAAGCACACGGGTCTTGGGATTCAAAAGTTCTTGGTGCGATAGCAGCGTTTTCACCAACTCAAGATTCGGCTCAATCTGCTCGAGCAATTCGGGATTGTCCAAAATCTTGTCAATGCCGCGTCGCCGAACCAGTTCCTTCTGCATTACCTCCTTCGATTGTTGAGGGAACAACTCATTCACAGCACCAACCCAGTCAGTCACGGTCAGCTGCGAAGGTCCCATACCTGCTCTACGATCATCCTTGTTGTTTCCTTTGGGTGTTCCGTCTTTGGGATCCCCTTCTTCAAACAAAAATCCAACAAGCTGTTCGATGCGTTCGGCGTCCGCATCCGACTTGCACGAAATGCCCTGCTTCTCGGCTTCTTTGCCAAGCACGAGCCGCCAACGAGCTAGGGTGTGTGGATCTTGCATATGTCATCGCTCTGTTGGAGGAATCAAAGTGGCCAGTCCTTTAAGACAACCTCAACCGCTGCGTCCAATTTTGCAACCAGCGCTGTAGCGCCGATACTGGTGTGCATCGTGCTAACTTCGTGCGCGGAACCTAAGCTGTAACGTTTAGCGACGGTCGCGGCTAGCGAATGCCGACTGGTTGCCGAAAGCCGTTCAAAGGCGGCTCGTAAACGTGGGAGCATCACTAAAAAATCCTCCCATTTCGCTGCTATCAGCAGGTCATCGA
This sequence comes from Pirellulaceae bacterium, assembly GCA_033761895.1. GTDB lineage: Bacteria > Planctomycetota > Planctomycetia > Pirellulales > Pirellulaceae > Aureliella. The sequence goes on along the minus strand of JANRMD010000497.1, from coordinate 13,013 downwards.
TGGCAGCAATCAGGGGATCAGCGCCCAAGAGAATGGAAGTTCTCGATGCCGCTAACATCCCATCCAACATTTCGCCGGCGGTGACCATGATCTCCGATGAGGATTGCGCGAGCCCAACCACTTCGGCGGCGAGGGCTTCGGCCGGTAGCTCGCGAAGCTCACACAACAATCCGATAAACGCCCCTCGGAGAAAAGGAACAGGAGAATCATTAGCCGCACCCTTGACAGCGCTGACGAACAATCCGCGATCTAGCTTGGCCTTATCCGCACGTTGCAGAATATCGGCAATCGAAGTAAGCCCCTGAACGATTCCCATGTGTTCTTCATCAGGAGCGTTCAGTGAACTGCTTAACGCGAGGCAAGCTCGCTGAAAAGAGCGAGTCAGCAGCGGTTCGACGATGCTATCTGTCCGACCTTGAAATGAATACACTCGCTCAATAAATGATGCGTGCCTCATCGCGGTTGCAAGCGACGCAAATGAGCTGTCGTTATCAATGGCTGACAAAGCCGCTTCCTCAGTTTCCGGAATCAGGTCTTGCAATTCCATATTCACTGCCTGTAGCAGTTGAACGCAAGCCTCGCCAGAATGAACGCCTGCTTTGGCAATCACCTCGCGCAGTCGATGAAGAGCGGCACGTTCAATCGTGTCGCCGTAAAGGGTTTGCTCGATGAGAGCTGGTTCAGTTTTGGGATCCCATTTAACTCCCCAATCTTCCCGAAAAAGCGTCCCTGAAAAATCTCCTCCAGTCGAAGTCAGCGAAGCCAAAGGTACTTTTAAAAAAACCATGCGGTGTAGGAAGGCAGATTGTTTTGCGTCGAGTGCTTCGCGTTTGTCCAAGCGGAGCGAGAACTTCTTCTCTTTATCAATCACATAATTCAAACTCAGAGCCGCAATTTGATCGTAGAAATCGGCAACAATGGGCAAACGTCCCAATCGATCCGTCACCTTACCAATCTTAGTGCCGATACCAACGGCATCCATGGCAGTTCGGAGCTTGGTACCTTCTTCAGTTGGATCACCCTTACAGCAACAAGTGATGATTGCATCATCGATATCATCTAACGTAGTGTGGTTACGCCCCCTCAAGGCCGAAAGCATCTTTGCGTGATGGGTGATGGCAATCGCATCCGCCGTGGAAAGTGGATCGCCCGCCTTACGTACCTGCCTCAACACTGAGATCGCATGCTCCATTGCGATGTGTTCGTCTCGGCCTTCGGCAATCATCTGATAACAGGTCTGGTAGAACTGTGGTGCACGATTTCCTGCACTGTATCCCGTCAACTCAGAAATCTGAAAAAACGAATACGGAACGACTGTGCAATACTTAGTTCCGTCCGGAATGGGTGGAGGTGCCTGTTCATCGTTTCGATCCAGGAATAGGTGGAAGCCGCCGCAGACAACCATGGCTTGCTCGGGCATCACACCTCGCTGCGCTAAGGTATCGCGAATGACTTTCATAAAGTGACGCTCTCTTGCGATGGTTCCTGTGGCGCGTTCGATGTTTACATTCGAAGTGCCTCTGACCGCACAGCAAAAGGAAGCCATGTCTCGTCGAAAAGCCTCAAAGTCCGTCGATTGTGGGTTTTCGAATAGCGTATCCCAAGCTTCGTCCCAGGATTCAAATCCCGCTGCTGCAGCGAGACTTTGATAAAAGCCGCTGGTGGTGAAGAGCGTATCCTGTTGGCTGCCAAGTTGCGGCATATCCGTGGGTTGCACCTGTGGCTTGCTTTCCGCTTGAGCAGTTGCGGCTTCGTCTTTCTCGTTAGTGCCCCCATCTGTAACTTGATTCTCAGGATTCTGTAGCCCTGAGATGAGGGCGTAATGAGGCAGATCAATGAAGACAACTTCAGCCCCAGTTGCATGGGCTGATTTCATCGCGACGTATTCGGGTGAATACTCGGTGACGGGGTACCATACCGCGAACTTGGCTGGAATCTCCGCAGATGGACTTAGAATGCCATTCAATCCAAGTACATTGGCGTCGTCACGATATGAAGAGTAAATAGCGACAGGTGGCACCGTAGCGCTGTCAACCAGGAAGGGGACTAAGTGCTTGGCTTCAAACGGACCTTCAACAAAGATAATCCGCGGCCGGCGGTGCTGGATGGCAGCTTTCAAGTGCCGCGCGGCAGTGTGCGAATGATGGCGAACGCCAAACCAATACAGCGGGTCGTCCAGCAAAGCTTGAACTTGACGTTCAATTGCCTCGGGATCTGTCGACTTCGGCAATTGCGCGAGAGGATCCGCACTCATAGCTGTTCTGCCAACGCGTCACCGAACTCACGCCACAAACTATCCGTTGCGCCTCGTTTCTTCGCAACTAGCGTCGCATACTCCTTGAGCACACTGCGGTCCGCTTGCTCCTCCTTAACAACCACCCCCAACATGTTCCTCGCAATATCGGCAGCGCCCACAGTTCCATTGCCAAAGAACTGAGCATGCAAGGCCGAATCCAAACCAACGCCAATCGCTTCGGCGGTCGACAGGGTCGTGGTAGGCTTCTTGAGCGAAACGCCGTCGTTGGTTTTGCCATTGCGAATCTCCCTGAACACTGTCGTCAACAACTCAATGATCGTCGGCGGCAAGCGAGTCGGGAGGCGATAACTTTCCAGCAATTCCGCAGAACGCTGCTCGACGATTTTCGCTTCCGTCTTATGGTCTGCAACGATTGGTATGTACACATAGTTAAAGCGCCGCTTCAAGGCAGCCGACAATTCGTTCACTCCTTGGTCGCGAGTATTCGCTGTCGCGATGACATTGAAGCCCGGCTTTGCCCAAACCATGTTGTTGTCGGGTAGCTCGGGAACTGCAATCGCTTTATCGGAGAGTATTGAAACCAACGCATCTTGAACGTCCGGCACACATCGCGTCAGCTCTTCAAAGCGCAACAAGCCGCCGCTGCGCATCGAAACCATTGTCGGCGAAGGGACAAGATTGCCCGGTTGTTGCCCCTCAGCAATGACGCGCGCGATGTTCCAAGAGTATTTGATGTGTTCTTCAGTTGTACCGGCAGTACCTTGGATCGTCCTAGTTGAAATGCCGGAGATCGCGGCAGCCAGATGCTCCGATAGCCAACTTTTGCCCGTACCGGGCTCGCCGATCAACAGTAGAGCCCTTTCAGAGGCTAGCGTGACAATGGCTCTTTCGACCAAGCTATTGTCGCTAAAGAACTTGCGAGTGATGGGAACCTCGGTCGCTTTCCCATCGATCTTCGCCTTCAACGTCTTGCCACCCACGATGTAGGTTAGCACCGCGCGAGGCGAGAGATGCCAGTTTAGGGGAGGCGTTTCGCTGTCGTTTTGTTTAAGCGCTTCAATCTGCACGGCGTAACGTACTTCCGCAGGTTCACGCAGAAATTCATCCGCCGCTGGCTTAGGCAACGTTTCTTGAGGTTGTGCTGTAGCTGTTTTCTTGGCCATAGTTCTTTATGGGTTCGGGTCGGGATTGCAGACGATTTATTTGAACGATAGGGCCTTTAGCAGAGATGTCTTATCGATCACGTCGGGAGAGATCATGATATAGTTTGGCTGCGGACTAAATGAGGATAGCAACTGAAAAACGAACCGACAGCGCTCGTAGTGCATTAAGCCAAATAGAAGTGGGCGATTTTTCTTTACCTTACGAAGGGCTTCGATTTGTTTGCGTACGGTCTTGGCTTCCGAGGTATTAACGACTGCGTGCACAGTCATGTTTCCAAAAGTAATTGGATAGTAGGCTGTACCGGCTACCTCGGATTCTTCTGGCGATCCGATTTCATAGTTCTGCAAGGCAACGTCGGTCTGCATTTCAACGTCTAAGTCGAGCGGAGTTGGTTTGTGGTTTCGAATTCTCGCCAGCGCTGCTTCCGGTGACCAATGGAGATGGTCGGCCCAGCCGTCAAACTTGCTGCCCAAGCTCACGGTGCTTTGTTCGGTTAGCGACAGTCTCGCTCCGTTGTCATCTAGAACAACGTTTGCATGCTGTACAGAAACGATTTTGCCATCCAAGAAAGAGATTGGGGCAAACTTTTGTTTCTGAGGCAAATGCAGAAAACCCTCGGGAGCGATCTCGACACCAGGTTTGAATGGGAAAACGAAGGACCAACTGATCGGCTGGCCGATACGGACATGTTCGGTATCCGTGATCGCGCGGAATCGAAAATCAAATGCCGCGAATGCACCAGGCGAAACTCGCTTTACAACACCGAGGCAAACCAAGTTTATCTGCTCCAGCGCGGTCGCGCCCGGCGACCAGTTCAATTGGTTGAACTGCTGTTCGTCACCCGACTGCAGAGCATGGCTCAGCCCGCGACTAAGTAGCCAGGCACGCCCCAAGAAAAACGTCAAGCGCTTGCGAGAGAAGGCACTGTCATCGCTCAAGTAACGTCCCAGTTCCTCGTTGGCAGTTCGCAATGTTGACCCTAGCCGCAAGAGGCGAAAGCGAGCGGCCTCTTGTGTCGTTGCCACCAGAGCTTGTCGAGTGGCATCCGAGGCGGTTGTAAGCCCTGAAAGGAACAACTCTTCAATCGCTGATGTCAGCTGCTCAAGCGCTCTGGCAAGTTTCTTTTGATCGACTTCGTCTGGCAGCATTGCCTAAACATCCCCCGGAAATGACTCATCAGAAGTGCTTTGCATATGGCTCTCTAGCTCGCCGGCACAAACTTCGAGCGTGAGCATGCGTTCGAACAGACGTGCGGCCGTCATTGTGCGAAGTAAAGCGACTACCGCTCCGCGATCATTGCTAGACACCGCTTGCACAACCGCATCGAGTCTTTCAGCAAGGTGGCCAGCCCCTGCGGTACGAAATTCCTCCGCCAGCGAGCGCAGTTTGGTAACTTCTGCCGAGCCAGCGACAAGCAGGCCGCGCAAGGCGATATCTTCCATCGCCGCCTGCAAACGGTCCAGTGCGGTTCGCAGTAAACTGACTTCATCACAAGGAAGAGTGCTCATAACGTGTAGAAATCCTCTGGAATGGTCTCAGTGGGACGCCAGTCGATTTCCCCGGCTTCTACGCCTTTGTACTTCAACAACGAATCGCTGATATGATTCTTCATAGGCTTGGCAGCGCTTGGGCCTCGCTTGCTAGCCGCTAGCATCCATCGATCCGCAAGTTGTGGGTCAAGAGTTCCAGCTTTTGCCAATCCGATGACCAGGGTCAGCAGGTGTTTGCATGGTTCCTTGTCCAACCCAAAACATCTCGAAAGATGTTGATCCATGCATGAGTAACGACCGTCTTCCGTCAGCACACACGAGTAAACTAAATCAGGTCGCGTGTGGCTTTGAACGATGCCGCGCACGAAGGTGGATTCAACTTCAGAATACAGTTGGTGCTTTTCCTTCTTTAGCATATCCAAGGTTCGGGTCATGCGGGCCGCATTAATGACTTGATGCAGACGAGCCAAAAGGCCATTGATATCAGCGGCAAAAGCACTTTTACCCTTGCCCGAAAATCTCGGATCCGTCGTAGTACCGCTCCATGTCAATTCGCCTGGAATTGCAAAGTCAATGGGCCAGCGAGTGTTCTTATCGAATGATGCACGTTCCCAAACGACGTCCGTTAGCTGTGCCTCCGTTAGGTCCGCACCCGACAAAACCGTCCCCTTAAGGACCGCATGAGATAGATCAGCGCTCTTAAGGCAAGCCCCCGATAGTATCGTGCCCGTTAGATCAGCCGCCGTGAGTTTGCACCTGCTTAAATCCGCGTCGTGAAACTCACCGTCGATCAACTTGGATGCCGACAGGTCTGCATTCACGAAAGTTGAGTTGCGAAACGATCCTGATAGCCGCGATGAACTGAGAGTGGCTTGGTCAAAGTTGATACTCCGCGCCCTTACATTATTTAAGTTGATGCCAGAAAGGTGGCGACCGGTGAGCGATAACCCAGTAAAGTCGACCGCAGTCCTTTGAGCTCCGGTAAGCCGATTCCAGCGTTTGACGCAATCAGCATCAACGCCTTCAAAGTACTCGCTTGCTGTCTTGACAGGTTTAGCGGCTTTATTCGGTTTGTTCGCTTTGCTCGGATTGTTTGGCATGATGGTAAATGTGCGACACGTCGTAAATAAAACTCGTGGTAAGTAAAACTCCGCGAACGCGGGTGGGTCCGGACTGACAGTATACCGAATCCAATGACTTTAACGATCTTGCAGATCAGTGAAGATCGCAGGAGAAAACGGTCGTTTTCATCAGAAGTTCCTAAAAATCCGACCTTCTAGTCTGCTTAATACTGAAACCTGTTGTAGCTTTCAGTGGTTCATTAACTAGCAAAGTCCGCCCCAATGGACCTACTAGAAGAGCATTACCACGATGGGGCGGCGTATCTACATGCAAAGTCATTGGCTAATCCGAATCCAATTTGGGATTCCGTTATGTCAACTCAAGCGTGCTGGTCGCAAACCCCATTTCGGCAGCACCCCTGACACTTAGAAGCCTCGCTACGTTCTGCGGCTTCACTACCACAGTCCCCTTTTTCCATCGGTCGTTGCTAAGCAACCACTGCCCAATTCATTGATTTGGACATTGTGGTTTCCGCTGTCGTGCGCTACAGAGCGAAGTCCGCTGTAGCCTGCGAACAACTGCGACCAATACCAGAGATCGCATGAACGAAATAGACAACCAAGAAATGCTGCTGACTGTAGGCGGCACCTCCAATCAGTATCTGACGTTCACACTGAACGACCAGGACTTTGGCATTGAAATCCTAAGAGTCCAGGAGATCAAGAACTACACGCGTGTGACTCCCATCCCCAATACTTCAGCGTGCATCAAGGGAATGATGAATCTTCGTGGAACAGTGGTTCCAATCGTCGACCTGCGCATCAAGTTCAACATGCCCGCGACAGAGTATAGCCAATTCACGGTTATCATCGTCGTGAACATTGGCACAAAGATCATGGGCTTGATTGTAGATGCAGTTTCGGACGTCTTGAATATCGAGCCTGATGCTATCGAGGAAACGCCCAGTTTTGGGGGCATCGATACTTCATTCATCACCGGTTTAGCGAAATCGGGAGAACGCCTTGTGACACTACTCAATATTGAACAATTCCTTTTTGAACAGAACCAACTCGCTCCGACAAATTGAAACTCACTCAACTAACCGCGCGTACACCAACTCAACTGCTCTCAAGAAATATCCAAAGGTAGAAACTATGGCTCCTGCAAAGAAAACCACCACTAAAGCTCGTACTGCAACGAAAGCTGCTCCTGCGAAGAGGAAATCGCCAACAGCAAAAGCACCTAAGTGGGATCTCCACACCGCTCAGCTCTCCGCGATCCAGCAAAGCCAAGCCATTGTGGAATTCAAGTTAGATGGGACCGTTGTTAGCGCGAACCCAGCGTTCTTGCGGATCTGCGGCTATGGCGCTGATGAAGTCACCGGTCGCAACCATCACATGTTCCTCGCACCCAAAGACACCAATAGCCCCGAGGAAGTTGAACTCTGGGCGCAGCTTAGCCAGGGAAGAACGGTAAACGGCGAGTTCAAACGCCTTGGGAAAGGTTCCGCCGAAATTTGGCTACAAGGCAGTTACAACCCAGTACTAGACGCTAGTGGCAAACCCATTAGCGTGCTCCTCATCGCTAACGATGCTACAGCAGTCAAGTTGCTAAACAAGGAGCTTGCAGATCTCCGCGTTCGGGCAGAGATAATCAACATGACAAGCATCGTCTCTGAGGCCGATCTCAAGGGTGACATCGTCACTATCAATGAAAAGTTTATCGAGGTATCGAAATACAGCCGCGAAGAACTCATTGGCAAACCGCACAACACGACTCGCCACCCTGATATGCCCAAGCAGACCTTTAAAGACCTATGGTCAACAATCGGTCGTGGCAAGCCTTTCCGAGGCATAATCAAGAACCGTGCCAAAGACGGCACACCATATTACGTCGACGCGGTTATCGCTCCGGTGATGGGGGCCAATGGCAAGCCAGAGAAGTACATCGGAGTTCGCTATGACATCACCGAAGCCGAAATTGAGCGTCAAAACGCCAAAGGTATCCTGGCCGCTATCGATGATTCCTTTGCCTACATGGAATTCGATATCAACGGTCTTGTGTTGACCGCCAACGAAAACAGCCTCAAAGTACTCGGATATCGCATCGAAGAGATTCGTGGCAAGCACGATCGTACCTTCGTCGATCCTCAGGTGGCAGATTCGTCGGAGTACCGGCAAGTGTGGAGCGACTTAAACTCGGGAGTTGGGCGATCCGGCACCTTTAAGCGCATCACGAAAGATGGACGCGAAATCTGGCTGCAAGCCGTATATGCACCGGTGAAAGACGAAATGGGCCGAGTCAGTAAGTTCGTGCAAATCGCCAGTGATGTAACCACCGAGAAGGTAAAGTTTGCTGACTACCAAGGCCAATTAGATGCCATTAACAAAAATCAAGCCACGATTGAGTTCAATCTGGATGGCACGATTCGTCATGCGAACGAGAACTTCTTGCGCACCGTGGGATACAGTCTGGATGAAATCAAAGGCAAACATCACAGCATGTTCTGCAGTTCCGAATATACAAATAGCCATGAGTATCGGGACTTCTGGGATAGAATGCGCTCCGGTAAATTTGAAACCGGGACATTTAATCGTTTAGCTAAAGGCGGTCGAGAGATTTGGATTCAAGGTTCCTACAATCCGATTTTTGATTTGAATGGTAAGCCATACAAGATCGTTAAGTATGCAACCGACATAACAGCTGCCAAGAAGATGGAAACTCAGTTGGCAGAAGCTCAAAAGCGGGATGCTGATGCGGCAGTTGACTTGCAACGCAAAGTTTCCATCGTCTTAGAAATCGTAAATGCGATCGCAGATCGTAATTTCGACGTCGAGATTCCAGATCTCGGTAACGACGCCGTTGGCCAAGTTGCTGGTGCATTGCAGCAAGCCGTAACGGCCATCAAGGAAGCTCTCATCGAAGTACGGGATGTGGCCGCTACCGTTTCTTCGGCCGCGGAACAACTGACCAGCGCTTCACGAGAAATCACCTCTGGTGCTCAAACGCAAGCATCCAGCCTTGAAGAAACCGCTTCCAGTCTGGAAGAGATCACTTCAACCGTCAAACAAAACTCCGACAACGCCCAACAAGCTCGTCAACTTGCCAACGGTTCACGCGACGTTGCAGAAAAAGGTGGAGCAGTTGTCAGTGAAGCTGTCCAAGCGATGAGCGAAATCAATCAATCGTCGAAGAAGATTGCAGACATTATCACTACAATCGACGAAATCGCCTTCCAAACCAATCTGCTCGCATTGAACGCAGCCGTCGAAGCGGCTCGAGCAGGTGAGCAGGGTCGCGGTTTCGCCGTAGTCGCCGCCGAAGTTCGCAACTTGGCTCAACGCAGCGCCAGCGCTGCGAAGGAAATCAAAGCCCTCATTCAAGACTCAGTGCGCAAAGTTGAAAACGGAACCGATCTTGTAAATCGCTCCGGATCAACGCTCAGCGAGATCGTGAATTCGGTCAAGCGAGTCACCGACATCGTTTCGGAAATTGCGGCCGCTTCCCGAGAGCAGTTGTCCGGTGTTGAACAAGTCAACAAAGCCGTATCGCAAATGGACCGAGTTACTCAAGGTAACGCAGCCCAAACCGAAGAGATGTCCGGCACCGCATCCGCTCTACTTTCGCACTCAGTTCAACTGAGCGAATTAGTTGGTCGCTTCACCCTCGAATCGGAAGAAAGCCTTCGACGACGTTCGCAGTCGAATTCGACAGCCCGATCGAACCGAGCTGCCCCTGAAGCGAATAGAACCCGAAAGCCAGCACCGGTGCCTGTGCACAGCACAAGTGACTACAGCACAACCGCCAACGGTATGATGGAGTTCTAAGCGTCTCGCAAAGGCATGCCTTGACCGCGACTCGCCCCAGCGAGTCGCGCAAGTTGCGCACGGAGACCAACGTTTCACGCCAAGTATCGTAATGTGAGGTTTAACGTAACGAAAACCGTGTATGCTCAAGCGGTCAGCCGACCTAAGGCTCGTCGACGAAGTGCACCTTATCGTTGCCAATCAGTGGCAGCAGATTTGGAAGATCGTATGCTTGTAGAACACCATGCACGGCAGTGGTCAACAGCGGAGCGAGCTTCACCGATCCCACCACGCTCGACCATGATTTAGGTGAATTATGGAGCGTAACGGTTTTGAAGAGTTTAGTGTCCAAAGCCGCTGCATGTAGCGCTGCAACTCCCGACTTGCCATGAGCAATCAAGTGCACTTGGCGAGTTTGATCCGAAGCGGCCCAATGCGCGGCTGACAAGATGTCCTCAGCATGGGCACCTACAACCGACTGGCCGAGCAGATATGCGGTGAAGTAGGTCTTCCAATCGCCGAGCAGGCTATCCGGTTTGCCACTGGCGGTTTCACCCTGGCCTCGCATGTCGATTGCGAGCACAGCGAAGCCTTGCTTCACCAGCTTTTCGATGGCTCCTCCAGGCGCAGAATCGATTTCCTTGCCAAGGTCGTGAAGGTAGATGTGCACGGACTCAACGGACTTCTCTGGCTGAAACAACAGGGCTGGAATCGCTACACCACTGGTCGAATGAAGGATGAATTTGTCGATGTGGTATCCATCGCGCTGGACCTTGCCTACGGACTCTGACTTTGGTGGCTCAGTGGCTGGTGAGTCGATTCCTAGGGTTTTACGAATTACGGCCAGCGACTGCTGGTGCGAAAGCTGCTCCCATTTCTGCGCGCGTTGTCTGGCAAGTTCCGCTTCGCGTTCTGCGTTTAGGTCAAACACAGATCGCTCGTCGGGCAACTTTAACACCTGCCCATGTTCGGTGCACAACAGTTCCGCTTCACTAAGGATGTTGAACTCACTGAACGGAGTGACTCGCACTGGAGCATCTTTGCCAAGCAGCCAACGCTGCATCCACTGAGCGATCGCAGCCAGGTTTTCAGGTTGCACTCCGTGCGTCCCTTCGGCTTCGACCAGATCCACACGTTCTGGAAAACCCATGCGTGTGTAAATCGCTTTCGATTGCCGGAAGGTATCCCAAGAGCCTGAAATGTCAAAAAAATCGCTTGTTGTTGAACTGATCAGCGTGGGCTTAGGAGATCGCAGGATCACATAGTCAGGATGATCGATGCCCAGTTCAATTTGACCGAAGATGTTCTGCTCTGCGTCTTGCGGACCAATTGTTTCAAGCAAGCGAGTGAAGGTGGTCAAGTAGCATGCGGGAGCCGCGCAGGTGACGCGATCATCAAGTGCCATGACATAGCTGGTCAGCGTTCCGCCGCCCGAGCAGCCGGTCATACCGATACGCTTTGGATCGATGTCATCACGAGACTGCAAGTAATCAATGGCTCGCATTGCATCCCAGATTCTGTAAGTGGCTGTGTTCCTACCGACGAGGATCGAGCCAGTGCCGACCATGAAGTGCTCCGATGTCGTTCCGTCATGCAGAGGACCGCCTGTTGCATTTAGCATCTGTGATCGCTCGCCCTGACCGATAGGGTCATAGCACATCGCCGCGATGCCATGCTTGGCAAGGATGATACCAAAGCGTTGGTTGTAGTCTGCCGTCTTCGCGGTTCGGCTATGCCCGCTCGCGACAATCACCCCGGGGAAACGGCCTACGCCTTCGGGTACGTACAGATTGGCCGTGACGTGATGGCCGGGCTGGCTTTCAAAGATAATTTTCTCGATGTGATACCCTTGGGCCGGAATACGTCCGACGACGTGGCCGTTCAATGGACTACGATCAGGAAATCCGCCAAGTTGCTGAATCAACAGTTGACGCAACTTGGCTTGATAGGCTTCGATCTGCTGAGGTGTCTTAAGCTGTTCGACATACGTACGGCGTAAGGCAAGCGTTTGGATCGCTTCTTGCTTAAGCACGTCGTACCACGAAGTGTTGGTTACCTTGGTTCCTTCTTTCTCACGAGTTAGACAAGTTAGATCCTCTGCGCGCGTTTGGTAGGCATCGGAGCCTACGAAAATCAGCATCAACGCGCGAAGAGTGAGCGACTTCAGTGAACTGCAAAGCATCGAATGCCCCTCCGGAATCGTCGTTGAGTTAACGGGTTGTTCACCGACATTGGTGTTTTGACGCACACAGACCGTTGAGGACAGATTGCGATCAAGGCGCAGTTTAGTTTCTTTGGGCCGCAAAATGCAGTAGGCGTGCTTGAATCGCTCCAAGCACGCCTACTTCTAGTTCTAGGTTGTGTGAGTCCCTTCTGTTAGAAGAGACCGCCGCCGCCACCGCCACCACCGATGCCACCGCCGCCGAAGCCGCCACCTTGACCGCCCGCTCCACTTGTTCCGGTATTTCCAGAAACAAAGTTGAAGGTGGTAACCTGACCAATGTCCGAGAACATTGGCTGCGGAGCGATTCGTACATACCTACGGTCTGCCGAAACCACACCGGCAACACTGAAGAATGTTCCCGATGGGATCGTGGTGATTACCGGTTGATAGCCCACGGCACCGCCGCCTGGAAATCGAAGGCGATTGTTGTTTGCGATCATCTGGCGCAGTTGTTGCCAGGATTCAAAAGTGGAACTGCTCGAGCTACCGCTTGAACTGCTGTCACCACCAAACTGGCCGAGAACTGCGCGACTAGCTTCGATACGCTGCTTTTGTGCTTGAGCAATTTGAGCTGTCGCGATGGGCTCTTTGCGATGTCCATTTTTGACGGCTACTTGGATCAAGCTGTCCTTCTCGCTCAAATCCAACTGCTTTACGATCAACTTCTGATCTGGGGTTCCGTAGTCGGTGTAGATTTCAACCGTGGCTTTGCCGCCGGTAACTTCACCCCAAACGCGACGAACCAGGATGTCGTATTGGCCGGCATAACCTTGCGAGCAGACGTAGTACTCAGAGAAGCCGCCCAACTTGGCAGATTCACTGACACTAGATGCATCGCCCAACAGAACGCCACCACCGATGGATTGTGGGTTCTTCAGCGAGCAGATCGTTCCGGCGGGTTCACGCACGCGCAAGTCAAGATCGGCATCACCTGTCCAATTGACGCGTACCACGATGTCTCGAAGCAACGCCGTCTTCATCGCTTCTTCAAAAGCCTTCGATTCGACAAT
>JANRMD010000496.1:0-9295 GCA_033761895.1 Pirellulaceae bacterium | reverse complement strand
AACATAGCGAAACGCACATTCTTGGAAATTGGGCACCCGTTAATTAGCGCCCTACTGATAAGACCGCAACAATTGCGAATTGTAAACCAAGAGAGCTCAGGCGGTGACGACCAGCAAGGAGTTTCATTAGTGAGGGCATTGTGCGAGACTAGAGTGTCGCACAATTGTCTCAATTGTTGCAGATATGATCGGGACAATCGTGCGACCATAAAACACTAACTCCAAATTAAAACTGTGTTGAAGTACTCACTTGTTCATCTTTAAGGGATCCCCCATGAAACGTGTGACGGGAATAGGCGGCGTGTTCTTTAAATCCAAGGACCCTAAAGCACTCGGCGAGTGGTATCGCCGGCACCTGGGCTTGAACATTGAAGAATGGGGAGGAACCGCGTTCAGTTGGGTGACGCCCGACAATCCAAGCGGAACGGGCACCACGGTTTGGAACATCTTTAAAGAGGATACCAAGTACTTCGCGCCGAGTACGTCGAGTTTCATGATCAACTTCCGAGTCCATGACCTGCATGCGCTTGTGGATGCGCTGCGGGCCGAAGGTTGCGATGTGGATGCGAAGCTGGAAGAGTCTGAATTTGGCAAGTTTGGTTGGGTGCAAGATCCTGATGGCAATCGCATAGAACTCTGGCAACCGCCCGAAGGACAGTGAGGTTATGATGCCTGTAGCGGTAAGGCCGAGGTCCCGAGTGCTGAATCCCAGTATCTACCGGAAGATTTCTTGCCCTTCAACTACTTTTCAGAACTCGCGTCTTTCGTGATGCGACGATTTGCCCCTGGACGTTTCTGTACTAAGTTTCAGTTGGCAACCAAGTGACGTGCTCGACGCGACGCTGGCTTCCAACCGCAAAACAAAACAGTACATCCGAGAGTTTTCATCCTGGGGCAGGGCTTATGAACAGTGGAAGTAGTCGCTATCGGTCTGCGTTGATTCGTGAAGACGCGTATTTTTCTGAGGTTGATCAAATCCTCTTAGCAAACTTGCGTGAAACCTTGGAGCTTCAAGCGGAAGCTCAAGAGTGTGCAGCGGGCAACCGTTGTGGGTGTGGTTTGACGGGCAATCACGAATGCTCGGAAAGCAACTTTGTAGAAAGCGACCGGTTTGCTGCGGCTCGCTGACTTCGACGCGAACACCGCTCGCCATGGCCTTCGCAAAGCGTCAGGGCGTGCACACGCAGTTCACCAGGTAGAAACCATTTTCAACATAGATCGATTGATTCAAGTCCATCTTTAATTTGGGGGTTGATTGTGTTTGGGTGGCACGCCCTGAGGTCTTGGGAAGGGCGTGATTCGAGCGACATTCGCCACACCCTTCGCAGAGCCGCAGAGCGTGCCTCCTCAAGTTAAAGCTTGACGTGCCAATAGCGTGAATCGGATCGCAAAACACTTTAGTACAACGATGGGAAGACGCTGTTGCATGCTGACCTGGGGGCAGTCTCAGCATGTGACGGTGTTAAGTTCGCTCGGACTGGGTAACTGGTAACCAGTCGCGAGTGGGTCCGTAGCAGAGTTCGCCGAGCCGCAGCGGGATACAGAGTTTTCGTGCATTCACTTTGTAGCTCTATGCGGCTTAGCCGACTCTGCTTACGGACTTCTTTTCGTTCTCTCAGCTCGATGGGCTCAATGGGATTCTACATCACTAGGTCATTGGGGTATCGCATCGGTGCGGCGGATCGTTTTACCTTCCCACACCGCCTCATCGGTCACGGGATCATAAGTCAGCACGCGGCTCGCGCTATTGGCAGCGGGTTGCAAGTCGACTTTGGGTAACCACTGCCGGTGACTCGCAAGCACCTTCTCGATTTCAGTTGCTACTGGCTGGTCGGATGCAAGTAAGTTGTTCCATTCATTGGGATCGTTCGACGTGTCGTAGAGCTCCTCCGTGCCGTCAGCGTAATGGATATAGCGCCAACGCTCGCTGCGAATGGTGTGGTTACCTTGATTGTGGCTAGTGATCGCTGGACGTTGCCTTACGGTGGCAGCGTTCTTCAACTGTGGTACAAGGCTTATGCCCTCAAGATCATCGCGCGCGGTCAAGCCGCAAAGTTCGTTCAGCGTTGGGTAAATGTCTAGTAACTCGGCGGGCTGCAAACAGCGTCCTCCACGCTCGACACCTGGACCAGCGAAAATTAGCGGCACTCGGGTTCCATCGGTCCAAAGTGTGTTCTTGCCGGTAATCGCCTTTTCGCCCAAATGCCAGCCATGATCTCCCCACACGACCACGATCGTGTTTTCGGTCAGACCTGCCTCATCGAGCGCTAGCAGAATGCGGCCGATCTGCGCATCGACAAAGCTGGTGGAGGCCAGGTAGCTGCGGACCAAGTTTCGCCATTGATTGTTTTCCTTTACCCATTTCAAGCGTGGTTCGGGTAGATTCCAATGCAGGTACCAGGAGAATCTGGGGGTATCGCTGCGATCATCGTCTTTCACAACCGGCAAAACACTGTCATCGTCGGGGTAGAGATCCATCCACGGTTGCGTGACATAACAAGGGACATGGGGCAAGAAGAAACCAGCGGCCAAGAAAAACGGTTGGTCTTTGGGGGCATTCTTGATCTGTTCAATCGTCCAACTCGCAACTTGGTAGTCCCCTTTGTCTTCATCGCGATGTGGGAAAACACCCCAGTCCATCAGTGGATGATTGCCCATGGGTGTCGGCGGTATCAATTTCGCATCAGGTTTCGCTCCGAGGCCACCCGCCTTTCCCCACACATCAAATTCTTTCGCTTGCTGGTTGGGGCCACCAACTCCACCATGGTAGATCTTTCCGGTGGTTAGAGTGCGATATCCATGAGCTTTGAAATGCTGCGGCAACGCAACTCGGTCTTTCCAATCATCCAGCGTCCTAAACCAGGGTGAAAGACCGTAGATGCCCGTGGTTGTCGGTCGCAAACTCAACATCAGGCTGGTGCGCGATGGGTTGCACAGTGGAGCTTGGCAGTGCGCGTTCAAGAACGAAGTCCCGCGAGCCGCTAAGCGGTCTAAGTTCGGTGTCTTGGCCATGGGATGACCCTCAAGATGCCCAACCCAGTCGTTTTGATCATCGATGGCGATGAAGAGTACATTGGGCTTCGCGGCTGCCTTTGCAACGGCTTCATCTGCGCTTACAAAGTCGCCAGTCAGTGCACTCAGCATAACCAAGAAAAGGCAGAGTCGTTGAGCCACCGGTAGGCAGGTACTGGATACGTTAGTCATCGTTGTTGGCATCGCAGCTGGGGAGGGATTGTGGCGAGTGTGCTCGCGTGTTCCGAAAGTCACGTGAGCCTCTACTATATCCCGTTACCGATCCAAGCTGCTATCTTCGTACTGGAAAATGCCAAAACACAAATAGCGACAACTCCCTGCTTGCTTGGCAACATTTTCGGAGTGCGGCTTTCTCGCCCAATGTCGCTCACTTTTAAATCAACTGGTTTCCCAGGCAGTGCCTGTCGACGTCCCAATCCGCAGGTTCGGTTTTCTGGATCGCGGACGTCCCCGTCCGCTGAACCCGCCGCTCAGATTTTTGAGAGATTGCTATTTGTCGCATAGCCCAGGCAGTGCCTGTCGATGTCCCAGTCCGCAGGTTCGGATTTCTGGAGCGCGGACGTCCCCGTCCGCTGAACTCGTCGCTTATGCAAACACGATCTACTTGCCAAGAAACGTTCTATTCCCGGTGTTTTTGAATAGTACGCAATAGTAAGCTGGCCTACAGAGCGGGTTCAGCGGGCGAGGACGCCCGCGCTCCGGTAGGACTAACACCGCCATCAAGACAAACTAAGGGTTTCGCAACGACGGCATCCTTCGTTCTCTGCGGGGGAGGTATAGCTTTTGCCAAACTTTAAAGGCTCACCTTTCGGGCGGCTGAACGAAAAGCAGTATTCCAGCGGATTGTAGCGACGGCTGATCACTCAACATCGAAGACCAACTCTGCGTCTCGCCCCTCAGGGAACGACGATGCGCCGATACTGCCCAAGCCTGACTTGTTAAGTCCGCTTTGGTGGTCAAATCGGAGATTGGAATTGCAATTTCAGCAACCCAGCGTTCTGGCAGTGGAGCGTCGGGAACTGCTACTGCGTATTGGGGATTGTACTGAGTTATGCCGCAACAGCGATCAAAGGTCTCCCCCTCTGAAGACACACCAAGCTCAATGGCCGACGCGTAGTCTCGATCGGTATCGAGCACAAAGTGGATGTGATCTGCCGCTTCAAGGTCACTGTCGTACTTGCGAAGCTTCGGAGCTCGATTCAAATTTGATCGATCCTCGCGTGGGCTATCGATGGCGATGTACAAATAGCGATCATCGAACGACCAGCGAACGAGGGCAGGTGTTTCCGTGCCATTTGTTGAGTTCTGGTTGGCGCGCGTCAGCTTCATGGGCGGGCATGCGGACCACATCGGTTCATCCAGCACGCCATCCAACAAGGGTCTAGTGGCGGTTGCGACAGCAAAACCGACCCAGCGCAGTTGTTCTGGATGATCATTGGCCAGCAGCAACTCCTGCTTGGCAACTTGCGGCCAGCCTGCGATGGCGTTCAACCCCGCAATCGACTCAAGCAATCCATTAGGCATGCTGGCACCGCGAGTGTTTCCCAATCGCTCTCGTGAGATCGCGTCGCGCATTAACTCCAACTGAGGTAGGTTTGCGAGATAGAGATCCGATTTGTAGCAGCTATCCAACGTTTGAAAGAACAAGTCGCTCTGTTGCGTGGTCGACTTCTTTGGAGCTGCAGAACCACTGACTGTTTCGCTGGCGGTTTCACTGGCTGGCGTAACAAACGTGGCAACACTTACTTGGGAACTCGCATCTGTCTTAGCTCCGGTAACTACCGACGCGTTGCGGGCTGTATTCGCTGCATCGGCCTTGGTGGCGCTGGCCGGTACGGTATCGAAGGGCGTTAACGATGAAGCGCTTCGACTGAGCGCGTTGCCAGGATCGTTGCGTAAGCTACCCACCGACTGACTGCCCGTTGGATCTGTAGTTGTGTTCTGCGACCAGGCGCGGAGTTCGTCACTGCTGAGCATCTGCAGCAAAGTCATTCTCGCATGGCTGGCTGTATCGCTATCGGGTTGTAGTTGGATGAGTCGCTCGAGGGCAAGCTGGCGTCGTTGCCAAAGCGCTGGGACCGAACAGGCGTTGACAACACGCACAAGTGCTGGCGCAACTTCGCGCGGTGGCAAGGAACGCAAGACAAAGTCCAGCTGAGTTTGCCATTCAAGCAGTGGCGTTTCGCTGGGTAGAGACACGAGTTTGTCGAGCGTTAGCATGCGATGCACGCGGCCCATGATTAACTGGTAATTGCCGAGACTCCGCAGGTTGATTTGGCGGCGCGATGTCTGGGAAGGTGCAACGCCTCCGAATAGCGACGTGTTGCTTGCAAGCGTGCTGTGAGCCTGCTGGATGGTCCGCATGTTTAAAGTGCGGGCGTTCGCATCGTACACTACGCCCATCGGTGCAAGCACGTCCCAAATGGATAGTCCAGGTTCGCGCATCAATCGATTCGGGTGTTCCGAATATTGACTGCCCCTAGCTTCGGTGACTGTAGCGAGCTTTGTCGTTCGCCAAGCCGGTAACATCAGTTCTTTTGAAATGCTGGGTGTGTTGGCATTCGCAGCTTGCTGAATAGCGGCGGTGAGGGCCGCCATCGCAGCGCGATTCACCAAGGATAGTTTTCGTCCGCCGGTTTCGTCCGTTAGGACAACATCAGGCCGCCAACATTGCAATTCCACCACGAGTCGATCAACCAACAGCGACAAATCTTGCTGAGATAATTCCGTGGGCTTCGGATGCAACCACCCAGAGTGTTCAGCCAGCCCCAGTTGCGGCGCTAGAGCTTCGTTGAGCTTCCAGGTTTCCTGAAGATAGTCCGCGCTTTGCTCGAGATTCTCACCGAACAGAGACACTGACTTCGTTGCCACCAATTCATCCCAACTGGATGCGACCAAGACTGGCCAAGGTACTTGCGATTCACTAGCGGTTACTGCTAATAGACCAACGCGCGTTGCCATTTTTTTCTGTGAGTACCATGTGCGACCGCCATCGCGGGTTGCGATTATCGATCCCAAAGGTCCCACAGCCCAACCGCGCTGCGCATCGGCGAATACGATCGAACGCAATGGCAAGGTTTGTTCCGTACTTTGAATATCCCAGGTCATTCCACGATCTGCGGAGTGCAAAACAATTGAGCCCGGTGAGCCGGCAATCCAAAGTTGATCTTCGAATTGGGCCAGGCTGCGCCACTGGCAGACGCGTTGTGCGGCCGCTGACAATGGCAATGCGACTCGGTTCCATGACTGTGCATCCACCGTTCGTAGGAGTTGACCATCAGCTCCACCAGCCAACCAGGTTGAACCAACATGCTCTACAAACGCGATCGGTTGATGCGGGCTTGTGGTAAAGAAGGAACGTGTGAGGCCAAGCTGAGTATTGAAGGCGTTACCGACTCGATCGACCGCTACTACATTTCCGCTTGCGTCGGCACCTAGTCCAGCGATATGCGATAGCGATGAATCTAGCGCTTGCCAGGTCTGCCCATCGTTAACGCTATAGAAGATACCGGTCTTTCGCTGCGGACAGTAATCTCCCCAAGCGATTAGACGGCCGCCGATCATGCGCATGCCAGTAAATCTTGGTAAGCCTTCACTCGGCGTAACCGTCCAAGTCTCTCCGCCGTTTACGGTACGAAGGATAACGCCGCGACTGGTCCGCGACATCGCACCTGGCAGTCCACCCACGGCGCAACCTTCGGAAGAATTCTTGAACAGAACAGCATGCAAGTTCGCGCTCGTGCCAGATTCTTGTCGCACCCATTTGCGACCTCCATCAGCGGTTGCCCAGATAACGCCCCGATCTCCAACTGCCCAAACTCGATCTGGTGAAGGAGCGCAAACGGCGTTCAAGGAAGCGTCATCAGCTCCAGCGACGACAAAAGGATCCACGGGCTGCTTGGCGTGCGTTGCCAGCGACAAGGTAAACAACCAGCAGATCGAGGCACACAATCGTACCCAGTAGGTGCGACCTAGCGGGAATAGGATCGTGGAAGAACCGGTCAAACGGGTGAATCTTGGCATGACTTTTCAGCTGCTAACTTCCATTTTGGCAAACGAATTTTGCAGAGTTTAGCTGCGCCTAACCACTGCCCGCCATA
This sequence comes from Pirellulaceae bacterium, assembly GCA_033761895.1. Lineage (GTDB taxonomy): Bacteria > Planctomycetota > Planctomycetia > Pirellulales > Pirellulaceae > Aureliella. Next base: position 2,162 of record JANRMD010000496.1, on the reverse strand, counting down.
GCATTTAGGATGGCAATGTAGCGAGAAAACGGCTGTCCGAGAGATTTCTTGGCTGCAAACGAGAATATGCCCCGAAGAAAAAATGCCACAAGCAAGTTGGCGAGCTAAACTAGACCGAATACGCTCGGATCATTGTGGCCAATCGAAAAAGTCCCGCGCGCAAGCCACGGAATCTTCGGCAAATCATGCCTAACCGAACTCAAATTGACGCTCCGCCGATCGCGCCGCCTACCGCTCCGCGAACCGGAAACGTCGCGCTTAGTGAACTTCACGATCCCGTTCCCAGAGCTGATCGTGCCGATTCTGACGTTCCGACAACCAACTCGAATGCTAGCGATTCCGCCGGGGCAAGCAACTCTTTTCCCCCAGTAGCGATCACGACTGAGTCGACCGAGCCGCCAGACACACGCGAGCTGGAGAAAAGCGGCTGGGTGTCGATGCAACGCGCCCCTGCAGCCCTCATCAGCTTCATCGTGCATACAGTTTTGTTGTTGACGTTGGCTTTGTTGAGCGTTGCACCGCGAGTCGGTGTGCCTGATTCGCTTGCGCTTGAGTCTGCAACAGGTGAAGGAAATGATGAGGAATCCCTCGATCCCTCGGTTGAGATCCTAGCGTCGGGGGATGCTATGGCACCACCCGCAGATGTGGTTAGTGAAGTCCCGGACACATTGCCCTCAACAGGTGCTCAATTGGGACCCTCTGTGGCCGAAGCCACTCTGGACCAATCGCTGAGCGACTTGCAGAAGATCGATCCGCTAGCGGTCAGAATGCCAACGGCTCAGTCGAGCTTGACGGACACACTCTCGCAAGCCACAAGTAACTTCTCTATCGCCACCTTAGCAGCTACAGGAGTCGAAGGACGTTCAGCCGAGAACCGCGAACGAACCGCCAAAGCTCGTGGTGGCACACTCGAAAGTGAACAAGCGGTCGAACGGGCGCTGGATTGGTTAGCGGCTCATCAGTTGCCCGGCGGTGGTTGGTCGTTGATTCATGACGGTGGCAAGTGCAATGGTCAATGCAAAAACAATGGTTCGGGAGCGCGTTATGAGCCGGCGGCCACGGGCTTGGCGCTGCTGGCGTTCTTGGGCGCAGGTTACACTCACAAATCTGGCAAGCATCAGCGCACGGTCCACGATGGTGTGTACTACTTGATGCAAATCATGGAGGAGGCGAACAATGCGGGCAGCTTCTTGCATCAGTCGGAACGCGGCATGTACAACCATGGCATCGCCACCTTCGCGCTCTGCGAAGCCTATCAGCTTTCTGGTGACCAAGACCTCAAACAACCTGCGCAGTTGGCTGTGAACTTTATTTTCTCGGCGCAGAATTACTCGGGAGGCTGGGGCTATCTTCCCAAACAGCCTGGCGACCTGACGATCAGTGGCTGGCAAATGATGGCGATCAAAAGCGCGCATGCCGCTGGGTTAGAAGTTCCGTCCTCGGTGATCCTACGCATCGACAACTTTCTTAACACCAAGCAAGTTCCGTCGGGTGTTTTCTACGGCTACTCAACCCCTGAGAAAGACCCTACTTGCAGCGCGATCGGAGTGCTCTTGAGGCTCTTCCGCGGTTGGTCGCACACCGATCCACGGGCCCTGGAATTGGCCCAGTTTCTCGTCAAGAAGGGGAGATCAAACGGCGACGTGTACTACAACTACTATGCCACGTTGCTGCTGTTTCACTTAGGCGGACCATTCTGGGAGACTTGGAATCCAGCCATTCGCGAACATCTCGTCAAGACTCAGAATCAATCCGGTCATGAAGCTGGGAGTTGGTTTTTCGAAGACCAATACGCCAAAGAAGGTGGTCGCTTGTACACAACGGCCATGTGTGCGATGACGCTCGAGGTCTACTATCGGTTCTCACCGCTTTATCAACAAGCGGACCGTCCATTCGAGCTGTAGCAGGCTGCTGAAAAAGTCAATTTTCAAAAGGTGACGGGTCCATCCTAACCTGAAGTGTTAGAGTGTTAGCGAGGGGCGTTCTCCGTTCCCTCGCTAACACTTCGGGTGCAGATTGGATTTGGGTGTTTGGGTTTTCGTGTGCCACTTCTATGAAAAACTTTGTGTTGTCAATAGTTTGCACGGCATTATTTTACGATCTAAGTTTCCATTAACCCAGCAGAGGATAGGGCAACGCAGAGGTGCGACCCGAGCGCTGCT
>JANRMD010000495.1:0-9827 GCA_033761895.1 Pirellulaceae bacterium | reverse complement strand
AGGCCAGGATGCCCAGACAATTTGGTTTGTCTGCATTGCATCACTCACCATCGTCGGCCTGGTGATTGCTCTGGCAAGCGATATTTCGGACGACGGTGAACGCATCACCTTGCTGGAATCGACCAGTGTCTGGCCATCGGTTGCGATGTTTCATCTGGTGACGATCTTAAGCAGTGCAATCGTCTTGCGGCTGGGGATCGAGTTGGTTAACTCCCAGAACAAAAAACTGTTTTCGAAAGGCATCCTGCTCGCTGGCTTACTGTTTCTGGCGATCTTCGCAGCGCTGGGGTTCACCTGGGTCGACGAACCACCGGCGCGTGGGGTCATTACGCGAGCCTACGCTGGTTTATCCTTGTGGGTCGCCGCTGTCTCACTCTTTTTGTTAGCCTCGATGTCAGCGATCAGTATCCTCAAAGCTCGCAAGGAAATCTCTGAGGAAGCCAAGGCGCTTCGCAAGGCGAACCAAGAAAGTAACGATCCAGAGATACTTCAACGAGTCCAGCGACTGCTATCTGATTCGGCTTCTTACCGTAAGCGACTCTTTAATGCGATGGAAGTCGGCGAACGGTCAAGCTACACGCTCATGGCACCGGCAGCGCTAACAATCTTGCTGGCCGTCGCGCGGCTGCCGTTGCTCGATTCATGGGGCATTCCTCGCATTTGGTATGCTGCGCTGATGACTCCTATGCTCTTGTCGATCATTGCCGCCATCGCCATGCGTTCCGAGGCCAGGCGTCTGCGCTACTACGTCACGGGCCTGATCGAAAATCAACAGAGCGATCTACTCGGTGACTGCATCAAGCTGGATGCTGGTTCAAGGGACAGCTTCAATGACTGTATGGCAAAAATCGGTCAGCAACTCGCGCTCATCAATCGACTCGACAAAGGGCCATTTGCTTCCGTCTACAGTGACCCTATCCTAGGTGGCGTTCTGTTGGTCATCACCGCTGGCCTCACTGGCCCCATGCGAGATGTCAGTACCTGGATCGTGAACGCCTTCACCGGCGCAATACTTTAACGTTAGCGTTATTCTGCAGCTAGATCGCCCGTGATGCATCCCTCAAAACTCAATTTCGACATTTTGGTGTTTTCTATATTATGCCCCCTGTTCCTCTGCCTTAGTCCTTGCCACGGGTTCGACAAGCCCAATGTTCTGCTGATCCTTGTAGATGATTTGAAGCCTGCCTTGGGTTGCTATGGAGATCCGATCGCCAAGACGCCAAACATCGATCGACTCGCAGCCACTGGTATGCGGTTCCAGTACGCTTACTCCAATCAAGCGGTCTGTGCTCCGTCGCGATTTACGTTCATGCTCGGATCACATTCGACTTCCACGGGACTGTATGGACTTGGAAGCCAACTGCGGAAGGTCATCCCAGATGCAATTACCCTTCCGCAGCATTTCGCAGCTCACGGCTACCGAACAGAATCGCTAGGCAAAGTGTTTCATATTGGCCATGGCAACGAAGGCGATCCGCAATCGTTCAGTGTGCCACACTTTAAAGACAAAGTGATCGAGTACCTCGATCCAGCGAGTACGGAAGGCGGCCAACTTACGCGTGAAGAAGCTCTGTTCACCAACCAGAGACTGGATCAGATCCGTTCGCTGCCGCGCGGAGCCGCCTTTGAATCCCCCGTTGCAAAAGACGAGGACTATGCAGATGGTCGCGTTGCCAACGAAACAATTCGCCGATTAAACGATGCCAAGCAGCGACGTGAAATAGATGGTACGCCCTTCTTTATCGCTGCTGGTTTCGTCCGTCCGCATCTTCCCTTTTCCGCCCCCAAACGTTATTGGGATTTGTATGATGCCTCGACGCTGCCGATGCCGGTAAACGAGTTATCGCCTGTCGGCGCGCCGAAAGTTGCTGATAAGCGCGGTGGCGAGATAGCAGCTTACAAACCAGTCCCTGAAAACCCCGACGCAAAATTCTCTCCCGAACTTAATCGCCAATTGATCCATGGCTACTATGCGAGCACCAGTTATATGGACTCGCAAGTTGGCAAAGTGCTTGATGAACTCGATCGGCTTGAACTATCCAAGAATACCATCGTCGTTTTGTGGAGCGACCATGGCTTTCATCTTGGCGATCATGGCATCTGGACCAAACATACCAACTACGAGCAAGCAACTCGTATTCCGCTCATCATCGCCGCCCCAGGCGTAACGCAAGCCAACTCCGTCACGGAACAGTTAACTGAATCCGTCGATATCTATCCGACACTGGCCGAACTCTGCGGCCTGCCAGCACCGCAAGGCCCACAAAAGTTGGATGGAGTTAGTCTTTTCCGAGTCCTACAAGATTCGAATGCACGCGTTCGAGATCACGCGTTTCATTGCTTTCCGAAAGCGAAACTTGGTCGAGCAATTCGCACTTCGAGGTACCGGTTCGTCGAGTGGAAGAACTCAGGCGATGCGGCTAACAAGGCCGAACTAGAGCTTTATGATTACCAGCTCGACCCCGAAGAAACGAAAAACCTTGCAACAGAACATCCCGAAGTTGTCGCAAGCTTGCGTGCAATACTTGCAACCTACCCCGAAGCAGTGCAGCCCAGCGAACCCGCCAGGCGTCAAGCGAAGTAGAGTTGATCGCACTCGGCAAGCCGTTACGAGCATCTCATGCAAAGCAAAACGCTCGGGACAAATAGTCCCAAGCTACGCCATAGCGCTTACAGTAGATTCGCGTTCCCAGTGTATTTCGCAACTGCATCGCGATCCAATTCCAAGCCAAGCCCCGGCAACTCAGGGATCGCCAACATCCCCTCGCTATCCAATTGCCATCCACCTTGAGTTATCTCGTCGATAAACGGCGAACCGGTCAGGTACTCGACAAGATTCGTGCCGGGAAACGCCGACGCCAATTGCAGGTCCGCGGCTAAGCCGACTGTTGTGTTCCAACCGTGCGGGATGAATCGCACGCCATAGTCTTGGGCCATCCAAGCGATACGACGTTCTTCGCTGATACCGCCCACTTTGGTAACATCGGGTTGGATGATGTCGAACGCCCCAGCGGCAAGCCAAGGTTGGAAGGCTTGACGGCGTGTCAGTACTTCTCCACCGGCGATTGGCACCGGCGAATGTTCACGAAGCTTGACGAAATCTTCCAGCGCATCGGGATGCAGCGCCTCTTCGAACCAAGCAACTTCATAATCAGCCAGCATTTTCGAAGTGTTCAGTGCCCACTTGTAACCGTTGCTCCAGTAGGCGTCGCTGCCACCTGCATCGACCATCAACTGCGATTCGCTACCGACCGCTTCACGAGCCGCTTTAACAATGGCTTCATCAGTGGCCGTGTTGTGTCGTCCAAAGGGGCCCCAGCCAATCTTGAACGCGCGAAATCCTTGTGCTTTCACGGCCAATAAATGGTCGCGCAATTTCTCAGGTGTATCCATTAGTAAGGAAGCGTAGGGTTGCACCCTGTCCCTGTAACGCCCACCCAGCAAACGACCAATCGGTTGCCCGGTTGACTTGCCGAGCAAATCCCACAATGCGATATCGATCCCACTGATCGTATGCGTGATCGATCCGCCGCGTCCCAACCAAAACATATGCTGGTGAAGTTTCTCACTGACGCGTTCGGGTTCTAGCGCATTCTCGCCACGATACAGCGGCTCAAGCACGGCTAGTGACGCCCGCACCAGTGCATCATTGGTGAAAACGCTTCCGAGGCCAACCTCGCCTTCATCCGTATGCACTGCGATCAAGGTATGTACGCAATCCTCCGGCCGCAGTTCATTGCTCCAGCCACCTTCGGGCGTAGCACCACGTAAACCTGCACAGCGAATCTCTCGAATTTTCATTTGGTATCTGATCTAAACAGGTGAAAAGTTGATTGAGGTCATTAAACAATACTGGTGCTATCGGCGTTGGAAAAACTTGCACTCACGTTCAAATCGCACCTCCGAATCCAATGGAAAAATCGGTCGCGGGCAACGCGTATGGCCCAGGTAAGGCAGGTTCGCGCTCGACGATCCAGGAGCATCGACATTGATCATGCGACTGCACCAAGCCGCGAACATATGATGTTGACAATGGGGCGACTTTACAACGACTGCGTCGAAGTTTTTGGGGTTCTGTCCATGGGCATAGAAGAACGATCGGTCATATAGACTGACCGCGCGGCTGCTGACAACCAACGTAAAATTATCGACTTCAAGCACTGCTGTCGGACCCGCGTACCACTGCTCGCCAAACGATTCGCTGCGGAAACGACCATCCGCCAGTAGACGCACGGTTGCTGTAACGGGCAGAGGCTGAAAGCGTTTTGAATCCAGCGTGCCACCGATGGTCACGTTGATAGCAGCACCGACGCCGGCCTCGAAAGCTCTCTTCACGGCAGGTTCATCGACAATCGGTAACAACGTGCGGCCTCGATAGCCGACTTCGATCAGTTTGCGAAGGATCGCGTTGCTATCACCCGAAGCACCCGAACTGGTCGCGTCAGCCGCATCAACCAACCCAAGCGTACCCAAAGTCGACTCCATGACGGTTGTAGCCATCGCATCCAGGCTTACCAGCGGCACTTGCATTTTCTCGTGGTTCGCCCAAAAGCTATCGGCGATCTTCAGTGCAGCTTGTTTCGCCAATTCCAGATCGTTATCGGTCACTACAAAGCTATACGTTTGCAGCGATGGCACATCGGTGAACGGATTGCCAATGAACATCCCTGCGGACAATCCTCGTGGACCAGATTCGACTTGTTGTGCGATGCGAATACTCTCACCGAACAGCCCCGTAGCGGTGATCAATTCATCGCCGCGCACCAACGCCGGTAGGTTAACTTTTGCTGTCACAGGGCGAGCTTCCCCAGCCACGATCCGCAGCAATAACTTTGCGGCGCGTTGGCCAGTTTCAAAAAAGTCGACGTGTGGATAAGTGTGATAAGCGACAATCGCATCGCTGTGTTCGAGCATCCGATCAGTCAAAATGCCGTGCAAATCGAGCGACACAACGATTGGGATTTTCTCGCCGAGGATCTTTCGCGTTTCAGCCAGCAGCCAGCCTTCGGGATCGAGCTCCTCTTCACTGGCCATCGCGCCGTGCATGGCGAAGTAGACTCCGTCAACGGGCGGTGCACCGCGGATGCTGTCGAGAAACTCGCTGGCGATCCGTTCCCAAGCTGACTTTGCAAGTGTTCCACCGGAAGTAATGAACATCGCACCATAGGTTGGTATCAGCTCAATGCTGGGCTGTGCGTCGAAGACGCTGAGTGCACCGCCAACTTCATTGCGAACGCTTCGGTGATAGTCGAACAGAGCATTACCGCGGCGGATCGAAAAATCCTCGTATCCACTTTGGTGCGGATTGAACGTCGATACTTCTTGTTTGCACTCTGCAACTAAGATTCTGGTCAAGGTAACGTCTCGGGGTGAGCGTGTAAGTAATCGCGATGGAACAATGTCTTGATACCGACGATCAAAACCACTGCGGCAACGATGTAAGCCAGCGAAGTGTAGGTGAGCAACCCTTCAATGCCAATCGTTTTCTTCCACATACCGCCAACCAGCGGCGCGAAACCGGAAACGACGGCTCCAAAGAAGTTCAACAGTCCCACAGCTGAGGCGCGCGTATCCGCGGGTGCGACTTCGAATGCCGCAGGGAAGATGTTTCCCATGAAGAACCCCGCAAACAGTCCAAACGCTCCAGCTGAGATACGCGTCATGTTCAAGGTCTCGGAGTGGCCGATTCCATGCAGGCATGGTGCACATAAAAGTAGGCTAGCCGTCAGCAGCCACAGCCTCGCCGCTTTGGAGATCAAAAAGAATTTGTCTGCGAGAACGCCGCCGCACAGCAGTCCAATCAGCGTCGCGGTCTGTAGATATGCTGTCGCTGTAAACGCTGCATCGGCCAAACTAAGTTCGAATTTCTCAAACAGGAAATTCGGTAACCAACTGTAGAGCATCCACGAGCCGAATACGAAGGTTGGAAAAACAAAGCTCAGCACAACAAACGTGGGCACCTTCAGCAACTCCACGACCGCCAACCCTCGACTGGCCTCGCGAGCTTGCAACGGCGTTTCTTCATTGACGGTACGCAGAAATAGGAAATAGGGAATTGCGTACAGTAGTCCAACAGCACCCAATACAAAAAAGGCTTCTCGCCACATTCCATGATTGGCCATCCAACCGCCGAACCATGCTCCACCCACCGTGCCAGCGGTTTGTGCGGTCGTCAAAGTGGCAACTGCGCGAGAGCGTTTCTCGGGCGCGTGGGCATTGGAAGTCAGGGATACAGCGGCGGGCATGTAGAGCGATTCTGAAATCCCCATCAGAGCCCGCAGCGACAAGAGGATAACCGCTGAAGTTGCGAAACCGGTTGCCACCGTCACCAGACTCCAAATCGCCAAACTGAAAACAACTAGCAAACGCTTCGAGTACTTATCCGCGATCTGTCCAGCGATTGGGCAACCGATACCATAGACCCAAAGGAAGATGGAGCCGGTCAATCCGAGTTGCTGGTCTGTCATTTGCAAGTCGGTCTTGAGAACCGGGAACATGGCGAACACAGCTTGTCGGTCGCAGTAGTTGAGGAAATACGCACCCCACATGAACGCGAGCAGCGCTGTGGCTTGACTACCGCTTGGATCCGCTGGGCGTTTTAACATGGAAATCAATCGCTAGAGAGAACGTGGGTCAACTTCCTGGGCGATCACTGCCACACAATCGCCTTGGCGCGTTAAGCAGGGGGCGCGCATGGTCATCAAGTAACCGTCGCTCTTCGCCTCAATTGCATCCGGCTGACGGTCGGGACGTTCGAGGTGATGAATGTATCCGATAACTTCACCACGCTTTACTTTGCTGCCGAGGTCGACGCAGATTTCAAACACTCCTGACTCAGGGGCCAACAGGTAATCATCGCGATTGAGGGCTTGAGTTAGAATGGTCGGTGGTTTGCCCAGGCTTTCGCGTGATTCGGCTTTACCCTGCAAGGCTCCCACATGGATCAGTACATTTCGCAAGCCACTCTGAGCGATGCGATGCACACTCGCGGGAATACACTCGCCGCCACCCAGTTCCGTTGTGACTACTAGTTTCCCCTGATTCTCGGCTTCGACAGGCAGGAGCCCCGAGCCGGCAATATCAGCGTAAAGGAACGCAAAGTCGGTGTTCCAAGCCAACATGGCGGCAAGCATTCGCTGGCGTTGTTCAAGATTGGGTACCAAGTGCATATGAGCGCAAGGCACGAACTCCATACTGCGGCCGCCTGAGTGGATATCGATCACAACTTCGCTCATGGGGAAAAGCACTGTCGTCAGGTAATGCGCAATCTGGCTGGTCACACTCCCCTCGGGATTGCCCGGGAAAGCGCGATTCATGTTCATGCCATCCAGCGGCGACAAACGTTTGGCTTCACGGGCGGCGGGGAAATTCAGCGATGGGATCAAAATCACACGCCCAGTAACCATCTCGGGCTGCAGCTCGCGACTGAGTTTCATGGCTGCGATCTGGCCTTGATATTCATCTCCGTGATTGCCGCCCAGCACCAAGACGGTTGGTCCGACTCCGTTAGCGACACAAGTGATCGGGATCATCACGTTTGCCCAGCCGCCGAGATCGTGAGAGTAGGGTACTTGCAAGAAACCTTGCTGTTTGCCGTGGGATTCAAAGTCTAGTGTGCTGAATAACATAGCTGTAATCGAAGTAGAGCAGTGGGATTGGATGCGTGGGGGTGTGTCGTGCTGACGGTTGATATGGTACCGCAAAGTGAATCTAACGTTTGCAAATCTGCGCGAAATCGGCTCGCCTGAGTTATCCATCGTGCAAAAGCCGCTATTGTTGGCTCTGTGAATTTCGTAAGATAAACGGCGCAGTGGTTTGCCGCGATGTTCGGTCGTCGCGATTATTGGCTACTTTACAACCGAACGAATTCAAGCAGTTTAGGATAGACGTCATGATACGAGTGGGTTTGGTGGGAATCGGTTTCATGGGCTGGATTCACTATCTGGCTTATCAACGCTCAACGAAAGCCAAGTTGAAAGCGTTTTGCTCAAGCGATCCTGCCAAAAGAGCGGGCAACTGGACAACGATTAAAGGAAATTTTGGGCCGCCCGGAGAACAGATTTCGGTTGAGGGTTTGGACGTTTATGAAACACTCGATCAGTTGATTGCGGATCCGCAAATTGACTTGATCGATATCTGCCTGCCACCGCACATGCACGTAGAAGCCGCTAGTAAGGCATTGGCCGCCGGCAAACATGTACTCTGCGAAAAGCCGCTGGGGCTGAACACCGTACAATGCGATGAGATCATGCATGCGGCTACCAAGGCGCATCGTCAGGTGATGGTCGGGCAGGTGTTGCCATATATGGGCGAATTTGAGTATGCCTATCAAGCCGCTCATGATGGTCGGTTCGGGCGTCCGTTAAGTGGCCATTTCAAGCGGATCATCTCGCCACCGGACTGGATTCCTGATTTTTACGATCCCAAGCGGATTGGTGGTCCGCTCATCGATTTGCATGTTCACGACATGCACTTCATTCGTTTGCTGTTCGGCATGCCGCAACGAGTCACGTGCTTGGGGCAGATGCATGATGGTGTAGTTAAGTTCTGCCATACACTGCTGGAGTTTCTGGACCACGGGGTAACTGTGGCTACTTCCAGCGGTGTGGCGGATCAGTCTGCGCGACCATTCTGTCACGGATTTGAATTGCAGTTTGAGAAAGCGACTTTGCAATTCGAATTGGCTGCCCTTACGGATGGCGTCGAAATTATGCCGCTTAAAGTGCTGCACAAAGATGGAACGATCGAGCGTCCCAAGTTGGCTGGCGGGGATGAAGTAAGTGCCTTTGTTGCAGAGATCGATGATGCTGCGACGTCGATTGAAACTGGAAAACCGCAAGTGCGTTTGGACGGTCACTTTGCTCGCGACGCAGTGCATCTATGCCAGTGCCTGCAGAAGTCAGCTGAGCATCGGCATTGGGTCGAGAGTCGTTAATGACCGACGATTCAAGTTCAAGCACGGACGACGAGATTCGTAAACTGTCCAGCGCCTTCAAACGCAAAATCCGAACAGGTGTGAAGCACTTGCGAAAGCAGTCGCCTGAGTTGGATGTGTGGATTGAGGCGAGTGGCCCGTGTTCGCTCGAAATCCAATGGCAACGCGAACTGTTCGAAGCCCTTGTTAGAGCGATCGCGCATCAGCAATTGCATGGTCGCGCGGCAGAAACGATTCTTGGCCGCTTGGTCGACGGATTTCGGTGCAACGGCTTTCCCAGCGCTCAGCAAGTGAAGCGAGCCTCACATGAAAAGCTGCGTGGGATGGGCTTTTCGACCGCGAAAGCAGTCGCGATTCAAGGGATTGCTGCCGCAGCAGTGGCTGGAGAGATTCCAACACGTGCAGTAGCGGCGTCATTGACCGACGAGGAACTGATCGAACGCCTCTTGCCATTGCGCGGCGTGGGGCGATGGACCGTCGAGATGCTGTTGATCTTTACACTCGGGCGGCTCGACGTGATGCCTATCGATGACTTCGGAGTCAAAAGTGGGCTGCAACAGCTGTTCGGATTAGACAGTATGCCTAAGAAGGATAGGTTCGCCCAGCTGACCGACCACTGGCAACCCTACCGCAGCCTCGGCGCTTGGTACCTGTGGCGAAAAGCGGATGCACGTAAGCAAAAGTAGTGTGCCCTCGTTCCCAGGCTGCCCTCGTTCCCAGGCTCTGCCTGGGAACGCACTGCCTTGAAGGCACTGCCTGGGCTATGCGACAAATAGCAGTCTTTCAAAAATCTCTAGCGAGAGTTTTGTTACAGCTTCGTTTTGCGTCAACGCAATCGACAAGTGAAAACGCTGTGGCTCCCCTCTCCCCGGTACTCAGGGGAGAGGGGTTG
>JANRMD010000494.1:0-6276 GCA_033761895.1 Pirellulaceae bacterium | reverse complement strand
CGCTGCACCCAGAACGGCTTCACGGTCAGGGGTATCACAAGGGGTTGACCGATCAAGCGTTCGCCAACGACCGAACCATACTGAGCATAACAGTGCACCGTAATATGAAACTTGTTGCGTTGTATATGGTCCGTAAAGAGTCGCTTGGGTTCCAAAGTTGTAACGTCCAATGGATTAGCAGGATTCAATGGATTCTGGTTTGCTCGCAGGCTTACCGTCCACTTTCCTGTTTCATCCAATAACACGGACATATCGGTTAGCGAGCAATGATCGATTTGCAGTGTCGGATCTTTTACAAACTGAAACGACTTGACTTTGGCTTGCAATCGATCTGAGTTGGTAGGACCAACACGATTGATGGGGTCTCTGCTAGCAGTGGCTGCGAGACGTGGATCGATTACCACTGCAACGTTGCTGAGCGAGCGGGCGGGCTGGGATAACTTGACATGTTGGTATTCGCGTGCAGGGATATCGCAGCGGGCGGGCGGGCGTGTGCGATGGAACGTCGGAGCCGCGGCGACCACGATGATCGAGACTACGGAGCCTGCAACAGCTATTCTTTTGTTGATGCGCATGGTCATCTCTAAGTGTGTGAAGCAACAGTCTACTTTTTCGGCTGCCCGCGCGAGAACGGATTACGGATTTGCGGCAGTCGGCTGGCTGTGCCCTTATTGGCTGTTGGACTTGACGGCGTAACGACACCAGCTGATTTACCGGCAGCGGGCATGACGGCGTTTGCTCCGGAAACGGATGAACGTGGAGGCCCCGACTGGTAACTTGCATTGGTCACGGAAGTGGAGTTGTAATTGCGTGACGACGAGTTGTCCCACGTAGTTGGTTCACCTGAGCGTGGTTGGGTGTTGGGCCTCGAGGGATTCGGCGGAACAGTGGGCATTTCGTTCTGCATATCCATTTGCCTGCGTCGACCACGCAAGTCGAGACTGCCTTCAATGGAATCCCCTGGAATGAATTGGGATTCTTGTCGCTGCGTTGGGGAATAACCTTCTTGCAACTGGCTGTCGCGCAGATTTGCACCTGGGCCGTCGTATCCGTTTGGATGTATTGACGGGATGGTTTCTTGAGAGCGGTACAAGTCCATGCGGCGTTCGGCTTCCGGGATGCGTAGGAACTTGTCAACTTCGGAACTGGCTTTGTCAAATACTTCGTTGGTGATCGCGCGGCGACGATTGCGAACTATGAATTCGTCGTTCGACAATCGCAACGGATCCAAGTCGGCCACCACAGGAGCCCAGCGGAGTCCCATCAAATCAAACACGGTGGGAAAAATCGTGGCTTGGCCCAAGATCACGTTCTGCTGCAATGATGACTCGTCGCTGGGAAGAGGTCGGAAAAGCGCACCCACTACAGGTACATCTTCGAATAAGGGCACGCCCCGCGAAGTCCGCGACGCTTTCAAGGCGACCGTATAGCGACTGATCTCTCGCAATTCAAAGTTGCTCAGCTGCACGTCGGTGTCAACAAAGTGGCGTTTGACACGACCGAGGTGTTTCTCGTCGGCTCGTACAGGTTCACGCACGTTGGTGGTGTACATGTAGTTGAAATGGAACACCAAAGCTTGACCATCCGGTTGAATCACTGGACGAATTTCCCAGCCAGTGCCTGTCTCGTATTTGTAGATCGCTGGATCCGGGATCAGGGCTTCCATGGCGGAACCGAATGTTGAACCACCGGGGCCTTGTTGCCCCATGACTGTTTCGGCTGTATCTGTTGACAGGCCTGGCAAGACGTTGCGAACTGTGGAGTGTCCACCAGTCGCGCCCGCCATCGGAGAGGAGGTTGGCGAGCCCCCCTTCATTTGAGCGAGTGCTAGAAAAGTTGGGTCTTGCGCGAGAGCCCCCACATCATCGATGACAGCTTTAGCGCCATTCATGGCTTCCGTAATCAGAATATCCCGCTTAGGTAAGTCAAACTCCATGGTGGCTTCCGGCGAGACTTTTCCGAAGGCGCGGTTGTTCGCTAACACATTCGTTGTCTCAACTTGCCCCATGGTTACATCCCACAGCTGACTTGCTTCACGAACCTTGCGGAACGTGGGGTAGTAGAACTGGGTGTTGAAGTCATCATCCAGCGAAGTAATCAGTCGCTTGATGTAAGCGTCAATATTGGCCGTGTGAGCTCGTGTGCCTTCAAGCAGTTCGACGTACTTGTCTTCCATCTCGTCGACGAGCATGTCTAGAAATTTCTTGTGATCCAGCGGACGCCGCTAAGCGTCTGCTTCTCGCGTTGAAAACTCGAAATCGACCATCCGTTCTTGCAGCGTTTGGAAACTTGATTTTGCGTCATTGAAGGATTGTTCAGACTGCTTGCGTTCTTGCTCAGATAACGCCGAATAGATCCGCTGTTCTGTTTGCAGCCAATTGGCAAAGACCTTTTGGAGGTCCGCATCAGGTCGACCGACCTCGGTCACAATGCAGTTCAGTGCTTCGTAAAGGGCAGATAGCTGCTCAGCGCGGTGCGCGGCAATCCTCGAGTAAGCTTGGAGTACGTCGCGAATGCGGACCAAATTGTTGATCTCATTCCCGGGGACACTATCTTGTATCACTTTTGCAAGTGACTTGTTCGCCTCTACGAAAAACTCTTGCACCTCAGGATCGACTGGCCAAGCCTCCAACTGCGACTTCGTACGAACGGCAAACGCAGTGTAGCTTGCGACCGTGGTTTCAAGTTCAATTCTCTCGGCCTCATCAGCGGCGGAAAAGAGAATTTTGCCAGGGGTGTCCATGTTCAATTCCACCGTATTTTTGGTCGGATCGCCACCTCGAGCCGGAGGCCAGTCTGGAATGATGAAGAAATTGCTGGGTGGCCACTTATTAGTTGTCTTGCCAGGAAACCAAGTGAGTTCGTTGTTCCGAAAGTCAACAATTCGACCCGCAATGGTCTCGCCATCCTTGAGGGGCAGGAGTAGCTTGAGTTTAAGCTGCTCGAGTGGGGTCTTTCCTGTAAGCATCCAGACCTCCTCGTCAACCAAATTGCGAATCTGTTTGAGGAGATTGTCTGTTATGGCTTCGATCTTGGTTGTCGAATCCACTTTCGAGTCTCTTGCTCTAATTGCAATTTGTTCGGATTGACGCTGTGAGGATTGCACGATTGCAGAAAGCTGTCGAGAGGCGACCAAGGTGCCTTTCTGAGCTTCTTTGAGCGAGTCTTGTGCTCTCTGCTTCAACAGATTTGCATTCTCTTCTTTGAACCTCGCATCGGTGAGTTCCTTTTGGCGATTGCCTAGCCGTTCTTCGATGACGGCCCGCTCCATCACCCGCTGCTTTAACTCCAACTCGACAATCAAGCGGCTTTTGAAGATCTGTGCCAGTCGAATAAACTCGCGTTGAATCGGAGTCATGGTGTCGTCTTCAGCGACATCAGCGTTGAACATTCCACGAATCGATTGGAAGCGAGCGTTCTGTGACAATAGCGCGAACTCGGCTCGGTGGCAGTGCTTATCAAAGAGTTTGTGCTTTCCGTCACAGGTAAGTCCCGCTTCGAAATAGTTTTGTTCCGCTGCAGGGAGTTCGCTGGTCATCATAGCTTCGAACTCTTGCTGAATTTGCATGCGAGTGGTGTTCTTGGCGAGGGCCATCAAGAACAGCGCCGAAGCGAGGCTTGTCGAGTCCATGGAATGGATCGAGAGCAATTTGTTGCCTGTCGCAAGAAACTCAGAGTCCATGGTTTCGAGTTCGCGAACAAAGTCTTCGCCAAAGAATGAATAGAGATAACTGCGATCACGATCCCCTTGGCTCAGCCCCGGCACGCTACCGCATTCGATGGCGCGTTGAGCGGCGACACGGACGATAGCTTTACGAAGCATCTCCGCAGATTGCAGTGTGAGAAACCTGGAGTGATCGATGAATCGCTGAATTTTGCCAGCGACGATCTCCATGCGGTCTCCTTTCTCACCATTGATTTGAACCGTATGCACACCCACGCGAACTTGACCGACCGGAGCATCAATCTGGTTGATCATGTTCCGAATGATGTTGATGCCCTTGATGGGGCCACGCAGTTGTATGAGACCTTCGCCGATCACGGACACAGAGACTTGTTGTACGGGATCTTGAGACCCTGGTGTGCCAGGAGCGAATGTGTCAGGATCTGCATGAGCTGCAGCTACTTCGCGTCGGAATTGTTCCTCGCGGGCTCTGTCCTCAACCGCAATCGATGCCTGCCATTGTTCACGCACACGAGCTTCTTCTTCACGCAACTGCTGGACCTTGTTGGATGCGGCTTGCGCTCGACTGCGAGCCGACTCGGCGACCTTTTCTAAACTGCCTACTGCGTTGGATAAGTTGCTTGCGTTCGCCTCAAGCTGGGATCGGTTCGGTGAGTCTGGTGGTAGGGATCGCAGTTGTGAATTCGCCTGCTGGAGATCACCTTGAGCTGCAGCAGCCTGATTCGATGCGCTTTGCGCAAGCTGCTGTGCCTGCTGCAATTCTTGCTCAGCTTCGCGGGTCTTTTGGGCTGCCTGCACGGCATTGCGTTCTTTCGCGCGGCGGTCGTCCGTGGCTTGATCCGCGATCTGATGAGCTTTACTTGCTAGCTGCTGCTGCATTTCAACAGCAGAGCGATTGTAAGACTTGGCGTCACGGTTGATGATCTGAGCTACGCGGTGTGCGTCACGAAAATAGTAGAGCCGCGAAATGCGTGTTTCAACCTTATCCGATGGATTGAAGCCATCAATGAAATCCCGCGGTTTGGTGTATTCGCCATACGTGACAAAAGGTCCGGTCGGTCCCGTTATGCCGCGCGAGGTCATCGGTTCTTCGGCGCCGATGGGACGGAACAACTGCGTTTCGAAGTCAGCTCCCATCGCGGTTCCAAACATGTTTTTAACAAGTTGTCCCTTGACCGTAAATTTATAAACATCCGGTGGGACATTGGAGTAGGTCAGGACAATAGCATTTTCAGCATCTTGGGTCGGCGCTGGCGCAGTTGCAGCCTGCGGGTTGTTGTTGGCTTGCCGCCCTTGAAGTAGGAAGACGCTATTGAGCGCAGCGCTTGTCGCGCTGCTATCTTCGAACTTGACCTTCTCGTCAAAAACCACCCTGATACCATCCAAGGCTGCGTTGGTCGGGGCGACGGAGACAACACGCGGTCCAGCGGCACGAACGTGCAACTTAGACGCAGGTGATCTGTCGCCATACAAGGAACGGCCGAGCACCGTCGCTGCCTCAATCACGTATTTGTTGTCTTCACTAACCTCGATTGTGGCACTCCATTTGTTCTGATCAGACGGATTGGCCGCAATGTCACGCACTTCAACTGGAACATTATTGACGAACACTACCACTCGACTATCACCGAGCAGTTGTGAATCCGAAGTAGTTACGGCTCCCTTAACAACAAACCGTTTGTCCTTCGAAAGATACTCTTGGTTTGGCTTTAGAAACTCAGCGGTGCCGTTACCTAGTGTCGGTGCGACAGTGATTCTCGGTCTCGTGCTTGGTGTACCTGCGGGGGCAACCTGAAAGTTAATCTGAGAATCGGAAAAACGATGTAAGCCATCCGTTGAGGAAAAAGCCATCGCGCGCATGAATCCTGTCGTCCCAGACGAGGGAGCCATTTCAGGCGGAAAGACAATATCTAGTTCAGCGTCCCAACTCGCATCAGGTCTTGGATTGACTGGCGTTGAAGGTAACGCCAAGCCTAAGAACTTTCCCGTTTTGTCAAACACCGCGAACTGCAAACGCGTTCCACTGAGCACGCGCAGTCCAGACAAGCTTACGTATCCACCGTACAGACGTACGGGTTCCGCTTGTGGTTGTAGAGTTATAGGGGTCCTGAATGCGTTATTGGAAACCTTGGTGATGACCGGCTGGAGTAGACGGCTATCATCTTCCGTCGGAGCCACAGCATTAAAAAAGCGAACTGCGTTTTCTGAACCTGAAGTCCTTGTAAACACGATCTTGGAGTTTCCCGGTCGCGTCACAGTAATTGCGGTATTCCAAGTGTTGTCGATATCAATTGAAACGGGTACAGGATTGCCCTCATTCACCGAGTAACTGATAGTGTCGCCTCGTATGGCTTCTCCTTTGACGATGATCGTGCTGGAAGTCAGCAACCTCAGCTCGACGCCATCTCGTTCGACGCCCCACTTAACACTTTGTCCGCCTACTGTCTGCTCCACGGTTTTGATCGTAAAGCCGGCTTGAGGTGCATTAGGTTCCGGCGCATTTGCGGAAGCTGGAGCAACGTAAGAACGATCATCGACACTGGGGGCTGCGACTAAAGGCGAGGCTGTTGCGAGCTCGCGCGCTTTGCTAG
>JANRMD010000493.1:0-14636 GCA_033761895.1 Pirellulaceae bacterium | reverse complement strand
CACTGGCCGGTCCTTTCGGCATGCAACCTCTCATAGGTAAGACGTTGGCTACCGTTAGTGATGCTCGATTCCACGGTGAGAACATCATGACTGTCGTCGAGCGACTTCTGTGTATCAGCGGCGAAGATCCTATTTCGATCGATCGAAAGTACTTGGGGAGTGTCACCCTGAAGCTGCCGACTCGATTCATGTTTCTGACCAATGAACTACCGCGTTTCAATGACGCCAGCGGTGCCCTGGCCGGTCGATTTCTAATCTTGCGAACCATGCAGAGTTTTTATGGTAGGGAGGATGTGGGGCTGACCGATCGCCTCATGTTCGAACTGCCAGGGATTCTAAATTGGGCAATTGAAGGATGGAAGCGTCTCAATGAGCGTGGCCGCTTTTTAATGCCGTCGAGCGTTGCCGACATGGTTGAAGATATGGAATCACTCGCTTCACCGGTATCTGAATTCGTTCGTGAAAACTGCATCGTGGGTAGGGGACGCTTGCGACGGTAATACTCGTCGGCGCAATTCTTGGAAAGCTGTGTCAACAGATCGGCCAGCCACCTGTGATTGGCGAGATAATAGCGGGACTCGCTCTAGGGCCGTCGTTACTCGGGGTTATCAACCCGGAAGCGATGCACTTGCTAATACCAACATCCGCGAATGATCCGAAAGGCCACGTAGCCATTTCATTGAAAGTAATTGCTCAGCTGGGTGTCATTCTTTACATGTTCTTGGTTGGGCTGGAACTTAACTCAGCACAGCTGAAACACAAAGCACATGCGGCAGTTGCCATTTCAGATGCTCGCTAAGAGCTTCCTCATGAAATTAAAAGAGCCGGTTACAGTTCTTTTGCTACCAGCCTTTTTCGCTTACCCCGGTATGCGAACCCAACTTGTCTACTTAGTGGCTGGAATCATTGGATGGTTTGCCTAGCGATCATTCTTGTAGCCACGGTAGGCAAGTTTGGGGGACACTGTTAGCCGCTCGATACGCAGGCGAATCGTGGCGGGACGCAGGGATTCTTGGAATGCCATTCAGCGAGTACTAGTTGTTAAGGCAAAACGGATTACGCCGAGCTAACTGTTAATCATTCTGCCCGTCATAACCGTCACAATCCAAACGTGCGAAACGGCAGCGATGGATTCCGCGTCGCACAAACGGTCAAAAACCTGTAACTGACCTCCTGAAAGTAAAGTTGCTGGAAAACTCAGGAAAGGTAAGCTAAGCTACCACTAGGTAGCGGCAGTCAATGTTGGAAATGCTCATCGAGCCGTTCCGGCAAATGACTCCCGCGATTTGGGCTATCAGTCAGCGTCTTGAAATCGAGAGAATCATCATGGGAAAATTTTGGTATACAGCCTTTCTATTAGCGGCTAGCATTGTCGGCTCAACGGGGCAATCACCAATCGCCGTTGCTGGCGATTGTTGCCCAAAGCCGGTTTGTTGCGTTCCGCCTCCGCCCGTGCACGTAACTTGGTGTGTGGAAGATCCATGTACTTGCTGCAAGTACACTGTATCCGCTTGCCTGCCAGCTTGCTGCAAGTGCGAAACGCCTTGCCTCGTTGACTGTCGTGCCGGTTTGCTAGGTCGTAAGATTTTGACCTACAAGTTTCCGTGCGGAGAGTGCGTGGAAGTAGTGATTACCAAGCACGGCAAGACGATTGTCAGGGCCTAATCCGCGTCTGTGCGGCTGGTATTGTTAAAACTGCGCGGGTAGGTAACTGCGGCTTTGTCAGCGGTTGATAGGTGATTGTAATTGCAGCAATCAAGTCAATTTCAGCCGCTGTTAACTCGGCTCCCGCTTTCTTTCCCTGCGGAAGCTTTGACTAACCAGTTAACTCAAAGCGCGAGATAGAGAGGTCTCGCGGGTTAACAGGTCGCGCCGATTAATGTCGCGTGCTAGTCCCACTTGTTCATTTTCCCTGTAAAAACGAGGTTTCTTACAACCTCTCTCGCGACATTTCGAAGAGGGTCTCACGCGGGGAGCCTTAGTCTTTTCTACGGAAGAAACGCCAAAAAGTTAACGCCGGACGACGAGAGATCGACGCCCGGCGTTTTTCGTTTCTACTCGGGCGTTTTGGGCCTTTTCCGCGTCCGCGACGCCCGGCCCAAATATCTCGGTTAGGACCGGTTGAACCATGCCGTCCCGTTCCGACCCAGCTCTCGTTATCGCTAACGAGAACAATGCCAGCGAACTTGCGCTTCGCATGCTTCTGGTTGGCAGCTACCAACGGCAGCGAACAATCTGTTACACCACCACCGTACTTTGCCAATCGCTCGGCAATGCTCAAAATCGAATCCTTTGGATCCATCTTGGCATCGTATGCAGAAGTATCGAAGGGAATCACAACGCTGTCCGGGTTGCGTCGCAGGATCGCTGCGGCGAACAGTGCGGCAACGTCGATGCATCGCATCTTCGAAGTCGCACCTCGTCCACGATGTCCCGCTACCGCGCTGCTCATCGATCCAGACGTATCCAGACCAATATCCTCACCGAAGATTCAATGAGTAAGAATTAATCACGACACTTCAGTCGAACTTGCTCCACTCCACTTCAAGTCTTACTTCTAGTTGATTTGTTTCCAGTTGCTTTTGTGATGGAAAATTGAGACGAAGTTGGTAGGGAAACGCTGTCGTTGAACTTCGATCGATGAAAGTTCCATCGAACACGTCGTCGTAATTAAGCAGAATTTGATTGGCGATGATCCATCGCATCGCACTGGAATAATCTCGCGGCTTATTTTGGTTGTCGACGAGCTTGACTGGCTCGTCGAGATTATCTTGATGTATCCAGTAGTAATCTCCTGTCGAGGACGTCGGATGATAGATAAGAGCTCCATAGCCGTCTCCTCCTTCCACAAACAGCATGACGCTCGCTTGATAGAGGGTTTTGGATTTTTCCGAAAGTGAATCAAACTCCGAAGCTGGCGAGCCCCAGATCGAACGCATCTGCGTGTTCGCAGGGTTAATGTCTGTAGCAGGCACGCAGCGAGAACTGGAATAGGACCAAGCCCCATAGTCTTGCAGCAGTTGTTTGTGCTCGTCGGGCAACGCAAATTTTATTCGCTGCTCCGCGGACTTGATCGATTCCGGAAGCACCGGACCATTCGCCCTTATCAATTCTGATGGACTTTCATCCCGATCCTGTTGCTGTTTCTCTATCTTGTTTAGTTCCTGAACGAATTTCTCCATGCGTTTGCCCCACGATTCGAGGGATCGCAAATGGCGAATAGCAGGCGTGAAGTCGACGAACTGTTCTTTGGAAGAAGCCAACGCAGTCTTTTCGCCGGCCCGATCATGCTTCCAAGTTACGGATCCAAAAATTTGGAAATCATTTACATTCAAGGGCAATTTGATTTGCCGGCTGATGAGCCATTTGTCGGCACCTTCCAGCTCAAACGTAGTTGAGATGTCGTTCGTCCAACGTACACTCATCTCCCCTTTATAGACTGGGTGGTCATACAATTGGACGACGCAGGTCGATTCACTTTCTTGGGCCATTGTTGTCTCCAAAAATCCAAGCACTAACATGGTCAGGCTGCACGTTACTAATCGTTGAACTCCCACAATCGACCTCACCCTTCGTTAACAATCGCACTATCTACGTACAAAGATACCAAAGCCAAGAACACTTGAAAATGAAAAATGGGTACGGAGACCTTTTCGGAAGAATGATTCGCTGGGCAAATGAAGGGCTCTCACTTCGTACTCCTGGTTGGTCCGCATGCGGGTATGCGGAGTTTTCGCAACGTAAGTGTTGTCTAGCGGCATCGGCTCCAATTCTACGTTGTGCAATGTCTTGAGGAGTCGTGATGGCTTTGAGGAAATGTGTTCCTCTATCTATAGGGTTACACGCCGACAAAGCAGTTGGACGAAGGCACTCAGCCAGAATTTTAAGAATAGCTTCCACGCCCTTAAATTTCGGGCCTGGAGTTGGAAACAGGTTTCGATCGGGCTGCGTCTATGACGGCGCTTCCTTCCCGCCAAGTCCAATCGCTGAGATTGAGGGTGAACGAAAACGGGTCCTGGACTAAAATGGGTGGGAACGTGTTCAACTGCATCGTAAGGACGCCCCCAATGATTAGACGCAGCTAGCCCGACTCGTTGATCGCTAAAGCGGATATGGCGTTCGAGGCTGCCTGTCGAAAAGTCATCGATCGAGCTCGCCAATCGAATACCGAAATCGTTATCTGGCGAGATGGCGAGATCGTTGAACTATCGCCAGACGAAGCGGCCGCGGAATTGGAAGCGAACTTGGCCAAGCGGGATTCCAATATCCCCAGCTAATCGAACCTCGCATCGCAACATTTAAGCGGCAGGCGGACTCAAGAGTACACGTCCATCCGGCGGCACCTTTCTACACATGTCCGTTCTCTGATAGCCCGCTTCGTACGATGAACTTAGTCGCCTCCGCGAGTGTCGCCCTTTCTGAACGCAGACGAGTTTATCTCTGTTCGTGTTAACCAATTCCGCTTCAGTTCGCAGCAGGCCGAATTCTCGTCGACTTTCCGCAAGCTGGTTTCAATCGTACAAAAAACGACGGAACAAACGAATCTCTGCTTTACAAGGAATAGCTTGCTCGGAGCATTTTTCTCCAACCCTTTATGGTTCCGATGAGCAAAGTGCACGGGGCGGGTTGCCGCTGAGTACGGAATTGAATTGCATCTGTAATGCTGAAATCGTCGCCATGTCACCAGGGAATGGTTTGATGAGTGGAAAACATTTGGGTGTCACGGATATTGTGAATATCACGTCAATGGTCGCCAGGTCCCTGAATCACCTTTTCATGACTCATGCAACTTCTCGATACGCTTCATGTGCTTCTTGCCCCAGTCACAAAGTGGAGCAAGAGCCTCTTTCAGTGAACGGCCGAATGGTGTGAGCGAGTATTCGACTTTCGGCGGAACTTCTTGGAAATCCTTTCTAGCGACGATGCCATCACGCTCAAGATCGCGGAGTTGTTGGATGAGCATCTTTTCACTGATGCCAGTCACGCGTCGCTTCAATTCGCTGAAACGTCGCGGATCTTCCAGATGCCACAGAATAATGGACTTCCATTTGCCGCCTATCACCGCCAAAGAGGCTTCGATGCCACAGCGAAAAGGAGCTTTGGTCATCAACTTAATCCATTCTTAATATTCGCTAATCAGGCATGCACGCACCTTTAGGTTAGTACCTGTCCAATAGATTGTATAGTCCCTATGATCAATCAATCTCGACTTTAAGTTCAACGTTTACGGAGACGAATATGACCACCGCTCATGGATTTGCTGCCCATAAAGCATCGGGAGAATTCAAACCCTGCGAATTTGAATTGCCGCCATTGGGATCGGACGACGTAGAGATTGCAGTAGAGTCTTGCGGCATCTGCCATAGTGACATGTCGATGCTCGACAATGCGTGGGGATTCACTCAATATCCGTTTGTGGGCGGGCACGAAGTCATCGGCCGAGTTGTAGCGATGGGGAGTTCCGTTTTAGGCCTCAAAGAGGGTGACCTCGTTGGACTAGGTTGGAATAGCCGATCGTGCATGCATTGCGACCAGTGCATCGGCGGCGATCACAATTTGTGCTTGTCAGTCCAAGGGACGATTACTCATCAAACGGGTGGTTTTGCTGATCGTGTTCGATGCCATTGGGGCTGGGCGACGAAGATTCCTAACGGCATCGATCCCTTGAAATGTGGCCCTATGTTGTGCGGTGGCGTCACGGTCTTTAATCCGTTGGTTCAACACGCAATCTCTCCGATGTCGAAGGTAGCTGTGGTGGGCATTGGCGGACTGGGGCATATGGCCATAAAGTTTGCAGCGGCTTGGGGCTGTGAAGTAACTGCGATCTCGCGGAGTCGCTCGAAGGAAGTTGAAACTCGCGAACTTGGAGCACATCACTACATCGCGACCAGTGAGGCTGGTGCATTGGAGTCTGTTGCAAATAAGTTCGATTTGATCATCAATACAACCGATGCGGCGTTGCCTTGGGATGCTTATGTTGCCACGCTGGCTCCGAAGGGCGTGTTGCATACGGTGGGTGCGGCTCCAAAGGTTGAAGCAACCGTTTTTCCGATGCTTTTGGGACAAAAATCCCTCGCTTCGTCACCCTCTGGAAGCATAGCGACAACTCGCAAGATGCTCGACTTTGCAGCCCGCCACCAGATCGAACCCGTGACAGAAGTTTACGCGATGAGCGACATCAACGAAGCCTTTGAAAAGCTGCGCAATGGTTCGCCTCGGTACCGGCTTGTTCTGCAACGATAAGTTGTGCCCAATCAGGAGCTGCGAAGCGGTGTTTGTTTTGCAAGGTGATATTTGCAAGGTGATATTATAGGAATGAGAATATGAAAGTAGCATTGATTACGGCAAGCTTATTGCCAAGGAGCTTCGAGGATCTGATATTCTCATCAACGCCTACTCGCCGGGTTGGCTAAAGACCGACATGGGTGGACCCGACGCACCGTTCACCGCCGAGGAGGGTGCAGAGACTGCGCTTTATCTTGCGACACTGCCGCAAGGTGGCCCCAGCGGTCGATTCTTTGCTGAAATGCGGAAATTCGGCGGTCCTTTGGAGCTCAACTGGTAAGAGCTCGTAGAAACTGAATTAGAGAACAACAATGTCCCAGACCGACGCAATCCATTTCAAAGCTTTCCCAAAGTTCGACGACCAGCAGCTTGCGTCCATCGCGGAAATTGCCGAGCCAGCTAGGTTCGTAACCGGCGAGGAGCTTGTATCCCATGGTCAAAAAGACTATCCGTTTTTTGTGATTCGATCGGGCAATGTCAAAATCGTTGAACGTGATTGCGATGGTGAGCGGTTAATCGCCAATCATGGTCCGCGCGAATTCGTTGGTGATGTCGATATGTTGACAGGCCGCTCATCGTTATTCGTGGCGGTTGCAACGGAACCGGTTGAGGCCTATCGCTTGTCTGCTGTTCAATTGAGAAAATTACTTGGTCAATGCCCGACAGTCAGCGAAATGCTTCTGGACGCATTTCAACTTCGACGAACGTTGTTGGCGGACCTTCCCTTCGTAGGCGTTCGCGTAGTTGGAACCACGAACACACCAGCGACAACACGACTACGAGAATTCCTTTACAAGAACCATGTCCCCTATTCATTCTTTGAAGCGGATACTGGTGATGGCCAGCAGCAGCTTCAACGGTTGGAAGCATACCAACTGGAGTTGCCTGTTGTGCGTTGCAATGGCTCGACGATCGGCAATCCATCGCTTCCAAAACTAGCGACCTGCATCGGAATCAATCGCAATGTTGATCAGCAGCTTTTCGATCTGGTCATCGTTGGTTCGGGACCGGCCGGGTTGGCGGCAGCTGTATACGCCTCTTCTGAAGGGATACAAACGTTGGTCATCGACAGTGTTGGCCCCGGTGGTCAGGCCGGCAGTAGCTCAAAGATTGAGAACTTCATAGGATTTCCAACAGGTTTAAGTGGTAGCGAGCTAGCAAACCGTGGTTACCTGCAAGCCCTAAAATTTGGAACGCAATTCATCGCTCCGATCACTGTGCAGTCACTCCAGCAGCATGCATCGGGTGAACATCATTTGAAACTTTGTACCGGGCAAACCGCTCGTGGGCGCGTTGTGATGATTGCCAGTGGAGTCAGCTACCGACAGCTCGATCTTCCTGGATGCACTCGACTGGAGGGATCGGGTGTTTACTATGCCGCCACGTCTGTAGAAGGTCGCGTTTGTGAAGGAGCAACCGCAGTCGTGGTTGGCGGCGGGAATTCGGCTGGGCAAGCGGCTATGTTTCTAGCCACGAAAGCGAAGAAAGTGGTGATGCTGATCCGGGGCCCCGATCTCTCCAAGGGGATGTCGTCTTACTTATCAGCTCGCGTCAACTCGCATCCCCGGATTCAAGTCGTTCCGAATACCGAAGTGACGTCCATTGAGGGAGAAAGCCGAGTTCAATCGGTCAAAACCTACAATCACGCCACAGGTGAGACAGCAAAGATCGATTGCTGCGGCCTTTTCATCTTTATTGGTGCAACACCTCATACTAAGTGGTTGCCCGAGCAAGTTTTGCTCGATGACAAGGGCTTCGTACTGACCGGTTCTACGTTCATGAGCAATCCGAAACTAAGTTCTCATTGGACGCTCGACCGAGTCCCCTGCGATTTGGAGACAACAGTACCTGGCATCCTTGCGGCCGGCGATGTTCGCGCGGGAACAACAAAACGTTGCGGTTTTGCCGTCGGCGATGGATCGCTGGCTGTATCCTGCGTTCACCGACTGCTCAGTTTGTTGTAGAACGGTAGACTATGAATCGAACACCATCGAACTATCCTTCTGAAATCGCTGAAGCAGTTTGCCAACGTTGGGCTACCGCATGTCCACAGCACGCTCATATACTCCCTGTGAAGGAAGATATTGCCCATTTGCTGGATGTAATGTATCAAGCAAGCTTGCTACGTGAGGAAACCGAACCGGTTCTTTGTCGGATGGTCATTGGCGAACCCAGTGACTTTGAACTTGAACTGCACAATGGAGCCAGTCCTATCCATGTACTGCGATTTGACGAACCATGCGAGCTATCGCCCCATCAAATCCGCAAACTCGCAGCCGCTGCGGGGTATTACAGATCGCTGTTGGCAGTGCGATTTGATTCAGAGGGCAACTCAATTATTTGGGGCATCGTAACGACCGGCACGGATTGGGTTAACCGCGTTGATTCTGCCATGGAGCAATCTCGCGCACTGCCTCCCAACTTAGTCCTCCACTGCCTGGGGCCAGGTCATGTGATAGCCAGTTCGGGATACTTGAGAATTCTCGAGTCGTCGGGCGGTCGTATTTTGACAGAAGGTTTTGATCCCTTCCGCGCTAAATGGCTTCCGCAAAGGTTTGGCCATGTGCGGACCGAGTTGCTGGAGATCATCGATCGAGAAGTTGCCGACTTGGACCATGCATCAACGAAGATGTGCGACGATTTCGTGCGCGATTTAGCCCAGGGCGTCGTCCGTCGTACTCTGAGACTAGTCCGCAATCGGCAGCACGGTGGAATGCTGGTGTATTTGTCCGACGAATCTCTTCGTAAACCAGACATCAGTCGCTGGTTGCGATTTCGAGTTCGATTCACAGAAGACGATTCAACGCAGCGTTTTCAACGCCTGATGCTGCGTGTGATCCATCGTGCGAGGCAAATCGGCCACGAACAATCTCTTTCGAAGGTCACCTACCGCGACTATCGCAGGATGCGAGATTCAGAACTAGCAGAACTTGAAGAGTCGCTCATCGACTTCGGGCATTTCCTTGCCGACTTGATGAGCGTGGATGGTGCTTTGGTTCTTGACCGTAACTTTCGATTGATTGGATTCGGTGCAGAAATACTCGGCGACACCCCAGTGCATACAATCCATCGCGCTAAGGACCTCGAAGCCGCAGAAACCATCCATGAGCGAGCCGACGCCTCCGGCACGCGTCATCGCTCGGCATATCGGTTGGTCACCGGCTTGCCAGATACGATTGCGATCGTTGTTTCGCAGGATGGTGACGTCCGCTTTGTAGCGCACCACCAGAACCGCCTCACTTACTGGCCATACTTGCCCTAATTGGAGCAACGAATCATCGTTTCGCCTTTTCGTCAATTCGCCGGCCCCGGCCGGTCTCGAACTAGCTTGTCTGTTAAGCAACTTCCGTAACGCTGCACCATCTGAAAGACCAACCGAACCGGTCTCGAACTCAGCACGCCCTTATTTTTGAGGTGCGTCCAAAATCGACCTCTCCAAGAAGGTTCCTTACCAGGGTTGGTCCGGGGAGCTGACGGTTTCCGCATCGGAAACCTCTGCTCAAGCCAGTTAACGCCTGGAGCTGTTAAGCAGTTCCCAGGCGTTTTGCGTTTCTGCCAACAAATCGTTGGTTTTCTGAGTTTTGCCGACTCTCTATTTCGAAGAGAGTATCGCCCGCACACCGAACGGAACCCGTTGGGTTCCTTCCGGACCCCGATCAAAAGTATCGAACTCTCTGAGTCTCTTGGGAGGGGGAGTTAACAGGAACCGACCTCTATTTAGATGCCGAGATGCTTGTTTGAATGAACACCCAACTTCGGTCATACTGCGAGTTTTGCTAATCGTGGGCAGATTGAAGTGCGCCGCCCTCGTCGGAAGTTAAGTCTCACAATTCGTGACAGCCAAGTTTTAGAAAACCTAAGACTACACCCCATCATAATGAACGCGAACTAGGGCATGTCTGATCGAACCTTAATTGAAACTCTGGCTTCAATATTCTGGTTAGCCACCGTAATCACAATTGGCTTCATGAGCCCGTTCGTCATTGCAACTGAACCCAAGTTCATTTTGGAATGGGGCACCGCGGGAGATGGGCCAGGTCAGTTTCACTCGCCCATTTGCATTGCTGTAAACAAAGATGACCATGTTTTTGTGGCCGACCTCAATAATGCGAGAGTGCAGCAATTCACCGATAAGGGTGACTTCGTCGCTCAGTTCGAGTTGCCCCGCGATACCCCAGATCGAAAGTCGTCTTTGATAGGGGGCATGGCATTCACTTCAGACGGCTTCCTATGCCTCAGCTACATGATTCAGCATAAGATTGCGATAGTTACTCAGTCCGGCGAAATAGTTCGCCAATGGGGTTCGAAAGGCAGCGGCAGCGGTCAGTTCAATCAGCCAGGTGGCATTATTATTCGTTCGAACGGCAATATCGTTGTTGCAGATCAATGCAATCACAGACTGCAGGAGTTTACTAGCGCAGGTGAGCATGTTCGCAGCATCGGGCAGCATGGCGATAAGGCAGGTCAGTTTGGAAGTCCTGAGTTACCTGGCTCTCGTTTCGGTGGTCCTCATTTTTTAGGCCAAGACAGCCAGGGCCGCATGTACACTTCCGAAGGTGCAGCTGGACGCATTCAGCAACTTGATAGCGACGGCACACCCTTGAAATTGTGGGGGAGCAAAACAGTTGAGCCTGGTGCATTTGGTGAATACAAATTTGGAGGATTAAAGAACACCTTCGGCCCTATCGGTGTATTTGTAGATCGAAACGACCAAGTTTGGGTCAGCAGCTTGAACGATCGCGTTCAGTGTTTCTCGCCTGAAGGACAATTCCGCCAACGAATCGATGGCGTCAGCCTGGATGACGCTTTCACACATCCACACGGGATGGCACAAGACAGTCGCGGCTACTTTTATGTCGCCGATTCCGGTGGCCAGCGAATCGTCAAATTTGACATTCACAGCAAGTAACCACCCTCTATTGACCGATGCGGAAAAAAACTTCGCTTTCAAAATCCGCAAAGCGTTTTTCCCCATTCCTCGAATTACATTGGCTAGAATGAACCTTCATTATCCGACGCGTGCGCCTAAGAATTATAAGTTACCCGCAACGAGTTCACTTGGAGACTGCTTTGGATTGGCTGGCGACGATCATCAATGCGTACAAGGCACGTGACTCTGATTCAACTCCGGCGAGGCCTTGTTTCCGCATAGGGGCGTCGGTGGATGCAATTTCGCGACTGGAGGCATCGCTTGCTTGCCGATTGCCGCTGAGTTTGCGGTCATTGCTATCGCAAACTGATGGCGTGACCGAAGAAATCGAGATTGCTCCCGATCACTGGATTGCTGCCAGCATTGTCATCTACTCCATCGATGAAATGATCGACACTAATTCCTACATGCAATGCTCCTACGGTAATCGGCACGTCAATCGATATTGCTTCTTCTCGACTGCTGGAACTGACGGCATACAATTTGGTTTCCCCGCCGATTCTGAAGACCGCGAAGACGCGAGCGTTCTGGCATGGTATCCTGACGAAACTGCTGCCAAATGCATGGGTGACGGGCTGCTCCAATTCCTAACGGGTTGGTGCAGCGGGAGTACAGCCGTATGACGAAACCCAAAGGCGGGTAACAATCGCGTGCACCGGAGTACGCGAGTCGGTCGGTCTTGAAGTTGAAGATCTTTCGCGCGTACCCGGTGACGCGTGGCGTTAGGCAGGAAGACCCCTTTGGTGACTAAGAGTCCACCCATCGCTATTCAGAGAATCCTGGCCTTTGGTGTGGACTGGTTGGTCATCCTCGTTTGGGCCGGATTGATTTTCGGTGTCGTCATGGCTGTGACGGCTGGCAATCCCGAGCGCCCGTCCAGCCCATGGATCTCTCAGGCTATGGGGTTCGTTTTGATGACCCTGCCCGTGGTTTTGTGCTTTGCCGTTTTGGAATCATCCGTGCAGAAGGCGACACTCGGCAAGAGAGTTTTTGGCCTAAAGGTTATTGACCAAACTGGTCAGCGTACATCGTTTGGCAGTTCATTATTCCGAAATGCAATCAAATTCGCACCGTGGGAATCTGGTCACATCGTTGCCAATCAATTCGTATTTTCTGCCGATGCGGAAATTGCTTCGTGGGTTTACGGTCCCATGGTAATATCGTTCATCTTCCCGCTTTGGTGGATCGTGTCAATCTTTTCTACCGGACGGACACCATATGACAGGGCATCTTGCACACAGGTGGTCCACACCGATCAAGTACCTGCCTAAATCGGGTAAGGACGGCCATCGCTGACCGACCTTCCCACACCGCTGCCGGTCCGCACTAGGCGGTTCAACGAAGAAGAACAAGTTCGGCTCATAATGTTTTAAGTGTCAAGACTCCCTGTCGTCCGCACTGTTGAAGTTGCCATTTGGTATATTGAGCTCCTTGAGATCCCGGCAATGGGCGCATACAAAGAAAAATCAGCAGAGATACGGGCCATCTTGAAGGCCCACGTTGAAGCACCGAATGTCCGCCTATTTGCGTGGCTGAAACGTGTGTTTCTGACGTAAGACGCGCGACGCAAAGTCAACTCGCGAAAAGCCAGCGAACACATTTAGGCTTAGATGCTGGGGCGCTAAGCTATCGAGGTTGGATATACGTGCTCAATACTCGACCAACGACTATGTAAGAAGCAGGATCGCCATTATGACATCGACCGAAAAGAAAAAGCTGATCGCAACCAATGCGGGAATTTGGGCCATCGCGATTCTTGCGGCATTCATTCTGCCGTTCATAGCTGAATCACTGGCATCTGGGCAAGCAAAGTTCGTGCAGGTTATGTGCTTTGCATTCCCACTCATCGGGGGAATGGCGATTTCATCGGTCGTCATTAGCAAGTCTATCGTTGAGGTCACCGATTGATGGGTTGCCAGTCCACGACGGCCTTTGCATCAACCGCCCCTGCTCTCGAAGTCGCTCCGGCAGTTTTCTTCACGTGACGTTCGCAGTAAACTCATTTCAGTGGTCTGCCTAGCCGTTCCCATTTTTTCTTTGCCTAGCCCCAAGTTACCTCCAACGCCATCTTTTGCATGTCCATAAGTATCAGCGTGTCGCGGCTACCTCCTGCGGATCGATGACTAGTACTTTGGCTCGTGCTTCATGCAAGTCACTCGCTCGCTTCTCAGCAGCCGCCATTCGTTCGTGGAGATCCGCTTGCCGACCAGCAGTTGCAGTTGGCAGTTCCTTGGTCCAGGCTTTCACGTCCCTCTTCAAGCTAGGCAGTTCCGAATCTAGGTTCGCTAACTCTTCTTTGGCGTTCTTGTTGGTCATCTCAAGTGTTTCGGTAATCAGGTTGGGATCTGAGCCAACATTGCGAATTTGCTGAACGACGAAATTCTCAATTCCAAGAGCCGGAGTAGATTTCGCGGGGCAGTTCGACCAACCAGTCTTCTGTGCGTTGGTGCATACATAGTATCTGTACCGGCGATTCCCTTTAGTGCTATGGCTTGGCGACATGGCACGCTTGCAGACCGAGCAATGGAGCAAACCCTTAAGTAACGCACCGAACTTGTTTCTGACCTTCGCACCGCCAGTCGTTCCGTTGAGCGATAGTTGCTTCTGAACCGCAGACCGCCGCTCCTCGGTAATCAAAGGCTGGTACTCACCCTTATGCAACTCGGTCTTGTATTTCACTTTACCAACATACAGCGGATTGGTCAGTAGCTTGTGCAGGTTGGTCTTGTTGAATGGCAAGCCTGGATTGAGTGTGCCTTTTCGTGTCGTCCAGCTTTTCGTAAGCTAGCCGCGGAGGTTGAGTTCTGCTGCAACCGCAATCAGCGATCGATGGCCGACCTGTCCCACGCAGATTACAAGAAAAGTGGATTACTCCGGTATTATCACGTCCCCACCGGACCTCGTGACAAGAGCCCGGAGGCTACTTGCAGACATCGATTCATTTAGGAATTGAACCGACCCGTCCAGCAAAACGCAAAGTGCTCCACCGGAATGCTCACTAAATATTTCTTCGAATGGACCGCAGTTGTTTTCTGTCCACGGGCAGCTAACAGGTCCATTAGCCGGAGTCTTATTATTGTTGATCGTTTTCGAAATACCAAACGCACTATCAGGATCGCCCCAGCGCCAAATTCTCCGTTTTTGCCCATCGATGGGGTCAACGTAAACGTGGTTCGCCTGCATGCGCTCATTCCTACCAGCATCCTCTCCGAAGCCGATTGTGTTGCTCAATCCGTCGGTGATCTGTCCTATTCGTGGCCATCCGTCGGTGATTCCTCCATCGGCACGAAGCAACTTATTGCGCAACCCGGTCAGCGGATCTAAATCGACATAATAGACCGGACCGTAGTCAGTACAGCCGAAGCCGTCTTTGTCCACCGAGGTTGGTCGAATTGAATTCGAAGGGCAAACCAAGGTCGCA
>JANRMD010000492.1:0-42224 GCA_033761895.1 Pirellulaceae bacterium | reverse complement strand
AAAACAGGGGCAGACCGGTGGCCCAACAGATGTTCACGCTCAGTTTCTCCCAACGGCGGAGCGGTCTAGGCACCAGCTGCTGCGTGGTTGCATCCAGGTCTTGCCATCCCGTCCAATGATGGTGTCGGGCGTGAATCAACTTCCATGTGTCAAAAGGTATGACAGCCATCCAACCAGACATGTGGCCCACCAAACGATTGGCGAGGGGCGACGCAAACAGTGTCTTATGTCCGGCTTCATGGAGTATTGAGAACCACTGCAGGAAAGAAATTGCCCAAACCATTTGCCCGAGCAACCAAAGTGCCGTCGAATCGCTCAGCGACAGCAGGAGAGCCGACAGCGACGTGCCGCTCGCAAACGAAACGTAAATTGCGCCCAAGAGATTGCTTGGTCGAAGTAGTCTTGCAATCCTCGGATCGAGAGCTGGAGCGGCTTGAGGTAGTTCAATCATGGCTGCATCGCGCCTTGAAAACGACTCATTTGCATTCCAAGGATCGTGACCACAACCATGGCCAAAGTCAATAGAAATGCATAGCCCTTCGCCCGTGGCTTGGGGAAGCGTTGCGAATTGACCATCGCCCCAGCTAGCACCAACACTGCGACTCGCAACAGCCACCGCATCAAGGTAACATCAATAACGACTGCCAAGAAAACCAGCGGTATTACCAAGGCAACATAAGTTGTCGGCAAACCGATATAGAATCGTTGGTCACCAATCTCTTCCATACCGACGGTATCAAAATAGGCCAAACGCCACACGACACAACCAACAAAAGTAGCTAAGAGCAATTGGTCCAGCAGAGTGGTTAAGCCAAGCCCGGAGACAAGGACTACCGGCGCCATTCCAAAGGCACAAGCATCAACAAGGCTGTCCAGACGCTTTCCAAAAGTCTGTTGTTCTTCAGTCCGTTTCAGTCGTCGCGCGACCAGACCATCGACTAGATCACAGACACCGGCGCCAATGAGTGCGATCATGGCCCACACGTATAGCTGTTGCATGGTTAGCAAAGCGACTAAGCACGACAACACCAAGGCACCCAGCGTTATCGCGTTGGCTCGATCCCAAAAACGAAGCATGGTTTTGTCTTTAGTCGTAAAGCTAGAGATAATGGAGTGGGGTTCGAAAGAAACCCACAACCGGCGAATGTTGCTGCAACTGCTCTCGTTTGCAACCGGTTTCTGGCGAAAACCGTTGCGCCGACAAAGGTTATACACTAGAATCGCTACTGCGATGTATGGGATAGAATACACCCGCCAGCAACAGCCAGCCTTACTGCCGTGGAAAGGGAGACGTTTGGGAATTACCCACCGCATCGATTCAGCGCACCAGAACCTCGATGACTTGCCGACAGCAGCGCATCGAACCGTAAAGGGAGTGACCTTCCATAAGCCGCTGCTTAGCCACTGGCTGAGCGTGCTCGGCTTGGATCGAACCTACCAACGGGCTTCTGGTGCGTGGCTTTATCCATCTGCGGATACTGCGACGCAGCCTGTGCTTGACTGCGTGGGAGGCTATGGGGCACTGTTGCTTGGATATTCGCATCCGCGACTGATGGAAATCGCGGCTCAGTTCTTTCAATCTCAGCGACCGAACCTGATCCAAGGCAATCGGAGCGCGGCGGCTGAGCAGTTGGCATACGACCTGTCGCAGCGCTGTGGTGGGAGGTACCGAACCGTTTTTTCCAGTTCAGGTGCAGAAGCGGTGGAAGTGGCATTGAAGCATGCGTTGCTTGAAAGCGGCAAGCGGAGTCTCGTGGCTTTGGAGGGAGGCTTTCACGGGAAGACTCTGGCGGCAGTGCAAGTGACTTCGCGTGCCGAGTATCGGGCGCCATTCACTTTGGAAAGCTTGACCATTCATCGCGCCGAGGCCAATGACATTGAAGGCTTGCACACTTTGTTCGCGCAGCATGGGTCGAGCTTGGCAGCGATGATTGTCGAGCCCATTCAAGGTGAGGCGGGAGTAAAGCTCGTTGATGGTAGTTTTCTAAGATCCGCACAGACGCTTTGCAACCAGTGGAACGTTCCATTGATTGCGGACGAATGCCATACGGGATTTGGACGAACCGGCAAGTTTTTGGGTTGCCAGCATCACCAAGTACGTCCTGACTACATCATTCTCTCAAAAGCTCTGGGAGGCGGGATCGCGAAAATTGCGGCTACATTGATCGATCAAGATCGCTACCATCCCGAATTTGATTGGATGCATAGCAGCACTTTTGCGGCAGATGAATTTTCATGCATGGTCGCCTCTGAGGTCCTCAAGCTCGTCGATTCGAACTTCCTCGAGCATGTTGTCCAAGTTGGCGACGATCTCCTCTACAGGCTTAGGCAACTCAAAGTCCGCTGGCCCAACTTGATTGCTGATGTGCGAGGACAGGGGTTGATGATGGGTATCGAATTGTACCCGCTGTTGGATTCGCCGAGCTTCCTTTTGCGTTTGTTGGCTGGGACGGAAGACACGTTGTACTTAAGCGCGGCTTACCTTCTGCATCGACATCGCCTGCGAGTAATGCCAACGTTGAGCAACCCCAATACACTGCGATTGCAACCACCTGCGATCTGGAATGCGGAGCAGACGGATCATCTGATCACGGCGCTCGATGCGCTTTGCGATCTGCTCGACCAAGCAAAGACGAAGCAATTGACAGTCTGCTTGCTGGATCTCGAGCCACCGCGTCCCCAAGTTGTGCCTCACGAAAAACCGACCTTTCCTAGCGTCTACTTCAATCAGCAGCGATTCAACGCACAACAAACTACATCCCGCTCTCAGTCCCCTCGCGTTGCTTGGCTGTGTCATATGATCGACGCCGACGACTTGCGAAGCGTCGAACCAGGCATGGAAGCGTTTTCCATCGATCAGCGCGAGCGACTGTTGCAGCGGATGACCAGCTTTACCGCTCCGGTTGTGATGAGCAGTGTGGAAGTGAGCGCGAGCACGGGTGAATCAGTACGCCTCTACCCAATCATGCTCCCCTTCACATCGCGAATGGCCGGGCGCTGGTTGGAAGCGCAAGATCTAGCTTGGGCGCGGTACTTAATCGAAGGAGCTATCGGAGTCGCCGCCGAGCATGGGTGCCAACTGACCGCGCTCGGGCAATACACTTCGATCTTGACTCGCAATGGCAACACCATTTCTCCGTCCAACATGGGAATTACCAGTGGCAATACCTATACCGTTGCACTTGCGCTGCAGGCCATTCAACAAGCGATGGACGAGTTGGGGCTTGTTAGCGATGCTTGTACGTTGGCTGTGTTAGGTGGCGCTGGAAATATCGGACAGATCTGCTCCAAGTTACTTGCTCCACAGTTTCAGCGCACTCTGGTCGTATCCGGCAATAGGCCACGCTCGATTGCGCGAGCGGTTAAGCTGGCGGCTTCTCTGCCGAGGGCATCGTTGGTGAACATCGAAGATTGCCGAGGCGCGGAAGTGATGCTGTGCGCTGTCAGTTCGCCGGAACCGATCTTGCAAACTGCGATGTTGGACGCAACGCGAGTTCTATGTGACATTTCAGTTCCAAGTGCGATTCATCGTGACGTCATTTCGAGGCTGCCTAACGTTAGGTTTGTCACCGGCGGCTTGGCTCAACTGCCGGGTGGTGAAGATCTCGATATCGCCAGCTTCCCACTGCCACCAGGTCAGACATTCGGCTGTATGGCCGAGGCAATTCTCCTCGGACTGGCACGCGATTGGACTCGCGACTTCACGGGAGTCGTCACTCAATCAAAAATCGACACTTTGCGAGCGCTGGCGACGCGATATGGATTCGGGTTAGCAGCACCGAAAGAACTATGTGTGTTTGGAAGCCGCGTGTCGGTTGGGTAAATGCAAAGTTAACTTACCAATGCAACATAAACCACTCTCACCAGCTGGTGGTAAAGCGGAGATGCTGCGAGTCCTGCGAGATGCAGGCTTCAATGTGCCCGCTTTTGAAATGGCTCCTGAGTCTAACCAGGAATTGCGGGCGACCATCGAGCGTCTGGGGCTGCCGCTGGCGGTGCGTTCTTCAGCCAATTGCGAAGATGGCGCACTCACCTCCTTTGCTGGACAGTTTGAAAGCTACTTGAATTTGCAAAGCGTTGAAGCAGTGCAGCAGGCGGTTATCAAGTGTCGCCAAGCTGTTGCCTCATCAGGCGTGCTCGAATACTGCCGTCGCTTGGGGATCGATGGCAACAGCTTGCGCATGCATGTGATCTTGCAGAAAATGATTCAGCCAACGTTAGCTGGTGTTGCATTCGGGATCGATCCCGCAACGGGTGAAGATAGAGTTGTGATCGAAGTCTGTGAGGGTATCGGAGATAACCTGCTGGCGGGGCGTGTATCGCCACTTGCCGATAATCATCCAGTGTTTGTTAAGTACCGCCCAGCCATAACAAAACTTGTGCAAGAAGTACAAGCCTATCTGGGGCATCCGCAGGATGTAGAGTTTGCGATCGAGGACGATGTGCTGTACTTGCTGCAATCTCGCCCCGTGACGCGTGTTCAATTCTCAACCGACGTTGGACAATGGACCAACGCGGACTTTCGAGATGGCGGTGTTTCAGCGAGTGTCTGCTCGCCGCTGATGGCGTCGCTTTACGAACTGGTCTGGAATGTAAGCTTGAAGCAATGCCTGCGCGAGATAAAACTCTTTCGAGAAGAGTTCTTAGCATCGCGAATCTTCTTCGGTCGCCCTTACTGGAATTTAGGAGCCGTCAAAGATGCTGTGGCATCAATTCCAGGATTTGTGGAACGAGAATTCGATGACGACCTCAGCGTAGCCATACCTTACGAGGGTCCAGGTCGAACGACACCTCTGAACTTGCAGAGCTTACAGCGAGCCATCCCGACCCTGCTCGCTTTGCCTGGGTTCTTTACAAGGCGACTATACGATGCTCGCGAACTGCTTGAGAATTTTCCGCTGACCGAGCACAGGCTGGAGGCGGAACTGGAAACCTGCGATTGGCTCGACCTTGTAACGAAAGAATATCTGCACGTCGAAGCAACTTATTTTCGAACTATTTACGCGGTTTCACTTGCAAAAATGGATTTCCAGGATTCTTACCCCCAAAGTAATTATTCCAGACTGGCTGCAGCCCTCCCAGACATACAGCACATGGCGCCTTTGCGGGCGATTCGGCAGTTCACGCGTACACCGAGCCCTCAGGAACTGAAGCAGATTATTCGCAGCTATCGACATCACTGTCGTTTCGGCATCGATGTGCGTTATCCACGCTGGGATGAAGACGAAGAATTTGTGAGCGCGATGTTAAGCGATATCCCCGGTGCACGCGGTACGGATCCTCGCCCGACATACATGGCCTATCGCAACGAATGTCGGCAGTCGCTGGCGTGGTGGAGGCGCCACAAGTTTGATCGGAAACTAGATCGACTGCGTACGTTAGTATGGCTGCGCGAAGAACTGCGTGATATCAGCAATCGCATGTACTACTTGATTCGCAAAAAGACACTTCGCTTGGCGGAAGCGCGCGGCCTTGGGTCGGACATCTTCTTTCAGACGTTCAAGGAGATTGCCGTGGACGACCGAAAGAACATCGACGAACAGAAACGCATCTTCAACACTTACCGCAATTTTGCGGCACCAAACGAGATATACAGTGAGAGACACAATGCAGTGAGACACGGTGAAGCGTTTACTAGCAGTCGCGAGGGTCAAGGCGCTCTTGAGTATCGTGGTATCGCCGCCAGCGGTGGTGTCGCAGTTGGCGTTGTCTTCGTGGCCCGCGATGTCGAAGAGGCTTTGCGTGCCGAAGCGGGTGCGATTCTCGTCTGTCCATTCACCGAACCAGGTTGGACGCCGGTCCTGGATCGCGTGGCTGCGGTAGTTACGGAAACCGGTGGGCAGCTTTCGCATGCGGCCGTGATCTGTCGTGAGTACGGAATTCCCGCGGTGCTCGGCGTCGCATCGGCCACACGCAACTTGCGCACGGGCGAACGTTGGGAAGTGGATGGTTTTCGTGGTGCAGTTAGGCGACTTCAGTAGCAGGTCCTCCCACACTTTTTATTCCCCGATTGCCCACCGAATGCGCAACCCTTGCATTACTTTGTTGCGACGGCAATTTAGAGCTTTCCTGGATTTTCCGGGCCATCAAGACCAGACGCTGCTGAGTGGATTCAGCGATCGGGTCGATAGCGCGATGGCATAGCTTTTGCATTATGCGATCGGGATCTATCGATCCTTGCCAAGTCGGAGTCTGAACTTGAGTATCAATGACGTATGCGAGCCCGTGCGTGGAGACGATTTCCAGCAGTCCGAATTGTCGCAAACCGCAGCTGTTTCCGAAGCACCTTCGCGGTTTGAGCGGGCTGTGACTGGCGGAGTTGATTTGCGTTTCGATGATTTTATGGCAACGCTACAGATGCTGATCCGCGAGCCGTCCGTGGTTGGAACGGAAGACTCTTTTTTCCGAGTCGTTCGCCGCGAACTGGAGGAAGCCGGTGCTCGAGTAAGTTATTACCAGGGTGCCTTGGTCGCGCAAGGCAACGATCCGCATCACTTGATATTGTCAGCGCACTTAGATCGACATGGTTTGCTGTGCACGGGTCCCAATGAGTTTCAATATGCTGCCTTCATCTCAGGGAACCAAAGCGAGTTGACTGGGGACTCGGTATCTGAACAGATGATGTATACGATTCAAGATCGGTTCCGTGGCGAACGCGTTCAGGCTCATCTCCCTTACTGTGGAACCTACCTGGGGCAAGGCTGCATTACGCGGTCTTATGTTTGTCCGCAGCGACGCAATCTGATCTTCGAGGTCGAGGGGCTTAACTATGTACAGCCTGGGACGCCGGTCTCATTCCTCGATCGCTTGAAGATCACATCGGGATACATATCCGCTCAATTGGACAACGTATTGAGTGTGGCGATGTTGCTGCATTTGTTTCGTTGTGGTTTCCAAGGAACGGCTCTATTCACCGCACAAGAAGAAGCCGGTCGAAGTTGGCGTTATGCGTTGGCTTGGTTTCAACGCCACCGCTTGACCACCCAACGCTTGCTGGTCCTCGACACCAGTCCCTATCCCGCGCGAGAGGCTGCAGATGCACAGCAGACTGTGCTGCGCAAGCAGGACGCCGGTGGTTTCTTTGCGGAGGGGCTAACCCAAGAAATAGCGGCTCGTTGCAGGTCGCTGGGAATCACTTACAGTTTCAAAGACGAATACGTGATCGCTCAAAATGCCAACCGCGTAAAACCGCTTTCACTTGGTCGAACCGAGTTGGGGCGACTGGTGACCGCGACGGGCGGGGAGATTAATGGCACGACTCTGCAAATTCCAACGACGGGATACCATACCACGCAAGAAACTGCAGCGATCGCGTCGGTCAAGGCCGCCCTCGAATTGCTATTCGGTTACATCTAATTCGAAGCTTACGCCGTTGGTACAACTCCGTTAGACTGTGGAACGCAGGTCCAATCAGTTTACGAAAGCGGAGTCGAAGACGTGTCAGGTATTGTGAAGCAAGTGGAAAGCGCGTACACCATCGCGCGCGATCGTTATGCTCAGCTAGGCGTTGATACCGAGGCAGCGCTTGAGCAGCTGCAATCGGTATCGATATCGATGCACTGCTGGCAAGGCGATGATGTAGGGGGCTTTGAAGGCACCGGGGCCGAATTGGGCAGCGGGCTTGCGGTCACAGGCAACTATCCCGGACGCGCGCGCACCGCCGCCGAACTGCGCAGCGATTTGGAAGTCGCCTATTCGCTGATTCCTGGCCACCACCGCTTGAATTTGCACGCTAGCTACGGTGAATTCCCTAAGAAAGTGGACCGGAACGAAGTTGATGCGACGCATTTCCAAGGCTGGATCAACTGGGCAAAGCGCTTAGGTGTTGGTCTCGACTTTAACCCGACCTATTTCGCACATCCGTTGGCAGCGGATGGATTTACACTGGCGCATAAGGATCCCCGCATAAGGCAGTTTTGGATCGAGCATGGTATTGCTTGTCGCCGAATTGCGGCTGCGATGGGAGAGGCTCAGGGGAGCCCGTGCGTGAACAACGTCTGGATTCCCGATGGCTTCAAAGATTCACCTGTCAGTCGATCGACGCCGCGAGCGCGGTTAATGGAATCTCTCGATACCGTTTTCGCTGAGGAACTGAATCCGAAGTCGGTTCTGGACGCGGTGGAATGCAAACTATTTGGCATTGGTTCGGAGAGTTACGTAGTGGGCTCGCACGAATTCTATATGGGCTACGCGATTACACGCAAGAAACTGCTGTGCCTAGATGCGGGACACTTTCATCCAACGGAAGGTATCGCTGATAAGATTTCGTCCGTATTGCTGTACGTGCCCGAGTTGCTGCTGCATGTCAGTCGCGGGGTGCGCTGGGATAGCGATCACGTGGTCACGTTCAGCGACGAATTGCAAGCCATCACGCAAGAGATAGTGCGCGGGAACTATCTGGATCGAGTCCATATCGGATTAGACTATTTCGATGCTAGCATCAATCGAATCGCCGCTTGGGTGATCGGTTCACGTAACTTACTTAAGGGCTTGCTGATGGCCATGCTTGAGCCCCAAGCGCGCATGCAGTTAGCGGAGCATGAAGGTGACTACACAACTCGACTGGCGTTGATGGAAGAACTCAAATCGATGCCCTTTGCAGCGGTCTGGGATTACCACTGCTTACGCGCGGATGTTCCGCCAGGCATCGCGTGGTTAGATCGAGTTCGGCAGTATGAAAACGATGTGCAGTCTTCGCGACACTAAAGGTTGATCACGACTTTTCAGCTAGATTCCTGCGTTGGTTCCCGCAGCGTAAAGCGGGATCAGCCGCAGTGCGTTAGCACCGATTCCCGCGGCGAGGGACCGGTGCTAGCGCACTGCGGCTAATCCTGATAGTTGAGCAAAAAAGGCATCGGAAATGAATCCGATGCCTTTTGAGTTTCTATGCTGTCGGCTGGACGAACGTCGCTGTTAAGGACACCGAAGTGTGATTACCAGGGGGCTCGAACGGGATAAACACCGAACTGGCGAGTGTGGCTTGGCCAGATCGGAGTACCATAAAAGGCTCCACCGCCGCCCATCGTTTGCGACGGACCGTACTGATGATAGATCGGTGTCATCGTGTTTTGGCTAACGCCCCACGAATAGTTCTGCTGCATCATCGAGTTTGGAGGAACAACCAAGGCCGTTGGAGCTCCGTATGGCAGGTAATAGTAATTGCCATGCCATGGCTGCTGGTTCGCATATTGCTGCGCCCAAACGTGGCCTCTGGTGGCCAAACCGTGATCGAACGCACGCTCAACGGGTTGAGCGATGCGAGCCGAGCGATATTGAGCGGCTGCGGTACCTTGTAGTGAAAGGCCAATGACGCAAACGACTGCGGCGATTAGCAAGTTCTTCATTTCAGCTCCTTTTGCAAGTTTCATCGCGTTCTATCGTTTGTCCGGCCTCCCGGGTGCAACCAATAGTTAGCGAGCGAATGACAGTTTTTTCCAAGCGGCATGCACACCGGTACGAACTGGTGGTACATAGTAATGAACGCCGGTACGATTCAAACCACGACCTTGGTCGTAGTAGTTGTGGTAGCGCTCGTTATGCAAGTACATCATTTCGTGCGGGTACAGTGGCTGATAGGTGTAATAGGTGTGTCCGACGTGTGCTGGTACGGGCACGGGTGCAATGTACATCACTGCGTTAGTCTGGTTCGCAAAGCCTTGGGTGTATTGCTGTGCGAACAATGTTTGACCGTCTTGTGCTTGTGCAGTTGCGGCGAACTGAGTCAGTCCAGCGAAACCAACAATCGCACCGACGACGGCCGATTTTAGTAGCTTAATTCCGAAACGCATTTATTGTGCTCCCTTCCTTGGGTCTTCTCAGAAACTCGGCTGATTTCAAAAATTGGCTCGAACATTAACTCTACCGGTTTCAAAAGGCCCATCCCCTTTGGGGCTGGCACCCTTTCGAGCAGAGCCTAGTGTTCTTGGGATCGCTTTGTGTTGTTTCAGTCCTTGGTAACAGTCAGCGAATTTTCTGGGTGCCTTGCGTCCATGCGCGGCTTGATAAATCCGGCTATTTATCCCCATTCGTCCCATCGGTTAATGCGACGGTTGGTCCGAACCTTATCTCCCTGGCGTAGAACAGCTTCGCCGAGCTGAATAACCGAAAAGATCGATCCAACCCCGACGCTACCGCAACTGGAATCCACCCCTTCTCAGCTGCCCAGCGTACCAATGCTGGAGTTTTCACACTTGAATTCACCCGCACAGACTTCCCAAACAGCCGGTCTTGACTGAAAGTGGAATCGCGGGAAAGCTATCAGCCTCTGGAAAGTGGAAACGCAATCGTCAGTTTTGACAGCATTGGACGCAAAGTTCGAAGAAGTTGCTTGATATTACGATTCGTGAAATTCGCCCCGGAATGACGAAATTGACGAATAGCTAATCCGCTCTGTTGCGGAAAGTTCGCCGTTTGAATGAGAAACAAGGAGGAGTTCCGCTGTGGCAAAACGCCGTTCGCCCAACGATAACCAAGATAGTGATCTCCCAGCGAACCCGATCGAAGCGGTTTCGTTAAGCGAAGCTGCGCAAGACCGTTACCTCAATTACTCCCTATCGGTGATCACTAGCCGAGCCCTGCCTGACGTTCGCGACGGCCTTAAACCGGTCCAGCGGCGAATTCTGTACGCGATGGATCAGCAGGGGCTGAACTTCAACGCCAAGCATCGTAAGTGTGCGTCGGTGGTCGGGGATGTGATGGGTAAATACCACCCACACGGCGACACGGCAATCTACGACGCGCTGGTCCGCATGGCCCAGCCTTTCTCGCTGCGCATGCCATTGATTGATGGCAGTGGTAACTTTGGTTCGATCGATGGTGACAACGCGGCGGCCATGCGTTACACCGAGTGCCGCATGTCAGCGCTCGCCTCAGAAGTGCTTACGGACTTGGGCGCAAACATCGTCCCATTCAAACCGAACTACGATGGCAGCCATCGGGAACCAGTCGTGCTACCCACGCGTGTCCCGAACCTCTTGGTCAATGGAGCCACCGGTATTGCGGTCGGGATGGCGACCAACATCCCTCCACACAACTTGGGTGAAGTTTGCCGCGCACTGCTTAAGCTGCTGAACGATCCGGATATCAAAGATTATCAGTTGGTTG
Organism: Pirellulaceae bacterium; assembly: GCA_033761895.1. Taxonomy (GTDB): domain Bacteria; phylum Planctomycetota; class Planctomycetia; order Pirellulales; family Pirellulaceae; genus Aureliella. The sequence continues at coordinate 31,121 of JANRMD010000492.1, read as the reverse complement.
CCAATGACGCTGTTCAAGGCCCGGACTTCCCAACCGGTGGGCAACTGATCAACACCAAAGAAGAGCTACGCGAGATTTATCGCACGGGGCAAGGTTCGTTGAAGGTCCGAGGCACAACGAAGTCGGGAGGTGAATCGCGCGGCGGCAAGCTGCTGCACATCACCGCGATTCCGTATGGTGTCAACAAGTCGGTCTTGGTCGAGCGCATCGCAGAGATTGTCATCAGTGGAAAGATGCCCCTGATTGAGGATGTTCGCGACGTCTCAACCGAAGACATTCGCATCGATCTTCACCTCCGCAAAGACGCCGACGAAGGCAAAGTGCTGGCGTATCTTTACAAGAACACGCCGCTGCAAACTAATTTTGCGGTGAACATTACTTGCTTGGTGCCAACCGAGAATCCCGAAGTCGGTGCGCCGCAGCGTTTGGGGCTCAAGGAAGTCCTTTGGCACTTCTTGCACTTCCGTTTGCAAGTCGTCACCAACCGCCTGCAGCAAGAGCTTGATAATCTCCTACGGCGCATGCACATTCTTGAAGGCTTCATGATCGTCTTCGACGCGCTCGATGAGATCATTCGCATCATTCGCAAGTCCGAAGGTAAGGCGGATGCGGCCGACAAGATCATGAAGCGGTTCCCGGCCGCCAAAGGTGGCTTGGACGAAGAACAAACCGAAGCGATCCTCGAACTCAAGCTGTACCGCTTGGCGCGGCTTGAGATCAACATCATTGCCGAGGAACTCGCCGACAAGAAAAAGCGAGCCGCCCAGATTCAAAAGCTGTTGAAGGAAAGCACCGAAGACACCATTTCATCAGGTCGCTGGAAGATTGTTCGCTCGGAAATTGAAGCGCTCATCACCACCTATGGCAAGAGCAAAGAAGGTGTTCGTCGAACTGAGATCATGACGGTCGAGGAAGAGCCCGAGTATTCCGAAGAAGACTTCATCGTGGCTGAAGACTGTCACGTGTTGCTGTCGACGGATGGTTGGGTCAAGCGGCAGAAGCAGATCGCTGACCCAAGCAAGAGCCGCCTGCGCGAAGGAGATGGGGTGTTGGCCTGCATCGCGGGTTCGACACGTGCGACGGTTGCCTTCTTCTCATCTTTTGGAGTCTGCTACACGGCCCGGTTCATCGACATCCCACCTTCGACTGGTTACGGCGAGCCGGTTCAAAAGCTGTTTAAGCTCAAGGATGGCGAACGCATCGTATCCGCAATTTCGCTCGATCCACGAGCCATCGGTGACATCGCGCTCAATCCGAAGAAGCCGGATCTGTGTCCGCCGATCCACGGTTTTGCCGCGACCAGCAACGGATTCGCTCTCCGATTCGGTTTGGAACAATTCGTTGAGCCCTCCACCAGAAGTGGACGACGCTTTGCCCGCGTTGCTCCTGGCCATGAAGTGATCGATGTGAAGGCTATCGATGGAAGTGAGACCATTCTGGCTATTTCCGCCGAATGTCGTGCGATGGTCTGTCCGGCTGTCGAAGTGAACTACTTATCCGGTGCCGGCAAGGGAGTGTTGCTAATCAAGCTTGCCAAGACCGACCGATTGTTAGGATTCAAGGCCTCTTCGGCGGATCGCGATCTATTGGTTGTCGAGACCAATCGTGGCGCGCAGAAGACGATTTCAACCGCCAAGTACCGTGTCACGTCGCGTGGCGGTCGTGGTATTGAAGTACAAAAGAACGGAAAGATTTCAGCAGTCGTTAATGACCCGATTGTTGCCCCAGAGCCACTGCCTGAGAAGTAAACGCACGACCCACGCGCACCTCGTTACAAGGCGCGCACCTCGTTACAAGGCTCCGCCTTGTAACGCACTGCCTTGCAGGCTCCGCCTGCGCGCTGCTCCGGCAGGCGGAGCCTGCAAGGCAGTGCAGTCCCAGGCAGAGCCTGGGACTGAGGGTCAGGCAGACTGAGAGTACAAACAAAAATTTCGCGTAAGAGAGAATCATGAGCACAACGACCAATTCCTATAGTGCCGCCGATATCGTCGCTCTCGAAGGCCTTGAACCGGTCCGTAAACGTCCAGGGATGTACATCGGCAGTGTGGGCGTGGCGGGTCTGCATCACTTGGTTTGGGAAATCCTCGACAACTCTGTCGACGAAGCGATGAACGGACACGCGTCGGAGATCATCGTCACGCTCCATAAAGATGGTCGGACGGTTTCGGTCGCTGACAATGGTCGGGGTATCCCGGTCGACAAACATGCCAAGACAGGCAAGAGCGCACTGGAAATGGTGCTAACGATCCTGCATGCCGGCGGTAAGTTCGAGGGCAAGAACTACAAAACCTCTGGCGGTCTGCACGGTGTTGGTGCATCAGCAGTGAACGCGCTCTCGAAGCACTTAGTTGCGCTCGTGCGACGCGATGGTGCCCAGTACAAGATGGAGTTCTCGCAAGGCAAACCGATCACCAAACTGCAAAAAGCGGCGGGAGCATTTCGGGGAACCGGGACCACGATCACCTTCACACCCGACCCAACTATCTTTCCCAAAACGGACTTTGATGCAGAGACCATTCGCCAACGGCTAGAGATCACCAGTTTCTTGCACCGGGGTGTAAAGGTTCAATTCAACGACGAGCAGAACAACAAGAAAGAGACCTTCGTCCACGAAAATGGTATTGTCGATTACTTGGGTAAAGTGATTCAACAACGAGCCGCGAGACCGACGCACGATGCGCCGTTCACAGTTCGCAAAGATGGAGATGAACGGATCGAAGTCGCCTTGCAGTGGACCGAATCCACCGACGAGCACGTGCGATCTTATGTCAACGGAATTCCAACAGGCAGCGGAGGAACCCATGAAAACGGTTTCCGAAGTGGCATGGCCAAAGCCGTCCGGAATTTTTTTGAGACTCACAATTTGATTCCTCGCGGCATCAAGGTAGGTCACGAAGATATACGCGAAGGAGTCGTTGCAATTCTATCGGTGTTCGTCGGCGATCCGCAGTTTCAAGGTCAAACCAAAGACCGCTTGAACAACCCCGAAATGCAAGCAGCCACAGACAACGCGATTCGCGCGACCTTGGAGCAATGGCTAAACAACAATCGCACGGTGGCGGAAGCGATTGTAGCTCGCATCATCGCCGCCGCCCGTGCGCGCGCTGCCTCACGAGCGGCTTCGGAATCGATTTCGCGCAAGACCAGTACTTCCCGGACGATGTTGCCTGGAAAACTAAGCGATTGCCTCTCGGCAGGACGCGGTAACTCGGAGATTTTCATCGTGGAAGGTGACTCCGCAGGTGGTAGTGCCAAGCAAGGCCGAGATCGTAACCATCAAGCCATCTTGCCACTCCGCGGTAAAGTGCTGAACACCGAATCGGTCGCGCTTTCGAAAGTGCTGGAGAACAAGGAAATCCTCGACCTGGTGACCGCTCTGGGATGTGGGATTGGTAAAGACTTGGATGTAGCTCGCATTCGTTACGACCGGGTGATCTTGTTGGCCGATGCGGACTCAGACGGCCATCACATTACCACGTTGCTGTTAACCTTTTTCTACCGTCACATGCGACCTTTGATCGCTGATGGAAAAGTGTTTATTGCCGTGCCACCCTTGTACCGCATCGACATCGGCAAGGAGACCTTTTGGGCGCCCGACGAAGAGGCTCGGGACAGGATCCTGGGCAACGCCGACAAGCGTTCGAAGCCCGATATCACACGGTTTAAGGGACTCGGTGAAATGATGCCCAAAGTGTTGTGGGAAACGACACTGAACCCTGCTACCAGACGCTTGCTGCGAGTCGACATTAACGACCAACTCGAGACCGATCGCGTGATGGCGGATCTGATGGGACGCGATGCGTCAGCCAGGTTCCGTTTCATTATGGAACGCGCTGAGGATGCGAGTGAGATCGACGTCTAGTGGTTCGTCCAGATTAGATTTTGGGGTGCTGTTTTATTGTCGCGCGATTGTCCCAATCGTAGCTGCCACAATTGAGACAATTGTGCGACACTCAACCCCAAAATCTAGTCTGCTTACACCTTGTTGCGTTTGGTGGCGAGAAACTGCTTGAACTTTGCACCGCGTTTCTTCCACCACTGTTCCGAATCCTCGCGGCTCCAAGGGAATTGAACCGACAACACGTCCAGTTCATGGAGCAGCGTTGAAATGCTGGACGGCCGTGTGGCTGGATCGCAGGACATGCAATGACTCAGCAGGCCGCTAAACGGTATCGCACTGTTCTTCAAGTCCAGGGTTTCTACCCCAAGTTGTGCGCTCTCCTGCGAACCGGTCGGCGTTACCAGCGGTGGCAAGTCAGCCGTCAACATGAAGTAGAGCATGCCGCCAATCGAATAGATGTCGACGCGTGGGTCGGCTAACCAAGGCGACTGCAAACGTTCGGGGGCCATAAACCGCGGAGTGCCGATAATGACGTTGGTTTGCGAAGTCACATCAGAAATGCCGGGAGCGAATGCTTTTACCAAGCCGTAATCGACCAGCTTGATAAAGTCGGGCTCGCCGCCGCGGTCGCACAGCATCACGTTTTGCGGTTTGATATCGCGATGCACGACACCAGCCAAGTGGGCTTCGCGCAGTGCAAAACAGAGCTGGCGAATCAAGTAGATACATCTACCTGCCGGCAGAGGTCCATCGAATTCAACCAGTTGACCAATATGCCCACCATCGATGTACTCCATCGCGTAGTAGAACAGTCCCTCTTCGTTGCGACCAAAATCGTAAATTGAGATGGTGTTTGGATGTGTCAACTGACTCGCTAGTTGGACTTCGCGTTCGAAGCGCATCAGCACACTTAGGTCAGTGATTTCGCTCGACAAAATCTTGATCGCCGTAGGCCGACAGAGTAGCGAGTGTTCCGCCAGATAGACTTTGCCCATGCCCCCTTCGCCCAGCAATTCTTGAATCTTGTAAGGGCCGACAGTTCGCAAACCACGGGTTGTGCGTCTTGGCCAACTCACGACGACGCCGATCAACGTCCCCAAGGTACAAAGTCCCATGAGGATCGTCAGAGTCCAATTTACATCCGCCACAAACTTAAAGGCGCTCTGCCGTGGCAACTCCACGATGATTCCCAGATCATCCTGTGGAAGGTAACGCCAAGCACCGACGACCAATAGGCCGATGTAATTGCGATAGCCCTCGGTGCTTGTACCGTCTTTAGAGTCAGCGATACCTTGTACCGACCGCGTAAGTTGCCAACTTGCGGGATGCGTTTCGGGCACTTCGCCGACAAGTAGATTTTTTCCAGGATCCTGTATCAGCGTGCCTTGGATGCTCTGCGTCGACTTGGATTCAGAGGACTTCAGTTCGTTACTCGATCGCTCACGCACCAGCTCATTCAACTGGCGCAGCCGCTCGGGGAAACGAGTCTGCGATATCAGGTGACCTTTGCAGTCAACTACGTAAGTGTCGAAGGCCTCCGTTTCTTCCGCTTTTTCGTTCCACTTCGCAACTAGTTCCTCAAAGCTCTTACCGATCACCGGAGATTGAATCACCAACGTCGCGACAACTTCACCCGCTGGAGATTTCACAGGGCAAAACGCCGTGGCGTCGACGTTGTTCAACGGCGGCGGAAGCGTGTACTGCCCTGGAACAGGAATGCGAACAATCACCTTGCCACCAGCGGCACTCATCAAGTCGGTACAGCGAAACGGCGTCCAGCCTGGAATCTCCTTAACGTCCGTTGCGACCTGAGTGCGACTCAGCAAACGCATCTGCTTGTCCCAAAGACAGAAGGTTGCAGAACCAGCCAGTGCCTCTTCGATCGATCGCTGAATTTCGTTTGCATCTACCTGCGAGTTTTGAAGTTGCTCCAAAACGGAAGGCTTGGATGCGATACCCAGCAAAGCGGATCGTTTGTCGGCGTACCAAGCGTCTAGCTGCGAAGCTCTGTCTGAGATGACGGAATTCAGTTTTTGTTCAACCAGGAAATCATTGTTGCTTTCGACCTGAGCCGAGATGTACATCGTCAGCGGCAATATGGCGGCCGTGAGCAGCAAAATAAGTGCAAGAATCGGCAGATAGGCTAACGCTCGCTGCAACCACGATTTGCGCAAACGGGTAGTGCTGAGCGTGGAACGGTTGCGAATCTTTGGCTTAGGTGGCTCGGCCATGAGGGAACGAGCTGTATGAAAATCGAGCAACGAACCGACTTCGTGCCGCAACTGAGGGTCTCCCGCGCAGAGCTTCTCAAGCTCTTTGGCTTGGACTTCGCGGGGCAAATCAACCAGCTTGCCAAAAATTTCTTTTGCACGCTGGTGCAAATTGTCGCTCAAGATGCGGAGCCTTCATCTGCAAACCATCGTCTGAGCCACGCTTTAGCCATCGTCCAATCGGCTTCGATGGTCCGCTTGCTCATCGATAACTGTTCAGCAATTTCTTCGACTGTCATCCCGCCGAAGAACTTCATCTCGACGATTTTCGCTTGCCGCTGGTCCAGTCGCCCGAGGTCTTCGATGGCTTCGTCGACGGCCAGCACCTGGTCACTATCGGTAATGCTCACCATGTCCCAATCATTGAATTCTCGACGCACGTAACGGCCACCACGTTTCTGGCGGTTCCTCGAACGAGCTTGATCGACCAGCACACGGCGCATCGTCGTCGATGCCAAAGCAAAGAAGTGGGTTCGAGAAAGTTCCTCGGTTTTTGGCAATCTGAGGAACAATTCGTGGATCATGACCGTTGGAGACAGAGAAACCGTCACTGGTTCGTCCCGCAAATAGCCCCTGGCAAGTCGATGAAGATCGTCGTAGAGCTCGGAAACCCAGCGGTCCGATGGCACTCGTTCTGAATCGGATTGTGGACCGGAAGCTGACACGGAGATGGGCCTACGAAAAAACAGACATTACGTTGCGGAGTTGACTCTAATTTATCGCTTGTATACGTGAGCGTCCACGATCTATTTCTACCTATACCCAATAAACCCCACAAGAGTGGCAATGAACGCATTGGTTTTAGACCGGCAAATCGAAGCACGGAATGTTTGGCAAACGGCCTTTGGGGAGTTCGGGATCAATGCAGTTTTTGAGGATTCCGTAACAAAAGAGCTCCTGGCACCCCAGGCACAGCCCAGGATTCTGGTGCTTGACCAATCTGTAATCGGAGATTCACTCGACGCCGCTGCGGATATCTGCAAGCAGGCGACCTTGGACATTGCTGTAGTTACGGGGGCGGAAATCTCCGTAGCCGGTGCCGTGCGACTCATGAAGCAAGGTGCCGCTTGGGTTTTTCGCAAAGAGTTGGAGCTAGAGCAAATTCGGGAAGCCATTCCTCTAATTCAAGAAAATGCTGCCAACCTAGCGACCCAAATCGAAGAACTTTGTCGACTGCAGAACCTGTTGAGCAACATTTCTCCGCGCGAGCACTCCGTCTTGGAAATGGTGTTAGACGGTGTTTCGAACAAGCAAATTGCTAAGCAGTTGGAAGTCAGCGTGCGGACCGTTGAGTCGCGGCGAGCCAAGATCTATCGCAAATGCGATGTCACTAACGTGACCGAGCTAGTTCGCTGTGTCGATCGCGCTCATCAATTGCGCAGCCGCTATGGCGACTGCCCAAAAGACCTTCGGCCTTCCAGCAATTCAGGGACCAAGTTGGTGTCCTACCTCAATCGCGGCAGCGATTCTCATTAGCGATACTCATTGGGGAAACGCGCGAACGGACCGCGAAGTGCGCGATCGCAAATTCTCGACGCCAACATACTTGGCTTGAGGGAAATTGCCGTCCAGCTTCGCGGCCACACCCAGAACATCTTGAACTCGCTTGCCTGCGTCCGGGTGCGACTTGACAAATCCTGGCACAAACTGCAGCCACGGAGCAACTTGATTCTGCTGTTGGTCCCAACTATTGAGCAACTTTGCCAACTCACGCGGATCATAACCCGATTCCATCATCCAGCGTGTGGCGTCACCATCCGCTTCTGACTCTTGCTCTGGCCGATTGGGGCGAACCATCAACGCAATCCACATCATGCGATCTTGAAAATCGAGTGGCTGGTTCGCCAACTTGGATTGCTTAAGTGGAATCAGCTGGTGTTCGCGATCAAGATGGCTGAGTTCGTGAGCGAGCACTCCCACCACTGCCGCCTCACTGGTCGCTGATTCAAGCAACCCGCGAGTGACCAGCAGACGGCCGCCCGGAATCGAAAACGCATCTGTGGACTCGCTATCGATCACACGAACATCCAACTGCTTGTAACGGTCTGCATGCCGCATGCGAGGTTTCAGCGTCTTCAATAGTTGTCGCAGGTAGGTCACGTCTTTACCTTGCTGAGCAACCGCGACTTTGTATTGCTTCAGTTGCTGCAAAAAGGCGTCCAGGATACGCTGACCGAACTGGTTCTCGTCAGCGAAGGTTATTTTGACCTGCTCAAGCTTCTCCAGTTGCTCTGGGGACAGCTTGCCAAACATCGGAGCCATCGGCCCTGCATTTGACGCGAAGTTGTCAAAAAACTGCTGAAACCTCTCGGCAGGTTGCTGGAACGCTGCGTCTTGCGCGATCGCCGGCCACGGAAAAATCGCAGCCAACGCAAGGCACACACCAACACGCAGTGCCGCTCTGCGAAAATGCTCGAAGCGAGCCTGTTCGAAGCGAGCCTGCTCGAAGTGAAATAGTTCGAAGCTGAAAAAGCAAAACGCAAGCACAATACGTGCTCCACAGTTAGAATGTAGACGGCCGCCTGGAAGCACTGATTCTAGCGTGCAAGATTTGACTCTAGTGTACTAAAAGAACTGTTCCAATTTCAATTCGTCATGTTCGATTAGCCCAAACCTAGCAAACTAGGATGGCAGCGTTCAGCCCAAAAACCCGAAGTAAGAATACTCTCTAGGTAATAAACTATGCCCCGCGCAAAAAACGTTCTTGGTACCCAGCTGGAAGAATGCAGTACGGACCCGATGACGGGTTTCTTCCGCGATGGTTGTTGTAACACGGGACCGGAAGATGTTGGGCTGCACACGCTGTGCGCCGAAATGACAGATGAATTCCTGGAATTCTCGAAAGCTCGCGGAAACGATCTCTCCACACCCAATCCCATGTTTCAGTTCCCGGGACTGAAAGCCGGGGACCGCTGGTGTTTGTGCGTTCTGCGTTGGAAGGAGGCCTACGAAGCGGGCATGGCGCCGCGAGTGAACCTCAACGCCACGCACATGTCGGTCCTCGAGTTCGTCGACTTGGAGCACTTGCAAGAACATGCGATCAACGATGCCTAGGTGCTACATTTGCGCAATTCTGCTGGCATGCTGGTTTAATTCCGTTGTCGTTGCCGCCGATGGGCTCGAACGACTGCGATACAATCACCCTGGACTGACCGTTGACCTTGGAGTTGGCTTGTGGGCCTGGCCCGTTCCTTGCGATGCCGATAGTGACGGTGACTTCGATTTGATTGTTTCCTGCCCTGACAAGCCCTCCAACGGGGTCTGGTTTTTCGAGAATGTCGATGGCGATACCGCCAAGAACCCGCTTCCGAAATTCAAACCGGCCGTGAAGCTCAGCAGTACAGTCCACTATGTCATGCCGAGTTATGTAGATGGGCAAATGCGAGTGCTCTCACCCGGCGCGGAGTACCTCGACTTCACTCGCAGCGGCTTGACCAACAAAGTGAACTTGCCCGTCGATGCAAAGTTCTATGTTCCTAAGGGCAAGCAGACGAAGGGCCCCAAAGTGCGCCACAATCAATGGCGCTATGTGGATTACGATGGCGACTCCAATCTCGACCTGATCGTCGGTATCGAGGACTGGAGCTTTTACGGTTGGGATGACGCTTGGGACAGCCAAGGTGAATGGGTCAACGGTAAACTGCATGGCTTTGTATTGTGGCTGCGCAACGAATCCACCAATGCATCACCGCGTTATGCATTGCCTGTACACGTCGAAGCGGCAGGGAGCCCGATCGATACCTTTGGTTGCCCTTCCCCAAACTTTGAGGACTTCGATGGCGACGGCGATCTTGACCTCTTGTGCGGTGAATTCCTCGACGGCTTCACCTACTTCAAAAACACTGGGAACCGAACGCAACCAAGCTATGCCGAAGGCGTCAAACTGATTGCCGCCAACGGACAGCCTTTGAAGATGGATTTGCAGATGATTGTGCCCATCGCCTTCGATTGGGACAAAGACGGTGACCAGGACCTAATTGTTGGCGATGAAGATGGCCGTGTTGCATTTGTTGAGCATACCGGCCAATTCAATCAACTTGACTTGCCAATTTTTCTTGCGCCGGTTTACTTTCAGCAATATGCGGATACGCTGAAATGCGGTGCACTCGCCACACCCGTTGGAACCGATTGGGACGGCGATGGTGATATGGACATCTTGAGTGGTAACACGGCGGGCTATATCGAGTTCTTTGAAAACCTAAGTGGCCCCAAGGTCGCGAGTCCAAAATGGAACGCGCCCCAACGCTTGTCCGTGGGTAGCGACATGTTTCGTATCATGGCGGGCCGCAACGGTAGCATTCAGGGACCAGCCGAAGCCAAATGGGGCTACACCACCTTCAGTGTTAGCGACTGGAATCAGGATGGCTTGCTAGATGTTGTTCTCAACAGCATTCTGGGTGAAGTCGTGTGGCTGAAGAACATCGGAACTCGAACAACACCCAAACTTGATCGCCCTCAGTTTATCGAAGTCGAGTGGCTTGGGCCGCAGCCCGAGTTGGCTTGGGGTTGGAAGAAGCCTCAGTCCAAAGCACTGCTCACCCAGTGGCGAACAACTCCTGTCGTGCATGACTTTAATGCCGATGGTTTGGTTGATCTCGCCATGCTCGACCAAGAAGGCTACCTCAGTTACTTCGAACGATTTAGCGATCGCGGTGAACTTAGATTAAAGCCTCCCCAGCGCGATTTTGTTGACGAGCAGGGTTTGCCATTGAGACTGAATAGCAAATCCGCCGGTGGAAGCGGGCGACGCAAATTGTGCATTACCGATTGGAATGGCGATGGTAAATTCGACTGGTTGCTAAATTCATCCAACGCAGATCTGCTTGAACAAGTTGGACAGCGGGATGGAAAGTGGTTTTTCAAAAGCGCTGGAACGCTCGCTAAGCAGAACATCGAAGGGCACGATGTCAGTCCCAGTACAGTTGACTTGGATGGAAACGGTATTCCAGATTTTCTAGGTGGTGCTGAGGATGGCCGCATGTATTTTTTGCAGAACCCTCGCACTCAGGACGAGTAGTGGCTTTACCTGCTCACGCACGCTGCCGAAATGGAGCCGCAGGCCTTAGCGGACCAGTTAGGAGAGCCGCCATACCGCGAAGCGATAGGAGTGTTAGAGATGATTTCAAAGTCGCCAGAAGATCTGCAATACTATGAAGACCGGCTCAAGTTCCTGAGAGATGAGCGCGGCAAATTAGACGCTGCCCGTCAAGAAGGACGGCAAGAGGGGCGTCAAGAAGGACGGCAAGAAGGACTGCAAGAGGGACGGCAAGAAGGTAAGTTGGCTGGCAAGATCCAAACCTTGCAGGAACTTCTCGGCGATCGAGTATCGACAGACGAAGAACTATTGAACGAGAGCCTAACGGCACTTACGGCTCAACTACAGCGATTGCGTGACCGGCTAAGCAATCGCGATGTATAGCGCATGAATTGATCGTGGGAAAACTTGGGCGTAAGCCAAGCGATGCGAAGCTGAAACAGTAAGTGATCGTAGCCAACAACGGCATCTTCGGTGCTAGCCTTAGACCGCCAATGCCTCTGTGTCTCCTCGTCATTATTCGCTTTTTTGCGGTTTCCCAGCCACTCCGGTCTTCCAAATACTGGGAGGCAAAAGTTATCCACTTGTGGAGCGTCGAGCTTTAGTTTTGGGCTTAGCCGCAGTGCGCTAGCACCGGTTCCTGCGGCAATAACCGGACGCTTGCGCGTTCCGGCTGATATTACAAACCCCAAAATTAAAGTTGGCTGAAGCACTAGTGCTCTTTCCACATTAGGTTTTTGGGTGGCACGCTCTGAGGCACTGCGAGGGGCGTGGCGAATGTCCTAGCCTCAGAGCGTGCCACCCGAGCTCGATCAACCCAAAAATCTAATGTGTACAGAGCACTAGCTTTCTATTGCTACAACAAACTGCCATAATACAACGAATCTCAAGTACTGCGAATCGTTTTGAGGAGTTTGCTGTGACGTATAGCTGCTTGCCGGATTCTATTGATGCTCGCCTAGCACAACTTCATGGGCGACTTCATCGCATGATTTATTTGCATGTAATTTGTGCTTGTTTATTGTTTTCGTCTTCACTTTGCTTCGGCCAAGATAGCAGTAAGCAAGTATCGCCACAAACGGCTGAGACAGATTCCGAGAAACAAGAACGTGTCGCAGCAGAACGTTTCTTGGAATTGCTGAAGAAACGCCCACGAGCTGGAACGGCACTTGATAAGGTTTATGGCTACCACATCCAGAATGGTTCGTTAGATAAATTCTGTGAGTCGTTAAGAGCTGAAGCGACAGAAAAAGCCAGCGGAGAAGCCTGGATGCTGCTCGGCATGGTTCAAATGCAGCGTGGCCAAGATGCAGAAGCCCGCATAGCACTTGAGAAGGCGGAAGAGTTGTTGCCTAAAGAACCGCTGGCATCTTACTACTTGGGCAAAACACTAGTGTTGCTGGGCGACGTCGATAAAGCGGCCGCAGCTCTTGAACGTTCGATTGAGCGCAAGCCAGCTAAGGCGGACATGTTGCTGGTCTTCCAAGAGTTAGGACGTTTGTACCAGCGTATGCGCCGCGGCGAGGATGCCATAGCCGTTTGGAATCGAATGGAAAAGTTCTTTCCAGGCGACGCTCAGGTCCAAGAACAAATTGCGGTCGTGCTAGCGGAGGAGGGCGCCAGCGCGGAAGCTCTATCCAGATTCGAATCCCTGGCCAAAACAACCAAAGACCGCTTCCGCAAAATTGAAATGGCGATGCGCGCCGCTCAACTAAAAGAGACGCTCGGCAAACGTGAAGACGCCTTGGCCGACTTCGAAAAACTACTCACGCAAGTCAATCCAGATAGTTGGATTTACACCGATCTTAGGACCAGAATCGACAATGTCTTCTTGACTCGCAATGATTATGACGGACTTGCCAACTACTACACAAAGTGGATGGAGAAGAACCCTGACGATATCGATGCGATGTTGCGTATCGGTCGCTTGCTCTCGGTGCAACGCAGATCGCCCGAGGCTAAAGCTTGGTTCACGAAAGCGATCGAACGTGCACCCTCCAATCCCGAGCCACGGTTAGCGCTGGTTGATGCCCTTGAACGGGACCGCGAATTTGGACCTGCAGCCCAAGCGATGCAAGCCCTCGCTGAAATTCAACCCGACAATCCAGACACAATCGTCCGCTGGGGTGAATTGATCTACAGCAATCAAGAGACACCAGAGCCCAAACGAGCCAACGATGCGGCGGAAGTCTGGAACAAACTGCTTGCCAAACGAGGCGAAGATCCAGTCACAGTGGCCCGCGTCGCCGATTTGCTTCGCGGAGTGAATAAGTCGGACGAAGCCGTTGCGGCTTATCAGAAGGCGATCACGTTGGCCGAGAATGAACCGCAGTATCGCGAGTACTTGGGGGAATATCTGTTTCGACTCGATCGCAAGGACGAGGCGATGGCCGTTTGGCGCGATTTGGCAAGCGGCCCGCGTGAGAATCGCGAAAACCTCGTACGGCTCAGCGAGGTCCTGTCCACATTTCAACTGCGTGAGGAAGCACTGGCCACCATGGCACGCGTCTGTTCAGATGACGCGAAATTGGGCAAGCCGACTTTTGGTCAACGAACTCGCTACGCAGAAATGCTCCGCGATGCGACCCAGTATGACGAATCGCTAGCGCAACTCGAACAAGCCGCATCCATGGCTGAATCGCCAGAAGAGCATTCACTCGTTATCGAAGAGCAGATTAAGATCTTTCAAGCCAACGGACAATTGGCGGATCGCATCGGAGAACTTGAAAAGGCGACTGTAGGTCCAGACAAAGAGAACGCCAAGGCATGGGAAAAGCTGGCGCTCTATCAGGAGGCGGACCGCAAGTTTCAACAAGCTGCTGCCTCAATTTCGAAAGCCGCCGAGTTGGATTCGAAATCGGTGCCTGTACAGACGATTGCCGTGCGGGTTCAGGAAAAGGCGGGCATGTTTGGCGATGCCATAGCAACACTCCGCAAACTCTCGGCCCTTGATCGACGTTATCTGTCGAACTACCTGACTCAAATCGCTTCTTTGCAGATGCGACTAGGCCAAGTGGACGAAGCACTCGCAACTGGGCAGGAGTTGGTTTCAGCTTCGTCAGCGAACTCTGAGCAATTCAAGTTCTTTGCCGACTTATGTTTTCAAGCTGGCAAGAGCGCTGAAGGACTCAATGCCTTGCGTCGCAATGTCCGCAGCAATCCCAATGATCGCGAAGCGATGCGTTACTTGGCCCGCAGTTTGGCCAGCCAATTTCAAACGGAAGAGGCTACGGAACTTTATTGGCGAGCCTACATGACCTCGCCAACCATTGAAGAAAAACGAGCCGACGTTGAAGCCATGACAGAGTTGTATTTGCGCACCAACCGCTTTGAGCAGTTGGTGACTCGCTTGAATACGATCGGACGCGAAGAGAATCGACAACGCGAAGCGACTCTGTTGGTCGCTGCCGCCAATCAAGCCGCCGGCGATTTGGGGGCCGCGCGAGCTCTCTTGGAACCTCTCTTGCGCGAAGAAAGCCGTGATGCAGATTTGCTGGGGACGCTCGTCAAGCTGGCGCAGGCTGAGTTCGATTGGGAAGCGGCCGCTACATTTCAGAAGCGTCTCAATGAAGTCTCACCGTCGCCCGAAGGCGAGTATCAACTCTCGCGTTTCCTACTGGAACAAGGGGAAATCGCTCAGGCCCAAGCGATATGGGCAAAGTTGTCTAGCAATATTGCGACAACCGAGAGTGTCTCGCAAACCATCGAAAAACTGCTCAGTCGCGGCGAAACCGACAAGGCCGTGGAGCTTGCCGAACAATCGCTGGTTCGTGAACCCGAGAATTGGGAGTTAACGTCGATTGTAATGACCGCTTTATGGAGAGCCGATAAGCGCGATCGCGCGGCAGAAGTCGCTGATCAGTTGCTCAAGACGTCATTGCCTTTCGATACCAAGAGCGTCGCGGCCAAGAAGCAGCAAGCGCAGGCTGCACGCTCAAGTTCAAGCACTCCGAACGCCACCAATGCTTCAACAGCGGCACGACAAACGGCTTCAATAAGCGCTCGGCAAGGTTGGCTCAGTCGACTATCGCAGAACACGCGAGCTGTAGTTCAAACTAGCAACGACCCATTCGGAGCGGTTTACTACTCCAGTTCCATACGCAGTAATCCAACAAGTATTCTCTGTTTTGGCGATGCGCAAGCCTTAGCTATGGCAATTAAGCAAGCCGCAAGCGTGGCGAAGAACCCCGACGTGCAAAAAACGGATGAAGAGATCGCGAATGAAGTTCTCAAAAGCGAGAGGGCAGGGGAGCTTTGGAATGCGCTTGCTCAACTGCAAATCAATGCGACAGTTCAACCCAATCTAGCCCGACCACAGACTGTACCCGCTCCTGCAGCGTCCCTCGAATCGATAAAGAAAACCCCACGCATCTTGCTGCTGGAAAGGCTCGCCGAGATTGGTGATCGCGAGGCACAGACACAGTTACTGCAATCGCAATATGTGCTCAGGCAACGGCCCAATTCCGCGAATCTGCCATCCGGCCCAACGCCCCAAGCCCCCAACGCACCTAAACCTGAACCGCTTTCGCCATTGCCGCCCGAAGAGTTAACGAAGCTGGAGAAACAACTTGAGCAAGTTGTCCCGAATCAGAATTCGTTGATGACGTCCATCTCCTACCCTCTATGGCTATCGGACGAGTTTCGGTTAGCCAAAGATGAAGCCAAAGCACAGAAGTACATGGCAGACGCGAAGAAGCTGGCGGAAAACAGTCCAACGATGAACGCCCATAGCATCTTTCTTACGCGAGACCGTGAATTTGCCTTAAAGCTGTTTGTGACAGCGTTGGACAAGCAACTGCAAACGCAACGTGGAAACAGCGCTTCGAGCAACTACTACCAAACGGCCACGTTTGTTAATCAACTGATGATGGACGTAAAGGACCCCGCAGAATTCACGAAGATTGTCAAAGGCATGAAACAATCGCAGGCGGCCTACGCGCGGAAACTGCGTCCGAGCCAACTGGTCAGTTACAATCCGTCACAGTACATCAACACGAATTTCTCCAATAATGGGCAACTCGTCCGTTTGCAAATCGATTTCCCAGCCGCTTCGGCGCTGATGTCCAGTGACCTGCTGGTCACTTTGCGATTGCTTCAACAATCAACCAACACGGAACTCAAAGAGGCGATGGGCAAGCAGCTTGCCGAGGATGCCCAATCTGCTGATGAAGAAGTCTTGCAGAGCGCCGTCGATCGACTGTGCTTTGGTTCATGGCTTTGGTGGGAGGATTCGCGAGCGGCTGCAATCGAGCAATTGCAGGAGTATCGGAAACTAAACGTTGCACCCGAGTTAGGCTTGGTGATTGAAAGCCGAATGTTGTTTGAAACCAAGCAGATTGATGCAGCCCTGGCCTTGCTCGAGTCGCTCAAGCCGATGAATCAGCAGATGCTGCAAGACCGCGAACTGGCGATTCTGCAATTGGTTTTGCAGAAAGGGGACATCAATCGAGCCAAGCAATCCGCCGAGCGATTGTTCGCGCTGCGATTGGATTCGAATACTCAAATGCAAGTCGGCGAGCTGATGATGCAACTCGGTATGCGAGAGATGGCCGACTCGGTCCTACAACGCGTTCGGCAGCGCAGCGGAAACGATCTAAACTCGCAGTACTCCTTGATGCAAAAACTACAGGCCATGGACAATAAATCGGGTGCCGTTGAAATTGCACGGCAGATCCTCCGTCGCACTCAACCAAGCGCAAATTCGAGCATGCGGACATCAGAGGACTCCTACCGCCGCAATGCTATCCAAGTTCTCGTGGGTGCCGGGGAGGCCAAGTCGATGATTGCCTCGCTGGAAGCACGCTTGGAGAAATCACCCAATACAACCATGCTCATTCGCCAACTGGCTGAACTGTACGAAGCCACTGGAAAGCGGAAAGAAGCTCAAGCTCTACTTGGCGGCTTGGCGAAATCCGGCGGCAACGACCCACAATCACTTTTAGCAGTAGCCAGAACCCTGCAGCAGTCTGGAAAACACGCCGAAGCGATTGAAGCATTCTTGAAGGCTTTTGAAAAACAACCGGAACTGTTCAACAACGAATACTACAACCTGCGAACTAGTGCCGAGGAAGGCAAGAATTGGAAGTTAATTGCTGAGGGCATTGAGCGAATCGGTATCAAACGCTTTCGTCAAACCTATCGTTTGAATGAACTGATTTCGGAACTGACTCGAAACCAAGAAACGGAAGCCGCCAAGAAACTGCTCAAGGCATGGATTCGCGACACTGGTATGTTGGCGATCTTGAACTTATCAAGTCGCGGTGACGGTATCTCCGCGCTTTTCGACGATGAAATTACAAAACTGGTCGTCGACAACTTCATCGCAGGCATAAAAGTTGATAGCTCTGCAACTGCAGTTTTCCAAACGCGGTCTTATTCTTCCAATGGACGGAGCATGTCCATGTTGTCACTTTTTGGCGAAGTACTGAAAGAGAAGGATGCCGAGTACGAGCGACTGCACACTGCGGTGAAGAGTCTGTCAGAGACTCAACCATTGATGCGAATTTTGGAAGCGGCACTGGTTGCAACTCGCAAAGATTCGGCACGGTTAGACGAATTGCTGCCCAAGATAGTTGAAGAAGCCAAACAGCCGAACAGCGGCGGAGTCCAAGGCTTGTGGCCGCTAGCCAGCGTGTTGGCGCACGATTGCCAGATGTATCAGCGAGCCATCGATTTGCTTGAGCCGGTGGGTGACAAGATTAATGAAAGTCGCAATGGAAATGGCATCGACTTTTCGCCCGATGGATTACTGCTCTATTGCTACATGCAGTTGAAACAAAACGAAAAAGCCAAAGCGATTTTGGATCAATCCGTGGCAAACCCACCGATCGACCCCCAAATAGGAATGTCAAATCCGGGGTATTCCGAGTACCAATTGCTACAGACGCAAATTGCCGCCGCTCAAAAGTATGTGACAATGCAGTATCCGTTGGACGCTCTGCGACTGGCGATTAAGGTCAAAGACGACAAAGAAATCTGGCAAAAAGCCAGTCAATGGGGCGGCGGCAACGATTCCTACTACATGCAGCAACTCAAGACGATCGAATCGCAGTCTCGAAAACAGATTACGCCCGAAATCCTTGAATCTCTGTTAACGAGCGAACTGACGTTAGTCCCAGTTGACGCCCGCGAAACGTCTTCCGACCACAAACCAACGTCGCTCAAGTCGGTCGTACTTGAACTGAGTTTCAAAGAGAACAAAGATGGCAAGTTGAAATCCAATTGCCTGCTGAAACAGTTGCTTGAGGCACTTCCGAAAGAAGAGAAAAGCCAGGAGATGCTGAAGCGAATCCTGTCCACAGCGATGACCCCTCCGCTAAAGGATCGGTCGCTAGGACAATTGGTCATGATGACTTGCGTTGCTATTCAATTGGAGGACCAGGCAACCTTCCAGCTCATCGCGGACGAAATGCTGGCTCGTGAGGAGGTCTTGTCAAAAGCGCCACAAGCCATAGCTCCGAAACCGAATAAAGACGGAATGGAGCTCAGTGCGAAAGAGAAGGCAGCAGCCGTTGCCGCTGCACAGTCGCTCGAGCGTCTAGAACGATGCGGCCTTTGGATCGCCGCTGAATACTCGACGCAGTTGAAACGCAACGAGCAAGCCGAGAAGCTATCGAAGTTAGCCATGAGTGGATTCGAGTCGAAGAGTATCGAAGCGCAGAAGATGAAGTTGCAGTTTGCCGCCATGCAAGTGGAATTTGGCAAAAAATCAGAGGCTGAAGCAACGCTACGGAATTTGCTGGACGAAATCCTACCACCTACATCCAAACCATAGCCTGTTGCAGAACAAGGTAAACTCATATGAACGGTCCTGATCAAAAATATGCAAGCCTTCTTCCAACCATTGCCTTCATCGGTTTTGTGTTAGTTGTCGCAAGCGACGGCTTAGTGGCGCAGGTAACTTTGCCAGCGCTCAGTTTCGCAACACCTGCCGAGGGTGATGACCGAACCGCCAAGTTTGGCTTGGCACTCGAGGCCGCCAGTGTAGCTGCTGAAGCAGAGTTGTTTGACTTGTCGTTCGAAGCCATCAAACGCATCTGTGCTGAAGGCCCCCCCGTCGCAAAACCTCAGATCCAAAGTGGCTTGCTAGGTGGCCAAGCAAACACGGCAACTAGAGTCATTTCCGGACGACCTGGATATCAGCAGCCGGAAGGTCCGCTTAAGTACAGCCTGAAATTGTTCACTATCGTGGACAAATGGAAGTCAAAGCAGGCACCGCCCGAGCGAATGGCCGAGGCGCTGGAGCAGATTGTCTTTCCCGCCAGTCGACCCAACGAAATTTTGCTGTTCAGTAGCGTCCCGCCGCCGAACACCAATGTCTACAGCTATGACCTCAGCTTTACGAAACCTAAACCAGCTCGATACTTGGCGTTTGAATTAATTGAGTTGGCCGCAAAGAACAAGACGTTGCCCAAGTTGATGGAAAAGCTGGAAAAACTGCGCGCACAACCGGGTTCGCAAGCGTCTGCGGTAACGATGCTGGTTTACGCGCATCGAGTAACCGGGCAGACAGACGTAGCAACTCAAGTCCTGAATGACTTCGTAGCCAATCCTATGGATGTTGAAAACACGATGCCCTTGTACCACGCGTTGACTCAAGTTGTCCCGGACATTGGTGAGGCTTCGATCGTCCCCGTTGCAGCATCGTCACCCATTCTGACCAAGTTACTGAAGCAAAATGTGACTCGCATGGACATTCGGTCCGCGATCCTTCAGCAGCTACAACGTGCCATCGAAGCCAGTGACCAAGCTGCCTTTGAAACTTACACTGCCATGATCGTCGAATCCATCAATCAAATGCCAGGCGCTGAACAGTCTACCATCAACTACATGCTATCGAACTTCTACAACAGCTTGATAGAAGAATGCAAACGGCAAGGCAAAGCAGCACTTGCGATCGAAGTCTCAACGCGTTCCGTTGATGCGAAAACCGAATTGGGGCAAGCTTCGGGGTTGGACTTCGATACAATCGCGAGTTTTGCGGAACTGCAGCCCGACGTGCGACTCAAAGCGCTCCGCAAGATGTTGATTGAGCGACCGTTAATTCGGGTCGAGCAATGTGGCTTCGCTGACTGCCCCAGTACGTCGAATGCTCCTGAATTCCTTCGCTTGCCATCGGATAGTAAAAAACTCACCCAGCTTCTGCCGTACGATGGAGCGAAGGTGGTTAGTTTACTTGATTTGCTTTTGAACCAAATGCAGAGTGACGCGGAAAGCAAGGCATTGGTCAAGGAGTTGTTGGCCAATGCAAATGAAAACAATGATGTGAAACGTTTCTTAGCTGCCTGGGTGAACTACCGTTTTGAAAAGCGTGGTCAACCAATCGATGCCGAACTCGAGAAGCTGGCCAAGTTCGACGACGAAAAAGAGTACCGTGAGTGGTGGAAGGCCTTGCCAGTTCCAGTGGCAATGGAGTTGCTTAACCAACAGCTACGGAGTAAGTCGCCCAGCAAGTCGCCTAGTGAGGAGTTATTGGCCGCGTTTGAAGATAAATTCAAGAACGCCGATTATCCAACTTCTACCTCTGTGGAAATCAATTACCAACGACGATTGGCAGCTGATAAATCGCTCCTTGATGCTAACCGCCTTAAGCACTGGATCGTGTCCTACGAACCTATCAATTGGCAGGAGGTTGAGGAGCTTAATCCAGTTTGGACCATTAATGAAAAGCAGCAGATCGAGAGCATTGGCGGAGCCTTGTATAGTCAGCTGATTTTCCGCTATCCCCTACCCGTAAACTCAACTATCAAACTTACGGCTAATCGTAGTGAAGGCCAAAGGGACGGCCTTTACTGTGGTGGGGCGACTGTGCTGAGCTTTGACGAAGAGCAGGGAATGACTTACGCCATGGCGCCCAACGTACGAGTGCTGGGGCAATTCACTGCGAAATCCAACAATGCGCCGCGCGATATCGAAGGAACATTTAAGGAGAAATCGCTAAACCTCAAGATGGGCGACAAGGCCGTCGAAGTGCTTGACTACAAGGCGAATGCGGTTCCCTTCCTGGGGCTTGCAAGTCACGGCGTGAGACCAGCGGCCTTTTCGGAGATCAAGATCACCTCCCCCTCGGAACTTCCTCGCGAAGTCTCCATGCTGGACGAAGGTCTGACCGGCTGGAGCGCTGGCCTGTTCCGACACGCTCTCCCCAAACTTGCAGGCCGCATTGAATCTGACGGCAGTGACAGCACCCAGAGCTACATGGAAGAAGAGGCTGCCCCCATGTGGAAAGTTGTCGACAACGAACTGCGCGTGATAAAGCAGCCAGAAGACCGCGGAGCCGCTGCCTCATCCGAGGAGGCTGAGGACGAGAATGACCCTTATTCATCAGGTATGTTGTCGAGCGTGGAAGACAACCAACGTAATGCCATCCAAAGCAACATGACTTACTCACGTCCCTTGTGCGACGGCGAGAGTGTGGAGTACGAGTTCTTCTATCAGCCGGGAAAAACAAACGCTTCTCCGTCAGTCGGCCGTATTGCCTACTTGATTGGCGAGGATGGAAAAATCACCTTGAAGTGGATTTCAACCAACAGCGACCCTCGCAAACCCGTAGCTGAAACAGACTACCTCGGTGAAGACCCGTCAGCAGAAGTCCTGGGGCCAGTGAAGCTTGAAGCAGACGCGTGGAATCGAGCCCAGTTGCGATTGGAAGAGGGCAAAGTGGTGCTATCTGTCGCTGGGAAAGATGTCTATCGACGACCATTTGAGAAAGATACGGTGGCACGCTTCGGTTTCTACTGCAATCCCCAAAAGGATCAAGTGCGCATTCGCAATGTGCTTCTTAAGGGTGACTGGCCTACGGAGTTACCTAAAGATCTTTGGGAACTGAAATAGTCTTCCGGAGTCCGCGCGTTAATCTCTTCCGTCTTGGTAGGCTTAGACGATTGTCAGGCCTCAATTCAATCGCTGCATAGGTGCTTCAATCGCAATAGAAGTACTTTTGCGGCGTTCGCGCAGTGATCAGCCATCCCTTGGACGATAAGCCTGTGGGCTAACGGATTAGTCGTTTTTTACCGCATGGATGGGGTGCTGAATGGTTCGAAGGTTAACGTTTGTTCTGATCGGTGCAATTATCTGCCTGGCAAGTTGCACCGCCATCTCCAAAAAGACTCCGGTTTGTTACATCAAACCGCAGCATCAATTCAACAACCCGCAAGCCCAGCAGGCAGCGCAGGTCTTTTGGACGGCCTTTCAAACCGCCGACTATGCGAATTCGGACTACGCGCTCAGCTTATTAACTCAAGCTTCTGCAGCCGATCCAAGCGACAACCACTTGGTTGAGCTCACAGGTCTGTGCAGTTTCTGGAAAGTGGTTGAGCATGGACGTGGAGGCATACCTTCGCAACAACTGCACGGGTTGGCTCAACAAAGTCTCGCTTATGTGGAAGAAGCCGGTCGACGTGAACCACACAATCGACTGATCCCAGGCTTCATTAGCTCTGCAAAGTACCAGACAGGCGCGATGACTTGCAATGCTCCGATGATGCAAGAAGCCATTTGCGAACTGCAGCACAATACCGAAGTCTATCCACAGTTTCACGGCTTTGTTGAAGGCTGGGTGTTGACTGCGATGTTGCCGCCCAGTCACCCGGCTTATGAACAAGCGGTTGAAGCCTACTTCAAGACCCTAGACTCGTGTGCAGGCATCCGAGTACCGCGGTCGTTTCCGAAAATTGGGCCAATTGGTTTGTCGATCCTTGCCAAAAAATCGGCAAATGAAACTGTCTGCTACAACACCAACATCGCACCTCATAACGTAGAGGGAACGATGCTGGGCTTGGGCGACGCTTTAGTAAAGCAAGGGAAGTTTCGGCAAGCCAAAATGGTTTACGAGAGCATTCCAAAAATTCCCGCTTATGCGAATTGGCCCTTCAAAGATGCGCTAACCACCAGGCTGCAAAACATGGAAGCCTTGCAGCAGAAGTGGGTGGCTGAATCGGGTTGTGTCGATGTGGCCGAACCCGCAATGCTCTTTCAATCCACGATGGCTTGCACCTGCTGTCACGCCACCTGCAACCCGGCTGGCCGCTACATTCTTCAGTAGACAACCAAAACAAGACGTTGACATCCTGTTTTTGAACTGCTAAAGTGGACTGCCCGATCCACTTTTCAAATCCATAACAGGAGCCTGATTTTGAAACGCACAAAATTTTTTGGTTTGTTGGCACTTTCGACAACGCTCGCGATCTCAGCCTTGCTTGTGAACCGCCCTGGCCAAGCCGCTGATTCTCCCAAAGCGACCACTCCCCTTGATCGTGCACGCCGCGAAGTCCGCATGCTCGATGATATCTACAAGACCAGCATTGTGTTGATCACCACGCATTATGTGGACGGCAAGGAATCTCTGCCGGCAGGGAGCGCTTTCAAAGCTCTGTTTGCTGAAGTCAAGAAGAAAGGCTGGCATGAAGTTCGTTTGCTGGACGCAACGGGCGACCCCTACGAACCCACCAACGCACCCAAAGAGGGCTTTGAACAACGAGCGGTCACCAAGTTGCTCGCCGGTCAGCCAACCTACGACGAAGTTGTCACGGAAGACGGCAAGCAGTACTTGTTAGCCGCCACAGCGATCCCCGTGGTCATGGATAAATGCGTTTTGTGTCACGAAAACTATAAAGGTCTCCCAGCTGGCAAAGCCATCGGTGCACTCGGTTACAAGGTGCCGATTTTGGATTAAGCACAAAGTAGATTTGACTTTTGGAAAAGACCGTTTTTCAACAGCCAAATTGGGTACTTGGCGGCGAGTTTCTGGGCTGCGAATCCCCGTCCCCTCAACGACTGTCCCTGCGTGAATGCATGCAAGGCGCGTCAGATCAAGCGGCGGTTGGTGCCAGCCATAAACCGACTCCAGCCATATACCGACTCACCAAGTCAGTAACTTATCCGTGCAGTCCGTGAGATCCGTGGTTGCTATGAGTATGGCTCGATTACCTGACCACGGATAACGCGGATTTCACCGATATTGCGTGGCGGTTGGTGCCACCCATATACCGACTGTTCGCTTTGATAGCTATCCACGCTCGGCCCACGGCTAGGTGCGATCGGCGAATGCAGTCAATGCAGATGGTCGCACTCGGCATGAGCGACCCACCCCTTCCTTCAACGACTGTCCTCAGTGGATGCATCAAAGCGTCAGATCAAGCGGCGGTTGGTGCCAGCCATATACCGACTCACCAAGTCAGTAACTTATCCGTGCAGTCCGTGAGATCCGTGGGTGCTATGAGTATGGCTCGATCACCTGACCACGGATGACGCGGATTTCACCGATATTGCGTAGAGAATATTGAGTCGGCCGCGATGACTGGTCCATTTTGCATTTTCATTTTTGCATTAACCATTACTCATTTGAGCGTTGATCTAGCAAACCCACAGTTCGCTTTGACGGCTATCTAAGGTGGCAGTTGGTGCCACCCACATACCAACTGTTCCATTTGATAGCTATCCACGCTCGGGCCACGGCTAAGTGCGATCGACGAATGCAGTCAATGCAAATGGTCGCACTCGGCAAGAGCGACCCACCCCGTCCCGTCAACGATGGTCCTCAGTGGATGCTGCTTATCAAGTATTGGGGACTTGCGCAGTCTGCTAAACTGACCAGATTGAAACGCCTCAAGATGCTATCGCCAACTCGACCTTCGGAAGCACTTTCAGAAAAGCGGCTAGCGGCCCTTGTTCGGTCGTACGGTTGCCATTTTCAGTATCGCTTGACTTGGCCCGCTTGGCTGGTTTGGCGTGCTTGTCTTGTGGGTTGTCTGTTTGCTTGGCGGGAATTGCCATTAGCTCGCTGCGCATGATTGCAACCTCTTTCGGAGCTTGAATGCCGATTCTTACCGCATCGCCTCGCACTCGCACGATGGTGATGACTACATCATTGCCAATATGTAACGTTTCATTGTGTTTGCGGGTCAATACAAGCATGTTGATCTCCTTAAAGCGGCGTCAAACGCAGGTCATGCACATCCGAAAGCAATCCGTTGATTGTGAGCTTGGAGTATTGCGAAAACCGTGCCAGTGACGCAGCCTATGAAGTAGCGGCGACATACAACACCGCAATTGCACCGCATAGACCACGATTTTCAGCTTGTGGATTGATTTTCGAGTAAAACGCTCAGCTTTATCCGGTCGTCATAGACGGAGGTTTTTACAAAGTTTCTTCCCAAATCTACAATTCCCCCGACGGAAAGGTTCATGCGATTAACGTCTCGCTAACTTTCGCTGGACGCTAGTGTTGGTGCGGTCATTGTAAGGCTGAAGAGGATGAGCTAACGTGTCCTTCTCAGGCACTGGGGAACCTTAGACACTGGGGAACCTTAGACACTGTGGAAACACCCCACTTACCTCTCGAAGATGGAATCGACGACGGACATCAATGAGCGACCAGAACAACGACTCACAGATTGACGACCAACTAGAAAAACTCTCCGACGAAGCTGGCACGTTGATTGAACAAACCAAATACCGCAGCTCTTTCAGGTTGTTCGGTGAGTTGCGTCAACGGGCCAAGCGGGAACGCAGACTCTACCATTACGTGCTGGGGACCTTTCACCAAATGGACCAAGCCCAGTACCTGTTCGAGTTCCAAACGATGCGTGAGCGGGCTATCGAGTTGATCGCGTTGCTCGAAAGTGAGGAGCAATGCCGCAAAATCCAACCCGACATGCCGCTGCAGTTGTTCGAGGGGCTGGCTTATCAATTCAGTTCATGTGCCTACGAAAACCTCGCCGAGGCGACTGGCCAGATGGAAGGCTACAATTCCGAAGGCCTACAAGCTTGTATCGCAGATGGATTGCAGATCTGTCGCCAGACGGGCAAGCTCAGTTGCGTAGGCTGCTTTCGAGAGTACTCCTGTGACGTGTACATGGCAGCGGATGATTCCGAGATTGCACAGCATCAATGCAATCTGGTTTTGGATGATTCAACACCTCTCTCAAGTCGCGGGGATCGTCGCTGGCTAGCGCGCAAGAAGATCGCTTGGATGACTTTCCTCGAAGGACGCACGCAAACGGCGATTGAAATGTATCGCGATGCGCTGATACTCACCGAGCGCGAAGAAGTTACTTTGAAGCTTGAGGCGCAACTGCGAACTCTCTATGAACTCGATTCGCTGCTGATTCTGACTGGCCAGCCTGAAGAGTTGCCGCTGCATGCGGCCTTTGCCATGCAACCGCCGGAAGGCGAGTGTTTAGCGTTTGACATGGATCAAGCCTTGAATCGGTCCCTGCGGGCTGCCATGAAGCAAGATTGGGGATCGGCCGCTGAACCGTTGCTGGAGTGGGACAGACTGTTGCAAGAACGCAATGGTACACATCTCTGGTTTGAGGTCCGATTGCGTTTGATTGCGATCAAGTTGCTTGCCGGTGAACAGCGTCAAGCCGATCGGCTGGCTGAACAGTTGCAGCAGCGAGCGAGTACCGCCAACGATTGGTTGACCCTCCGTCGCTTGACGGCGCTTCAAGATCCCGATTTGCCAACATCACCTTTGGCACCCTACGCGAGGGAAATTGTGGCTTCACCGACTACCAGCGATGGTGTGGCTACGTTTTCCTATATCAAAACCGAAGACGAGTCGGTGGACGACGGATCGTTAGTGACGCCGCACCGTGAGCGATTGCTTGAAATCGGTGCGATGTTTGAAGCCATCCAGGAAGATTCGGTAAGTGAGGATCTCGCTCGAATTCGACAAGCAATTCGTTCGATTGATACCACTACCGTCGACCACGACACCGATGCCTGCGCGCTGCTGCACATGATGGGTTATGCGATGGGCGAGGGTGAAGAAGCTCCAGAGATTTGGGCTTGGGCCAATCAACTCTCCAAGAACTTTCAAGAGAACCCGGCTGTGCTCTCGATGCTTGGAGATCTTGGCAATCGGTTACGATTTGGCCCCAATGAAGAGTTCGGGGCAACCATTACATCGGATCGGCTCGAGCCCCTGTTCCGCAAAGCAATACAACTGAAGGATGCCAAGTCTGGAACATTCATGCGGGCTGGCGATCACTTTATGTCCGAGCAGAATTTGGGCGAAGCCGAACGCTGCTACGCTCGCAGTTTTCGATTAAAACGAAACTTGGGTGAAGTCGCTATTAAGCTCGCCTCACTCTATCGCGAAACAGACCGCCTCCGCGATGCCTTGCATGTGCTAGATGTTTGTTTGCGCGAAGGCGCTGACATTCCGCAAGTTGCATGGGAAGCGGGCCTGACTGCGTTCACGTTGAAACGCTACGAGATCATGCTCACCTATTTAGATCGCTACAAAGCGGCGGTGGGTGACCAATTGTGGATCGACTACTATCGCGCCACTGGCTTGCTTGAACGCGGCGAGCCCGCAGAGGCTTTGGAAGCGATCAACCATGAACAGGAATTGGTTGGTGAACCAGCGTTGCATTTAGCCATTATCCGCGGCTGCGCATTAGCCGCGTTGGGCGAACCCGAAGCAGCGCAGGCCGAGTTCGAAGCAGCCCTGGCGACACCGTTGGCCTCGGTCGATTACCTGTCCGCCCCCGGCATCACCTCGCTGCTCGTTCGGGCTCTTGAAGCTTCCCAAAAGTACCTTGCCGATACTCCCTTTGCGACACGATTCGAAGATCGATTGCTCGAATCGTACTTGGCGCCCGAAGAACTCTTCCAGACGCTCCGCGAACGTCAGCCCCCAGCAAACGTGACCTTCTATCAGATTCTCGTTCGCCAACCGCTCGATGAGAACTGGATGACTTTCCCAGGCCGATTGGCGCA
Source organism: Pirellulaceae bacterium (assembly GCA_033761895.1). Classification (GTDB taxonomy): domain Bacteria; phylum Planctomycetota; class Planctomycetia; order Pirellulales; family Pirellulaceae; genus Aureliella. The sequence goes on along the minus strand of JANRMD010000492.1, from coordinate 3,247 downwards.
CGAAGATGAAGCCGATTCCTATTTGGGTAGCTGGGGAGTGCTCGCTGAAGACGACGATACCGCACAGAAAATGGTGCTGCAGTGGCAACGTCGATGTTATCCTGTGGACGCCGAAGTTGTTGAAATCTCAGGCAATGATGAGACCTTCAGCGAAAGTCCAGGCATCGTCTGGCAAGGGCAACGCATGTTTGCCGGCGACGAAGACATGGACGGTTTTGATGGTGACTTTGACGGTAGCGATTTCGAAGATCCTGATTTTGATGACGATGACGAACTGCGAGAATTTGAAGACGATTGAGCTGTAACATTCTTGTTCTCCCGCCGCTTAGGTTGTTAGTGAATTCGCTGGTGAATCACAGAACAGGGCATCCAAGTCGATGCTTTAGCAACCATTCTTCACGGGAGAAAAGTCATGAAGTCACGAAATTGGGCTATTGTTGGTCTGTTGCAAGTGCTTGCGTTGGCACCGATTCAGACTCAAGCGCAGATTAACACTCGCGCCGTTAAGACGGAAGTTAATGCCAAGACGATCCTTATGGAAACTGGCGATTCTTGGATGGATTATGCCGTGGAAGCGGAATTGATCCGAGACCTGGGAATGAAACCAGACGAAATCAACCCTCCAGTTCCTGCGGCCATGCGAGCCGCGGTAGACAACGATCCAACGAACGGCGGAGGAGGCAATGGTGGTGGCGGTAGCGGCGGAACAGGGCCAGTTGGAACAAGTGGGGTCTTGCCTTCCCCTTCTTCGATTCTCTCACAAAACCGCTTGGGAAAATTCACTCAAGTGGGAACAACCAACCTCGCCTTCATGTTGGATGAGACTTGGTTGTGGATCGAAGGACAAGTTCGCGATGGCATTTACGACAAACTGGCTAATGCACACCGTGAACAAACAGGACCTGATCTAGAGGGTTTTTACAACATCCAGATCTCCATGGCTCCGTTTACAACAGCCACCAAAAGAGTCTATGTTTGGCCTGACAAGCACAAGATGCGATTGACCTGGACGCTAGCCAATAACTCAATCTCCTGCCGCGCGAGTCTCAACAACTGGCCTGACCGCGATGTCGATATCGTTACCACAATTCACATGGTGGTTGATATCCAGGCAACAGGCTCGAAGACCGATCCAACGGACGTCGTGTATAGCTACCTCTACTTTAGCAACACCCAAGCCAGCAACGACGGCATTCTCTACGAAGAGACATTCAACAACGCAACCGAAGCCGAGTTCAATTCGACTTTCGAAGAAATACCCGCTGCACTACCTGATCTGATGTTCCGCCCCTTGAGCCAAACACTTGCGTCCAAACTGGCCCCCACATCGCTTGATCTTAAGTTCGACTACGTGACAGCACAATCTCGCTTGGTGTTCCGCATCTTCAATCCAACCAGGTCACTGCCAACCCTTGACGTGCAGCCAGTGAACACCGCCACAACTCTTCGCCGCTAAATCCCTGAGGGGCTTGTCGATTATTGGTAGCGGAAGCCGTCAAGGCTTTCGTGAGTCGCGGTAGCCGCCGCTGCCAAGCGGTGGTTAGTCACCCCGCATCGTGTCCACCGTCTGGCGGCGGTGGCTACTGGAAATGCTTGACGCATTCCGCTACGAGATTACACGAAATGCTTGAGTGAGTTTAACAACCGCACCCTGCAGGCTTTGTTCGCAAAGCCTGCTTTTTTGTTGCTGCAAACAGGGCTGTGAGTCAATAAACCAGCGGCCATGGGCTGGCTAAATTTATGACGCACCTATTTCGTCATGCCAAACCAGGAATGACACGGCCTCCGTTGACGATCGGCACTGGACGCCCAAGCGGAGTGTGATAGGTCTTGTTGGTGTCCACGCCCATTAAATGGAAGATCGTGCAGATGACATCCTCCACACCATAGGGCTCGGTCGTTGGGTAAGCACAATGTTTGTCTGTCGCGCCGATAACTTGGCCACCGGGAACTCCACCACCTGCCCATAACACGGTTTGGGCCATCGACCAGTGATCGCGTCCGGCGCGATTATTGATCTGCGGAGTTCGCCCCATCTCACCCATCATTATGACCAACGTTGAATCGAGCAGCCCGCGGTCTTGCAGATCCGTTACCAAAGCGCTGAATGCGCGATCGGCCGATGGGATCAAGTCTTCCTTGAGGCTGGGGAATTGCGAGAAATGGGTATCCCAAGAACCATTGTCAACGCCGACGAATCTAGTCCCTGCTTCAACCAAGCGTCGCGCCAACAAAGCGCACTGACCGAGCGACGAATAGCCATAACGTTCGCGTGTTTTATCGCTTTCCTCGCTGATATCAAACGCCTTTCTCGCATCAGGCGCGGTAATCATCTTGTAAGCTTTTTCATAGTAAGTCGACATCACCCGAGCTCGACTTTGCTGGTTCTCGGTGTGCGATTGTTCAATGACCGAGAGCAACTGTCGCCGACGATCGAGCCGTTCTTTGGTGACGCCTGCAGGCAAGCCGAGATCGCGGACTTCGAAATCCGGTTGAACTGGATCTGTCTCCAAAACAAACGGAGCGTATTCAGGTCCATAGAAACCTGCCCCGCCGGACTCCATCGGATCGGGCAAGTTGACATAGACCGGCACATTACCGCGCGGCCCAAGCTCCCTGGCAACAATCGAGCCTAAAGATGGGTACAGCAGATTGTTGGGAACTCCGCCGGCCTGGCCATCAGCAAACGCGGCTTTGTACCCCGTCATGCAATAATGGTAGCCTGTGTTGTGACCGTTATCCTTGTGGCTGTGCGAACGCAGCATCGTGAACTTGTCGCAGATCTGGGCTGTCAACGGACAGTGTTCGCCTACGAACGTGCCTGGCACGTTTGTCGATATCGGTTTATAGGGTCCACGGATTTCCACCGGCGCTTCAGGTTTCAAATCCCACATATCAATCGTGCTTGGGCCACCTTCCAAGAACAGAAAGATGACACTCTTGGCCGTCGCGGGTCTACCGGTACTTGCGGTCGCTTGCAACTCCAACAAACGCGGCAACGTAAGGCCACCAATTAAACCCACTGAGCCGATGCGCAAACTTTGGCGTCTCGTTATTTGATTGCGAGCGTTAAGTGACATAGCGTGCCTCAGTTGCTCTTAGGCTGGTTAATGGTTGTACAGAAACTCTTTGCTGTTCAGCAGAGCCCATAAGATATCTTCACAGGCTTCTCTGCGATCGGCCGTGTTGGTCATTGTCTCAAGTGCACTTGCTTGTTCTTGGGCACTTGGGTAACGCGAAAGAGCGC
>JANRMD010000491.1:0-16112 GCA_033761895.1 Pirellulaceae bacterium | reverse complement strand
TACGAGTCAGCTTGTCTTCGCGGAACCGCCTAGTGCGGACCCGCATGCTAGGTGGTGTGGGGAGGGCGGTCAGCAATGATCGTCCTTACCCGATTTATTCAACTACGTTGCGTTCGGACGAAGCCATCCGCAAATTCGACCGAACCATTCCTCATCCACATCAATTGTTGAGTCGGCACCGATTCGGTCCAGTGCGCCCAGCAATAAAGCAAGCGTATCAGCGTCGTAAACGCTCGAATCAGGGTGGGCTGATTGACCGAGTGAACAAACAGCATGTGCAGCATGCTTGCGGACACTCGAATCAGCATCATCGAGTGATTTGATGATTTCTGGAAGTTTCAATGCTGCGTTTTCATGGTACCTCCCGAGCGCTAATACTGCACGAGCGCGTAATTGGGCATCGTCGCTGCGAGCCGCAGAAACAAGTGGCAATATTGCAGCGTGCCCGATTGAACCGAGTGCCCAAGCGACAGAATCGGTCACTGGATGGTGAGTATCGCAAAGTAGTGAAATCAGATCTGGAATGAGCGGCTCGGCATCAGGGCCAAGATTGACGGCAATTCGAGCGGCCCAAAACCGCACGTGAGAGTTTTCGCTACGGAGTGCAGATGAGAGGGCGTCGATGTCAGGAGCCAAATGGCCCAATCGGGCGAGTGCTGTGCCGACCCATGGGCAAGCGTCAGGCTCACGAAGAATAGCACTGAACAAAGCAGGTAAGGCGAGTCGAGCGTCGTCGCCAAGGTCATGTAGAGTGTGAGCCGCGGCTTCACGTGTAGCTGGGTCTGAAGATTCAAGATCCTTGATTAAGTGTTGAATCTGATCCACCTTGGTTGAATAACGTTACGCATCAGCGGGCCGGCGCGATACGCGTTGATTTCAAAACCGGCCCGACCGCCGGCTCCGTTGCATGCGATTGTTACCCCATGTCTTCACATCGAGCATCAGGGGCATCACTAGCGCCGTGCTCACAGAGTATTGTAGCAATTCGTTCCGCAAGTGCTTCCGATTCAAGATCACGACGGAAGATCGATCGCCGTTCCGGTATCACCAATAAGTCCGCACCATTGCGTCCTCTACGTTTCTCAATTGCGACTTCGACCTTAGTTCTTTCCGATGCGCAAACCAGTACAGTAAGATCGACGATGCGGCGACCGTGATCGCACTCCTTTTGAAATTGAAGTTCGCATGAGATTTGGTGCGGCTTGAGTATGCAATCAAGCTCGGTAACGAGTCTGTCTGGCGCCGCGAGTAGATGCCCGTTCGCCATTGCTGTCAGCTACTTCTGTTGGGGTAACTCTATATTTATGCCGGACTCACCCGGTACATAATATCCGAATTGGATATTATGTCCGAAGTTAGCGGATATTATTCCCGAAGTCAACTCTTTGGGGCGTGGATATTATCCCCGAAGTCGGATTGAGTGTTGAGATCTTCCTGACTCTCGTCCTTCTGCCTTACCACCAATGGGTATCGCAAAACAACGATTTGCAAAAGTCAAGTCGCAATCGTCCATTGGAAATGGAATTAATCGTGACGCACAGACTCCGTTGCGCAGCGCGGAGTGGCAAGGGCCTTAAGGATTCGCATACGCGCGACGACAATCTTCCACTCGGAGCGCCAAGAATTGATATCCCGTACAAAGATCTAATCACCAACAAATTCGCCTGCGAGAAGTTCGAGCAGTTCTTCTTGGCGTTTGCGATCGTCCAATTGTTGCGAGTAATCCCAAAAGAAACTGTGCTCCAGGCCAATCTCTTCTGACGAACTTGCTGGTTGGGCAGCTGCTTCACCCTCGCCGCTGGCACGTCTGTTCAGTTCATTGATGACAAGCAGTGCGTCGAGTGGAGAGATCGGGTTGTTCTTACTAGTATCCAGAAAGCCCATGGTGGGCGCGGATCCGGGCGTTATGTCTCTTGGTTTGCCCGAGTTCAAATAATTGATGACGATCAAGGCATCGACAGGGGAAACGCTATTGTTGCCATTGGTGTCAAATGGGTTCGTCGGGTTGTGCCACGTGAACAAGTTCGCATCGACTGTGACAGTAAATCGTGTTGAAGTCGACGCGCCCTGGGAATCGACCGCGATTACACGCAATTCAAGAGCACCACCATCGTTCACTGTTGGCGTGCCGCTAAGTACACCTGTAGATGCAGTGAAGGTCAACCAACTTGGCAGCGGGAACCCAGCGCCGTTCGTCATCGCTAAGCGTAGGGAATCGCCCGCGTCCTGGTCGATAAACGTGTTGCCTGGGATGGTGTAAGTGAAGGCCGTTTGTGCTTTCGCATTGCGGTTGGGTATCGGATTGGCCAGCGTCGGAGGATCGTTACGATCCAAAGCGCGGATTTGAAGACTGCGTTCCGCCTTCAGTCCCCCTGCATCGGTAACGCGAACGATAACGTCATTGGTGTTCTGTGTTTCGAAGTCGATGACGGCTCCGGTCGCGACGGCTAATTGGCCAGTAGCCGCGTCAACAGTTAACCAACTGGCGGACTGCTGCACAATTTCGTAGGTGAGTTTATCGCCAGCATCGGGATCCGAAGCTGTCAAATTGCCAAGGCTGGTCCCTGGTGGACTGTTTTCCGCAACTTCAAAATTTGCAGCAGCTAAACTCGGCGCTTCATTCACATCGGTGATTTGCAGGGTGACCAAGGCGCTTACGGCTTGGGAAGGTGACCCATTATCGGTGGCGCGCACGGTGAGTGTTAGCGATTGAGCGGATTCGAAGTCAAATACGGTGCCGCCAGCAACTCTGATTTCGCCAGAGGTTGGGTCGACTATGAATTTTGAGGCCGCACTGCCTAGGATACTGTAGGTTAGAACTTGACCAGCATCTTGGTCGACCGCGGATATCCTAGCTACAACTGCACCTTCTGCGGTGTCCTCCTTCGTGGTGAAGGAGGTCGGGGAGGTTAGCAAAGGTGCATCGTTGTCATCCTGGATCGCAACTACAAAGTTGCGTGTGTCGGTCAACGTACCCGCATCGGTGACTTTGATGACGAGATCATATTGATTGGTTTGTTCAAAGTCGAATGCTGCACCCGCTGAAACAGTGAGTTTGCCGTCTGCCGCAATCTGAAACAGTGTTGCACCAGTTCCTCCGGTGATTTGCCACTGCAAAGTTTCGTTTGCGTCAGGATCAATCGCGTTGATCGTGCCCAGCAAGGTGCCCGCGAGACTGCTTTCCTTAACAAACAGTGGTTGTGCTTGTAACACGGGCGGTTCATTCACGTTCAGCAGGTTAACAACAAGATTTCCATCGCCCGATTTTGTTGGAGTGCCTCGATCGGTCGCGCGGATGGTCAAGTTGAAGCTCGGGTTCGACTCGAAATCAATTTTCGAGGCGTCATTCACGCGCACTTCACCTGTATTGGCATTAATTGCGAAGGCACTGCCAGTATTCCCTGACACAATGCTCCACACGACTTGTCCAGCCACCCCGGCGTCAGGATCGGTGGCTGACATGGTGGTGATGACCGTGCCTACGGGGCTGTTCTCGATTAAGGATCTGGAAATGGATTGAACTACAGGCGCCTCGTTCGCATCGCTGATCACAAGGTCGATGGTTGCAGAGTCATTGAGGTTTGGGTTCGCACTATCCGCTAGGGTGACGGTAAGTGAAAAGCTGTTCTTGGTTTCGAAATCCAATTCAGTGCGGTTAAGGGTGATGACGCCGGTAGATGGATTGACGGCAAACAGGCCGGTCGGATCGCCTGCGGTAATGGTTGCCGTGAGTACTTGGCTTGGGTAGCCTTTGGAAAACTGTAGAGTAGCCAGTGTATTACCAGCAACGTTAGCTTCGCTGACGTTGAAGGTTTGATCGTTCAGGATGGGTGGGCGATCGCCGAGAAAACCGAAGTTGCGACCAGGGTAACTTTCGTACTTGTTAATCGTGATTGCATGGGAACCGCTGCTAGGAAAGACCTGATCGTAATTCGCGGGTGGTGTGACGCTGAGCGTGTAGTTGCCTGGGGTCATGGGTTGCATGAAGTACCGACCTTGCGAGTCCGTAGTGGTGCTCTGCCCGGCCAGTACAAACGAGAGCGTATCGAAGACGCCAAAAGTATTGCCCTCAGAGTAGGCGACCGCCCACGCGATCGAGTCGGTTTCCGAAGTCATGGTTAGTCGTTGGATTTGGTTGGATCCCGGCGAAGTCGCTTGCACAAAGCCAAGCGACTCGTTGGCTGCGTTAAAAATCTCCAAGCGTCCCACCGTTCCCGTAGCATTGCCGATGAAGTCGCTGCTGATCGAACGAGCTGGCCTGTAGAAGTCGGTTCTCAGCCGGCGGATGTCGTTGAAAAAACCGACTCCAGCGTGCGAAAACACATGCTGTCCGGTTGGGGCACCCGACCTCTGAACAACGCGGACGTTGAAGTTGTGCGGAAGATTGTCGGTACCCGCAGTCGTCAGTGTCGCGTTATAGGAGATGTTGGTCAGGTCTCGGTCCAACGCATAAGCGTTGGGTTCAATGGTCTCTGCGTAAAGATCGGGCAAACTGTCACCAGTTAAGTCTGAAACAACTCGCGCGCCAGCAATCGGGTTTTCACCCGCTTGCTGGATTCCATCTGCATTGAGGTCAACAAAAACTGAACCGGAGACACTTCCAACCCAATTCGGACCACCAATATGATCTAAATACCGACCCGCGTAGGCGCGTGGTCGGGGAACGCCGAAGATGCCATCCTCCATTTGAAACTTCCACGTGGCACTGCCATCCTCAGTGGTATTGCCCGCCAACCAATCCCCTGCAGTGTAACCCGTTGATTGTCCAATGCGTCCTACATATGCGAGTGCTTCCGTGGGCACCAGTGTCGCCCCAGGCATACCACTGCCGACTCCTTTGTCCTGGAAGACAATGGGAGCGTAGGCCCTTTGTGGCAATCCGTTTTCGACCCATGGAAACACGGTAAAGCCGTCGAGAATGGTCCAGTTTAAGTAAGCGCCATCGGGCGTGCCGTCGTCGTTCCCATCAATGTCATTGGTGAGCAATGGTGGAATATTGGATTGAATGAGCAAGTAAGTATTGGAGCCAGTGCGCAGTTTTTTACTATCTAGCCCCGCATCGGCACTGAAGATGTTTCCGGGCAATCCCGCAAAGCTGTCGGTTCCTCTCAGAACACGCGCGCCGGGATCCACCGTGAAGCTGGACGCCGATTGGAGTAGTACCAACATGCCATTGGAACCGAATTGCTGGTTGCTCAAATCAAATATCGCGTGAATATCGCCCAGATCCTTTACACCGTCAGAGCTGCTGATCTGAACCAGGTAAGTACCAGCACTCAGGGACGACAGATTATCACCGCGAAGTTCAACGTACTGGTGCTTAGCTTCATCACCAAACAGCGGCGCGAAATGCACTTCGCTGATGTAGGCAGCCATCAAGTGCCTGGCTTCCAGCGACTCTGCTAGTAGTTTCCGAGCTATGACTCTTCCAGGTTTCGATTTGCGAAACCACCGATTAGCATTTGCTCTCGCGCGAGGGCTTGTTTGTCGGCGCATGATTAACTCTGTCTATCCGGGCTAGTAGGTAAGCAATGTAGAACAAATTCGTAAAAGAATTCGCATGTAGGATGATAGTAGAACTTGCTCGAGAGTAAATAAGCTGTGCTAAGCTCGAATCTCAATCCTATCGCGGTAGGTTTGCGGATTTTGCCGTTGGGCTTCGGCAAGCCACATGGGTCTATACACAGCGTTGTTGACGGCCTGACAGCCGTTTTGAAGAATTTTTTCCGGCCGTTAATTTTCGCCGGACGATTGACGGTAGCGGAATGCGTCAAGCATTTCACATTTCTCGTAGCGGAATGCGTCAAGCATTTCGTGAGCATTGCGGCGCCCTCGAAAGCCTAGGCGGCCTTCGCTTTCAAGTATTTGCGTTTGCATAAGCGGCGGGTTCTGCGGACGAGGACGTCCGCGCTCCAAAAACCGGTCCAACGGACTGGGAACTCGACAGGCACTGTCAAGAAATCAGTTGCTTTGAAAGTCAAGACTGCTCCCGGGACCTAATCATCGACAACCTAATGATCGACAAGCCCTTGACGGCTTCCGCTACCGGCAGCTGTGTCGGCGATTGTCAGTAATTCCGCTGCTAAGAAAAATGAGCCCGTGCCACAGATGAGATCGTTCTCATCACTGGTGCTGACCGCTTGCTGCCACGCTTGCGAAGCATCCGAGGCAATTGATATTCTCGCTACCGGCGTACCGGATTGGGTGAGGTCGCTGGCGATCGCGCGGGCGGTGGCTTCTAGGTCGCCAAGCGGCAAGCCACGGGCGTTGTTTTGGTAGGCGGTCAAGATGACTCGATGACAACGCGCAAGCAGGATTTCGAGCATCTCTTTAAAATCTTTGTCACGACTCGATGCAAACACAACTGTGCGACGCATGTTCGGGAAGTGAACTTCGAGCGCATCGATGGTGGCGGTGATGGACGATGGGTTATGCGCGGTGTCGATGATGCGTGTGGGCGAGTGACCGACGACTTGCAAGCGTGCTGGCACTTTCAAGGTGAGCATTGCCGGTTGCAACCGAGGCTTGGTTTCATCGGTCCAGTGATTGGCCAGCGCGAGCATATCTAGAACCGCCAGGGCGGCAGCGAGGTTGTCGGCTTGATGTCGGCCGAGCAACGGCAATCGCCATCGGCTGTTTCCGATCCAGCTTTGAACGGCACTGGTACGATAGTCGACTTCCGCGCGGGCTGGATCGGTTGGAGAATCGCTTGCACCCGGCAGAATCGGTTGCCAAGTCACTGAAAAGTCGCGGTCGATCAATTGCAAAACCGAACCTTGCTGCTCGGCGACTTTCGCGATCACTTGGCGAGCGTCGGGGTGCCGGGCGGTCGAGACGACGGGGATTCCGGGCTTGATGATGCCTGCTTTCTCACCAGCAATCGCTGCGATGGTGTTACCAAGCTGAGCCATGTGATCGAGGCTGATCGAAGTGATGATACAAGCGACGGGTTGGCAGACGTTGGTGCTGTCGAGTCGTCCGCCCAAGCCGACTTCTAGGACGACGTAGTCGCAGCCGACGTCGGCAAAGTGCAGCATTCCCATGGCGGTGGTCAGTTCAAAAAACGTTGGGCGATCACCCCCTTCAGCTTCTAGCTGTGCGGAGGCGTCACGCATCCGCTGAACCAGTCCAACGAGCTCCGCTGCCGAACAATCGCGGCCGATGCAGTGAATTCGCTCTTCCAACCTTAGAAGGTGGGGAGAAGTGTAGACGCCGACCCGAAATCCGCATGCGTGCAGCAGGTGCGCGGTAGCGTTGGAGGTCGTCCCTTTTCCCTTGGTACCAGCCACATGGACGATGCGGTACTGATTTTGGGGATTCCCGAGCAAATCCAGGAGCCGCCGCATGCGGTCAAGACGATAATTCGCCGCCGAGTAAGACGCGTGGCCTTTCTCGTAGTTGATGCGACTATAGAGAAAATCTAACGCAGCTTGGTAATCTGCTAGGGCAACTTGGTCGCCATGGTCCAGATTCAACTTGTTCAACGCCCCTATTTGCTGCTTGCCCACTTGCCCATAACCGCTGCCCGTAACGCTGCCCGTAACCGCTTTTCCTCAACCGCTTGCCAGTCAATTGCGACCTATTTATAGTTCCATCCGTCAAATGAGGCGATTGGTGGGTACGAAACTGGTCAGGTTTTCTTTAAGATGGCAAAAAGTGGCAGGGCTCTCGAACTCTGAGCGTTCAGCGGTCGTAGCTCCATTGGTCCAGTTTTGCCCCTGCGCATTTGACGCGACCTACCAGATGGCAATGACCCCGATGGCCCCCGGACCGATGAACTGTACAGAGACTCAAGCAACTAAGCTCGCAGCTTTTTTTTAAAAAAACTCCTCGAATCATTCGAACTCCTCGAAATCCTGTTCGTTCCCAAGGAACACCCTTGCTATGACCGCCGCTCCCGCAGCTGAACCGACCAAATCGAATGCAACCGATTCCGACGTGGTGATTGAGACCCGCAATCTGGGAAAAACCTACCGCGACTTCTGGGGGCGACGCAAAGTTCAAGCTCTCAAGGCCCTGGACATCGAGGTCAAGCGTGGGGAGATTTTTGGGCTGTTGGGGCCGAACGGTTCGGGCAAGTCGACGACCATCAAGCTGATTCAGGGGCTGTTGTTCCCAACCTCGGGTCGAGCTTTTGTGCTCGGCAAAGACGCCCGCGACGTGAGCAAGAACGAGCGCATCGGCTACTTGCCTGAGGAATCTTACCTCTACAAGTTTCTGAATGCTGAAGAGACGCTCGATTTCTACGGTCGGCTGTTCGATATGCCCGCCGACGTTCGCCGCCAACGTAGCGATCAGCTGATCAAGATGGTTGGACTCGATCGAGCTCGTCGCCGACAACTCCGCGAGTATTCCAAAGGTATGACCCGGCGTATCGGTTTGGCTCAAGCCTTGATCAACGAGCCCGATTTGCTGATCTTGGACGAACCAACCACGGGTATGGATCCGATTGGTAGCCGCGAAATGAAGGATTTGATTATCCGCTTGCGCGATGAAGGCAAGACGATTTTGTTGTGTTCGCACCAATTGGCGGACGTGCAAGACGTTTGCGACCGAGTTGCTATTCTGCACCAAGGTGAATTGCGTGAGTTGGGACGCGTGGACAGCTTGTTGAAGGTTCGCGATGTGACCGAAGTTCACGCGAAGGGCTTGTCCGAAGAGACGAAGCAAAAGATCGCCGACTTGATCAAGAATTCAGGCGGTGAATTGGTTTCGCTGGATAACCCGACGACAACGATGGAAGAATTGTTCTTGGACATTGTTCGAGACGACCGTCCTGGCCAACGTCCTTCAGCCCGCTGAACCACTCGATAATTGTCCGACACATCCCTTAATTCGATCCTTTCCCAAGTTACGACTGACAAATGCGCATAGAAGCTGATCAGATGTATGGCTACTTCGAGTGGCTGTTTGTGCACTGGGGTTTATTGCATGGAGTAATTGTTGCTTCCGTGATGGCCGCTCTCGGGTTCTTCGTGTGCTACGTGGTTGCACTCAAGCAACACGGACCCAGCGAAGGGTTTTATGTTGTCACTCGAGTCATCTATGAGCTGATTGCCCGCGATTTGCCGAATACCACTGGCCGCCGAGTTTACGCGCTGGCGAAGCTGGCGTTTCAAGAAGCGATTCGCCGCCGGGTTTTGGTGGTGATGGCTGTGTTTATCATCGGCTTGATGTTTGGTGGATGGTTTCTCGATCCAGGCACCGATAACGTCGCGCGACTCTATATCAGCTTTGTGATGACAGGTACCAGCTACTTGGTTTTGTTGTTGGGCCTGTTCCTGAGCTGTTTCAGTTTGCCGACGGATATCAAGAATAAGACCATCCACACGATTGCTACCAAGCCGGTTCGCAGCACGGAGATTGTGCTTGGCCGCATCCTTGGGTTTTCAGCGGTCGGCACAATGCTCTTGGTTGCGATGGGCCTACTCAGCTACGTGTTTGTGATTCGTGGAAGTGATCATCGCCACGTGATCGACGAAGTGGCCGCCGACGGCACCGGAAAAACCTCTTACGATGCGCGCCACGAGCACGCGTTCGAAATGAGTTCCGAAGGGGGCGAAGTAACTTTAGGGGTTGCTCGTGAGCAAAAGAGTCACAAGCACACGATCACCGCTACGGTCAAGGATGGGAAAACGGTTTACGAGGTCGGTCCACCCGAAGGTCTGTTGGCAGCTCGCATCCCTGTTTTCGGTAAGTTCCGATTTACGAATCGTAAAGGGGACGATGATCCGCGGGGTTTGAACGTGGGCGACGAATCCAGCTACGTGGAGTACATCGAAGGCAACTCGTTGATGTCCGGTATCTGGACTTTCAGCGACGTTTCAGCAGCTCGCTTTGGCGATAGCCTGCCGATAGAGCTGAACCTAAAAGCCTTCCGAACTTACAAAGGGGACATTGAAACTGGGGTTCAAGGTGAAATCATCTTGCGCAGTGTCGATAAGCAGATTGAAAGCGAGCGAATCCCATTCATCGTTCAGGAATTCGTGGTCGACCATAAGGAAATCCCACGCAAGCTAAAAGGAACCGTCAAAGGTGTCCCACAAGAGAGCATCGATATATTTGATGACATCGCGGCCGACGGAGGCCTGGAGGTTGTGATTCGCTGTACCGATGGTGGCCAGTACTTCGGTATGGCTCAGCCAGACCTATACATTCTGGCTGGTGAAAGCACTTTTGGTTGGAACCTCTTCAAGGGATTTTTCGGAATCTGGATGCAGATGGTGTTGATCATCTGTATCGGAGTGATGTTTAGTACATTCTTGAGTGGCCCTGTTGCGATGGTGGCTACGATGACTGCCCTTGTGCTTGGATTCTGCGGAAACATGGCATTTGATATTGCCAATGGAAAGACGCCAGGTGGTGGGCCAATCGAATCGATGATTCGTATGCCGATGCAATCGGGCGCGATGGTTGATTTGGATCTGGGTAATACGATTCTTGAAACGTTTATTAAGAAGACGGATCAAGGCATCATGTACACGATGTACACGTTGTTTAACGCCCTGCCGTCCTTCGGATCGTTTAACACGTCTGAGTATGTTGCGTACGGCTTCGACATCTTCGGAGGCTTGGTCGCGCGGCACTTTACGATGACGGTCGGATACTTTGTCTTGACGAGTGTTATCGCGTATTTCTTCCTCAAGACTCGGGAGATGGCAGCATAATGAACATCGTAGCCTTACGTCGGCAATTGATTTATATCCTGGCGATGGTTGCACTTTTGGTGCCTCTTTACGTCCTTGGCAAACCCTCGGTCCGCAATAAAGACGGTTCTGAGAGCCAACGCGGTGGGACGCTCGCTCAACTCCGCAGCAAGTACGACTTGGGGCAAGGCGACCTAGGCGAAATCGATCCGGCCAGCGAGTCGATGCGTCTAGCAACGCTGGGATTGCGCGGTGTGGCCGCGACGATTCTGTGGCAGCGAGCCGAGTACTACAAGAAAGAAAAGTACTGGGATCGCTTGTCGGCCACTTTGAATCAGATCGCTGTATTGCAACCCCACTTCGTGAAGGTCTGGGAATTCCAGTCGCATAATCTGTCGTACAACATTTCGGTTGAATTCGACGACTATCGTCAACGTTACCAATGGGTCAAACGCGGTATCGAGTACCTGGTTAAGGGCTCGAAGTACAACAAGCACCGAACCGAAATGCCTTATGAACTCGGCTGGTTCTTTGGAAATAAGATGGGGGTCGCTGACGAGAAGAAGCAGTACCGTCGGATGTATCGCGACGACAAGAACTTCCATCAAGAGATTGCTGCAACGTCCATGGACCTGATGAACGCGGAAGGTTTGGGACCAGATAGCAAACCGGATAACTGGCTATCGGGCCGTTTGTATTACGAACGCACTTACGAAATGGTCAGGAAAGATAATGCTCGTCCGGCCCGTAGCCCACTGATGTTCTACCGCATGAGTAGCTCGTGGTTGACCAAGTACGCGGAAGGCCTACAAGCGGAAGGTCCGGAATCCAACTTGGGCGATCCAGCCAGAGTGGCATGGCGTCGGGCTGCAGCAGGATTCAAGTCGTTTGGTGATATGACGATTCAGACCACCTTCGGCGATGAAATCACCCTCAACATCATCGATCAAGCCAACCAAGATCTGCAAAAGGCCGAGAATGAGTTTCAAGAGTTTTGTGGTGAAACTTACCAGGGCATTCTTACCGATCGGCGCAATCAGTTGACGAAGGAGCAATTGGCGGCCATCGAAGTCGAGGACTTTGAACGCAATTTTGATGAACTGATGCTAGCCGAGCAAGCGAGCACGGTTTTGACAATCGACCCCCGAGACGTCATCAGCAAACTTCCGAAGGAGAAGCAGGTCAAAGGATTCCAGCTGGCAGAGAAGATTCGACTGGCGAAAGAATACATCCAACACGTTGAGATCTACCGAAACCAAATCAACTTCGGTTACTGGAAGACTCGCTGCGATGCGGAACAAGAAGACGCTGCAATTACTGCACGCACTAATATGTACGCGGCCAATGAATTGCTCGACAAAGGTGAACTCGATACCGCTTTGCAGCGCTACGAGACAGCTTGGGTCGCATGGAACGATCTGTTCAATAAGTTCCCATCGATGATGATCGATGATGCTGCTGACGATGTGGCTGCGGCTATCGATCGCTACCGACGCTTGTTGGAAACTCCAGACTTGCCTAAGGATTTTCCTTTGGCGAGCTTCCTGAAGTTCCGCGAAATCAACCAAGGCAACATGGCGGATCCCGCGCTCATGAGCTTGGTTGCCGATTGGCCGAAACGCCATCCAGGGCGAGATTTCTTGGCGGAAATGTTGAAGAAGTCGGGAGTGGCTGAACGTCCTTACACGCCACCGGACGATGCACCACCAATTCCGAACAAGAAAAACATGTCGGAGAAACCTGCCGTTCAGCCAACCCCTTCGAAGGAAGCTGCAACAGAGCCTGCCCCAACAGAACCCACACCAACGGAACCTGTGCAGCCCGTTGAACCGACAGCGCCCAAGGCCGAGCCCTCGATCGAGATTGCCAAGCCTGATCCTGGCAGCGCCCCTGAGCCTGCTTCGAAAGAGCCTGCACCAGCCGAGCCCGCGCCTGTTGAGCCCGCACAGGCCGATGGTCCAAAGGTCGCTCCTCCGGACGACGGTGCACCGCCTTTTCCCAAATAGCATTCTGGCCGGTATCGGAATGCGTCAAAGCATTTCGGGTAGCCACCGTCGCCAGACGGTGGACATGATGCGCGGTGACTAACCACCGCTTGGCAGTTTGGCATCGGCGGCTACCAGGGCCCTCGAAAGCCTTGACGGCTTCCGCTACCCAATAATCAACAAACCCCCAAGCATTTCGGATTGCTGCATATCTCGGGGAGTAATTGCCACTAAAGAACGCAGAAGGCACAAAAGCGAAGAACAAACAGATCACCCAAAGGTCCTTGGGATTAGCTGCTGGTTACTTTTGGTGGTCTTTGTGTTCTCTTGTGGCTATCACGGCTGTTGAGAAGCCGTCTTCTTCTACTACTATCGAAGCAAATTGCAAAGTTCATCTTCGAGTTTCGGAAGGTGAACTCTGCTTCCGTTTCTGAGGCAGTCTTGGAACTGTTGTGCAATTTCGCGTAACCGCTCGACGACGTCCAGTCGACGCGAAGCTACGTCACAAATCTCCCAGCGATCATCGGGCTTCACATACAGCTCAGATGCTTGGCTTTCAAAGAATCTTGCACTCCACGCCGGAGTGCGAAGCCATTGGTCGTTCGAATGCTCGACGAACGCAGCCTGAAACTGGGCGGGCCAAGCATAGGGAGCTGAAAAAGAACCGAGTCGGAGCATACTGCGTCCCCAACATGCGCAGTTCAAGCTGGAAACATCCAGTTCGAGCGAATCGAGGAACGTGATCAGCAGGTCGGGCAACTGGCAAAGCTCGGCGCGCCGTGAACCAGGAGGTCGAGCTCCCGACGTTGCATCAGGTGCGACTTGGCTTGGTGGATCGCTCTTGCTGGGAGCAATCTGGGTTGGTGGGTCGCTCCTGCCGGGAGCGACCTTGGCTTCGTCAGGTCCACTCGCATTTCCGATCGCGGGTTGAACAATTGCCAAGCAGCTGAGTTCTTCACCATGCAGACTCGGTTGGCCCCAACCTACGCGACCATGTTCCCCTAGCGGTACGCCGCCGGGAGACACCACCATCCAAGCCCAATCGCTCGCATCGGCTCGCGATTCGATGGTGCTTATGAGAATATCGATGGCCTGATCGATCACCGCGACTTGCGCTGCAGCGACTTGCCCCCAACCGATGATCTCATCAGGGTCGGTTTGATCAGTGATCACGATGTCGGGTACGCAAGCTTCGCTGGGTGGAAGCGGATCCTCCGGGTCAATGAAACGTTCGCGTAGATCGACGGGAGCATCCCACGGCCAGCGCAGTCCACGACTATGAATCCAGATAACGCGGTTGGATTCCGTTTCCGATAGCTCTTCAACGGCTGACACAAAGACTTGCATCAAGCCGCATTCGGTCCAATCCTCAGCTGGCTCGGTTGGTTCATCGACCTTGACCAAGGTTACGCGCGGGCACCCGAGTTGTTCAGCGAATTTCGCAGTAACTTCACAGTCGGTAATCAAGCAAGCTTCAAACCCACTGGCGACCAACTGGCGCCACATGGACCAATCCAGGTTAGGTTCTTGTGCAGCGTGACGTCCCGTCCACAGACTTTGCAGTTGTTTTCGAAGGTGAAGCGAATCGACGAAGCACTGGTCAAGTACAAGCCCGTGCGCGGCCAAGCGATCGAGAGCCGGAGTTACGGCTGTGTTGGAGCCGTAGGCGCCCACCAAGCCAGTACTCACACCTTCGACGACGACTACTATCCCATTGCGCATGCGTCACTTTCGTTATTGCCCCTACGACCCGCACACTCCGCTCTAGGGGAGGTGCTCACCGATTTGCTTTCCAGCTCACAAAGTGTACTGGTGAAGTAGGTTTTAGTGAACGTGCCTCGTAACAAGCCCCAGCGATTGCTCCCGAGTAGAACCATGTCAAATACGGCCTTCAACCTAACTCCTTCACCCACCGGCAGCGTAGAGGACTCCACGTTTGTGCTAAATGCTTGGGCCTTGCCCAAGTCCGCTCCCGCTGGCGACACCACTCCGCCTGACCGGCAGATTTACGCTGAAACAACCGATGTTTGGGATACGCCTTTTGCCGTCATTGACATGCAGGGCACACTCAAGTTGGCGGACGATATTGTGCGTGCGCGAAGGCCTGAGTACTTCGTCACCGCAAACCTCAATTACCTGATGTTGGTTGAAACCTGCCCTCAACTGGTCGAGATCAATCGCCGAGCAGCAGCGGTATTGGCGGATGGAAACCCAATTGTATGGCGCAGCCGGTTGGGGGTGACGCCATTGCCATGCCGAGTTGCGGGGTCGGATTTAATTCTAGAGTTGGCCAAGCTGTCGGCTGATCGAGGCTATAAAATCTTTCTCTTGGGCGCTGCCGAAGGGGTAGCTGCGAAAGCAGCAGCCGAACTGCATAGCCGCAATCCACAATTGCAAATCGCTGGGACTTACTCGCCGCCGTTTCGAACGCTGAGCAGTGAAGAAACGGAGGACTTGCTCGCTCAGGTGAACCAGTCGGGGGCTGACATCTTGCTGGTGGCTTTTGGCCAGCCTAAGGGTGAATTGTGGATTTATGAACATCTATCGAAACTGCAAGTGCCATTGAGCATTCAATTGGGTGCTTCGTTTGACTTCTTAGCTGGTACAGCCAAGCGAGCTCCGCGAGTATGGCAGCAGCTTGGGTTGGAGTGGCTATATCGAGCGCTGAGCGATCCCAAGCGGCTTGGACCGCGCTACGCAGCTAACTTAAGCTACCTGCTGCGCCGCATGTTTGCCGATATGCGAGCGATGTTCCGCTAGTAGCTGCGCTCTCATTACCCGAGATTCAAGCGAAGGCAACAGCTGTTTTTCGGACCGCGGGCGTCCTCGCCCGCTGAAGCCGCCGTGTAGGCCAGCCGCATGCGACGCAAACCAACTTCGCTTTGCGGCAGCAGCGGTCCATGTTTGCGAAAAGATCTTGCCCGCCTACAAAGCCCAAACGGGTTGTGTTTGCATAAGTGGCGGTTCGGCGGACGAGGACGTCCGCGCTCCGCAAACCGGACCAGCGGACTGGAACGTCGGCAGACCCAGCCCAGTGTCCCAGCCCAGTGTTAACTTCTGGTTCCCAGGCTCTGCCTGGGAACCCACTGCCTTGCAGGCTCCGCCTGGGCTGTGCGACAAATAGCAATCTTTCAAAACTCTCTAGCAAGAGTTTTGTTACAGCTTCGTTTTGCTTCAACGCAATCGACAAGCGAAAACGCGTGGCTCCCCTCGCCCCGGTACTCCAGGGAGAGGGGTTGGGGGTGAGGGGCAGTCCCAAGTTAAGCCAATTTAAGTAAGCCCTTGTGCTACCGTCTCAAGTAACCATTGAGAAAGTCGCTTACTCCAGACTGGGCGCCCCTCACCCCCCGTCCCCCTAGTATGTAACAAAGTTAGCTGATTTGGTTTGTATTGAGTAGGATTGTGCCATGGAAACGAAAGATACCTAACGTCTTGTAGATCGACCCCCCGTTGGCTCTTGAAGCCGGGGGAGAGCATGATC
>JANRMD010000490.1:0-20241 GCA_033761895.1 Pirellulaceae bacterium | reverse complement strand
GATTCATAAGAGCCATAGCAGTACACATCGAACGAGTTAAGGGGCACTAGCAAGTTGTGCAGTTCATTCAATATCTGGGACTCTTCGTCTTTATGGTCTGCCCAAAACGAAAACTGCTGGCTCTTACCTTCTTCGCACACTAATGCACCGATCAAATAGACTAGCCCTCGTTCGGGATCGCCCTCGAAATCTATGTAAACCGAGGTCGGCGATGCGGGTAGTTCGGGTTTCCCAATTACGTAGAGCTTCTGTTCTTTGACGGCCATGGCTTGCAAAGCGTGTTGACGCGGGGCTCCCGTTGAGCCACCATGTGCGCGGCGGGCACGATATGTGTGTGAGTACTGAGTTACCGTGAAGATTCCACGGCGTCCAAGTTTGGAAATGGCTTTTGGTCCCAAACCTTTGAGCAGGCTCAGGCTGTCTCCCTGCCTAGCCGCAGAGTCACACCTGGATCGGAACTCGCAAATCGAACAGTGAGAGTTGAGCTGGAGCGTCGGAGCATCAGTTCGAACAGCGTCGATGCCCATTCGAATCTTCTTGATTTCACTCGGCTTGATTGGGAGCGCAACCGTGCGTGGTAGTTGCTCATATGCCGCGTTGTATACGAGGCCTTGTTTGGGGGCGAATCGCTGAAGGTCCGCTAGTTTTGAGGCGGTGAAGCTTAGAACCCGCCTAGCGTGTGGAGGGTTGGAGTAGCCCCCGTAGATTATAGCTGGCACATAGTGGAAATCGCCGAGAACTGACTCACCCTTTCGACGCACCAACATATCGCAAACGTAGTTTGAGTCCTGCTCTTCGAAAACCGCATTTGTGATTACTGGGACACCAGACTTGAGTACGCTTCGAGACAGGACGGCGTTATTCAGATACGAGTCAGCAGCAAATTGATTTAAGAACTTATCCCTGACACGCCCGGCAGTTTCATCGAGCAAGGATTCGAATTCAGTTTTGCTGCCTACTTCTCCGGCGAGCATCAAGTGCGCCTTTGTCTTGCAAAGGAGGTACGAAGCAACAATCCTTTCCGACAATCGAAAATGCATGGCAGATTCTCCGTGGCGGTTCGACCGGGCGTTTAGCTTCATTTTCCGCCTATCCAGCCAGCGACGCAAACAGAATCGAATTCCTGTTAACTCCCCGGCATTGCCCTCCCAAGAGACTCAGAGAGTTCGATACTTTTGATCGGGGTCCGGAAGGAACCCTATGGGTTGCGTTCGGTGTGCGGGCGATGAGGTCTTCGAAATAGAGCTGCAAAAACTTGAGCAGGACCGCCAGCGCCACTCCACACGCTTTTTGGTGTGGGGAGACGTTAAGCGATGACCAGCCTTACCTGACTTCGACAGGTTTATGAAATCCAGCCACCAATCGGACCAATTTGTAAAGACCCTACACCGTAGTAGATTACTACGCTCACACCGCCTCTCGCATAAAGCGGTCCAACAATGTAATAGGAGTCAGCGACTAGCACGCCTGGAAGAACGGGAAAACACCAGTTCACGTTCGCGATGGGGCCACCGTCGCTCGTGATACGGTCGGGTTTTTCGCTGCCTGTTTGTGCATGCCACGCGGCCTCTTCGAGCTCGCGTATTTGCGCTTTGTCATATCTTCGCTGTGCATTGACCCTAATGGCATGACGATGCGAAATGTATCCGCCTATCCATGTGATTGCATAGAGTAAGAGAACGATCATCCAAAACAGTCGAGATCGTTTCATTTTGGCGAACCTCGTAATTCTCGGGCGCACGCACCAGACAATGCAAACTGAGTATAACGCGTTCGGAAGGGCGTTAACCACAAGCACCAATAATCGCCTGAAATTATCGGGCGCTGTTGGCTTGGAAACGAGAACGTAGAGAACCCACTTCCTGTTAACTCCCCGGTATTAGCTTCCCAAGAGACTCAGAGAGTTCGATACTTTTGATCGGGGACCGGAAGGAACCCTATGGGTTGCGTTCGGTGTGCGGGCGAAACCCTCTTCGAAATAGAGAGTCGGGAAAACGCAAAAATCCAACGATTTGTTGGTAGAAACGCAAAACGCCTGGGAACTGCTTAACAGCTCCAGGCGTTAACTGGCTTGAGCGGAGGTTTCCGATGCGGAAACCGTCAGCTCCCCGTGCGCAACCCTCTTCGTAACAATACTCTCTTTTTAGATTTGTTCTAAAGCGAAGAACGGCAACATGTTAGATGAGTTCGAGACCCGTTCGGTCGTTTCTTTTGCGTGAAACGAGTTCGTAGACTTTTCTCAAACTCGTCACACTCGCGAACTGAATGTGAGATGCGAACTAAGGAGTTAACAGAAAGAGTGCGAACAGAGATCTTTTGAGTAACGACAACGATTGCTCAAAAGCCATGAGCGACTACTTTGGAGACTGCCTTCGGGGTGCGAAAAGTGCGCTCCGACCTTGTTTTTTCCAGCAAAAGCAGAATCTAGCCATGGCCAGCTTTCGAAACATCTACACCTCTCTCATGCTCGTTATTGCTAGGTCGACGCAGAAGGAACTTGCCCGCCAGGTGAGCTATCTCAAGGCGGAAAATCAAATGCTTCGCAGTCGGCTGCCCGCTAAGATTAGTCTAACTCAATGCGAAAAGAATCGCTTGGTCCGATTCGCAAAGAAGCTTGGATCGGCGCTGAACGAACTGGCCACGATTGTGCACCCAGGTACGATCCGGAGATGGATTCGAGATGCCTCGGCAAAAAAATCAGCGCGCCGAAAAAAGATTGGAAGGCCTCGAACTTCTGAGCAGATAGAGAAGTTGATCCTGAAATTGGCGAAGGACAATGGCTGGGGCTACACGCGGATCCTCGGAGAGCTTCGAAAACTTGGCATCCAGTCCGTTACCCGAAACACGGTCAAGAAAATCCTCAAACGTAACGGATACGAAACCGGCCCCAATCGAGGACCGGGAACCTGGGATGAGTTTCTGACACGCCATGCAAAAACCATGTGGCAGTGCGATTTTTTCTCCAAGAAGATCGTTTCCAAAACCGGTCTTCGAGACATCTTCGTTTTGGTTTTCTTGAATGTGAAGACTAGAAGCGTCTTCATCACACCATCGACCTACAAACCGGACGAAGCTTGGATGATCCAGCAGGCCGAAGCATTCGTCGAACATACCAAGAAGGTCAAGATTCCTTGCAAGATTCTGATGCATGACAACGACGGCAAATACTCCAAACCGTTTCTTGCATCGTTCGCCAAAGCAAAGATCAAAACGCAACGAACTGCTTTTCGATCTCCAAATACAGTTGCCTACGTCGAGCGATTTGTTCAAACAATAAAGCAAGAATGTCTCGACTATTTTGTGGCATTCGGGCACGAGCACATGGACGTACTTTGCCAGGAATTTCAGGACCACTATCATCTGGAAAGACCCCACCAGGGCTTGGAAAACGATTTGATTCAGAAACCGCCAACGAAGAGGCGGAAGAAGACCGCCCCTCAGTTCGATACGATGCGTCTGACGGACATTCGATGTGACGAGCGACTCGGAGGGCTGCTAAAAAGCTATAGTCGGAAAGCGGCCTAATTCTTTCAACGAGTTTTCTCAAATCATTGCAAAGTAGCGATGCGCCGAAAGACTGCACTGTCCTGCGAGATCGGCGAAACGCACTTCACTGGGGTAAGGCCAAGAGCTTCATCGCAGGGCACAGCGAAACGGCAGTTCTACTTATGGCAGCTCCAATCCACCTTGGCACTTTAGAATCGATTCGACTCGTGTGCGGATAAATCGACGCTTCTCAATTCAACCGATACAACCCGCAATCTGACCGCACGTAGGCGTGATTATCAGACGGTAACACACCAACTAATCACTACGATTGTAATTGCCTGACATTTCTTCCGAATGAGATACGCCGCCCATATCACTGAATCAGTTGTCCAACAATCGAATAGCCCTCAGGTCCTCGCTTCTCCCAGAGAACGTAGGCACTTGAGTTGGCATCCGATGACGAGACCACAACTGGATAACTACTGTTCTCGCTGAGCGTTTCGATTTGAGTGCTTCCTGGCTTGAGCATCTGTAGATCACCGTCACGCTTGGTAGTCCAAACGGTGAAGAACCCATCTGCACTTGCTGAAGTCCATGGTTGCTCTCCAGTCCCGAGTAACGTTTCAGCCCCAGGCTTTGTGCCAGAGCTTAGAATAGTTCTGTCTCTCCGCCACACAGTATTAAATTCACCGCGACCGATTACAGCTAACATGCCTCCGTCCATCGGACAAGCGTTTAAGTGCCAATTTGTTCGCCCCAGACGCCTTGCTTCGCCAAAAGACTTGCCTTGATCGAGCGACGTTATGAGGTACATGTCGCGATCGCCCTTTAGCGAATTTCGAAATAGGACTTGTACGGTATTGTCACTGGCAATAATGGAAGGATGACAACACTCACAGATGCTTCCATCAGGTGAACGATAAACTAGGATGTTTTTGCTCCAGGTTTCACCGTGGTCCATTGACTTGGAAGCATACAGCACTGTGCCTTTTTCTCGCAGGTCTAACCAGACACACCATAAGGCACCGTCATCTCCCGAAGTCATCGCGTGCAGCCCCTCGCGCCCTGATCCATCGACATCATTGACCTTTACCGGCCCGAGCCAATTCTTGCCAAGGTCATGCGATCTATAAGCTAGAATGTCCCCATCTCTACCTTTGCCTTGCGTACCGCCAATGGCCGTAATTGTGATACTTGCCCCCGAGTGAGCGATGCGGGGACCGCGCCGCATGCCCAATGACATATTGGGGACTCGAAAGGCAGGTTGCGGAGCTGAGCATTTATCGTCTTTGACTTTGCAATAGAAAACCTGATCGCCAACGCCAAAGGTGATATGCACAGCACCGTCGGACGATAAACATGCCTGGGGCTGCTTAGGTGTCGACGCATCTTTCCCCTCAAACACCGTAAAAGGTTCAGTGGCGAAGGTGGTCGCGGCGAAGATGAAGATGGATGCGAAAAACGATAAGGCCGATCTAATCATTTACAGGGTTCCTTGCAGCGATGGGCGGCTCGGACGAGCCAAATAAATAGAACAAGGCGGGAGTCACGAGTTGGTCGAGGATTGTAGAAGCAAGCATGCCGCCAAAGAGGACGACTGACAATGGATATAGAATTTCTTTTCCAGGCTCTCCATAGCCAAAAAGCAACGGAACTAAACCAATAAAACTTGTCATCGCAGTCATCATCACAGGTGCCAGTCGCTCGAGACTCCCGCGAATAATCATCTCTTTTCCAAATGGCATGTCCTCAGCGTCCATGAGATGTTGATAATGGGAAATCATCATGATTCCGTTCCGGCTGACGATACCGATCAACGTAATGAAGCCGACCCAGTGCGCTAACGATAGATGAGTCGATTGAATCCATACCAACGGCCATGTATACCAAGCGTGCTTGCTTAATTCTGCCAGCTCAGGACGGTTGACGACCAATAACGCGACGATAGCTCCAAAAGCGGCCAACGGAACATTGGCAATGACTTGAAGAGCTGCTCTCTGTGAACCAAGTGCTTTCATAAGCAACAAGTAAACGCCAACCATGCTGAGAACAGCTAGCCCCCAAAGTCGTAACGTGGCTTCTTGTTGTGCTTCGAATTGCCCGCTGTAATCGAGATAGTACTCGCCAGGTAAATCGCGGAGCGTTTCTTCCACTGGTGTTAGTGCGGTCTTTATGTCAGCGACAACGCTGGACAGGTCTCGACCCTGCACATTGCAGAAAACGGCGACCCGGCGCTGGACATTCTCACGATTCAATACATTTGGGCCAGTGGTATCCAGTACTTCTGCGACTTGCGACAATGCCACTTTGGTACCCGATGGCGTTTCGATAATCGTCTCTTCTATGACCTTGGGATCGCGGCGCGAATCTTCGTCATACCATACAACCATCGAGAAGTACTTATCCTCTTCGATGACTTGTGACACCACGCGGCCTTTGAACGCGGTCTCCAATAGCTCGGCGACGTCTCCCGGGGCCAGGCCGTAACGCGCGGCTTGTTCGCGTTTGACACGCATCTGAACTTGGGAAATTTCAATTTGAGGCTCAATCTGCAAGTCAACTATTCCATCGATGGCTTGCATGCGAGCCTGAATATCATACGCAGCGGTTCGCAATTCTCTGAGGTCTGGCCCAAAGACTTTAATGGCGATCTGGGCGCGAATGCCTGACATCATATGGTCCAATCGATGCGAGATCGGTTGGCCAATGTTGACAGCCGCCCCGGGAATGCTGGAAATGCGATCACGTAGGTCAGCAAAGACTTCTTCTTGGGGACGACCACGGTAGTCGAAACTCCATAGGTGGGCGATTGGGATGGCTCGCAGAATGGTGTAGTACCAACCCGGCTTGTCGGTCTTATATTCTGCAAAGCGAACTTCGAATTCGGTGTTGTTCACTCCTTCAGCATGTTCGTCGAGTTCTGCTCGTCCTGTGCGCCGAGCAACGGAAAGCACTTCGGGAACCTCGACAATGATCGATTCCACTCGACCAGCGAGGCGTTGGCTTTCAGCTAGCGAGGTGCCTGGTTCCAACCTTAAGTTGATCGTTGCCGTCCCTTCGTTGAACGGCGGCAAGAACTCTCCTCCCATCCATGGCAACGTTAAGCAGCTTAGCAGTACTAGCATGCTAACGCCACCGAGCACCAATCTTGGTCGATTCAGAGTCCACCGCAGCATTCGTTCATCGACTGACTTGAGCCAACGCATGAAAAGCGGTTCACGCTTATCTGCAAGAAACGGCGCGTTGGGCAGAAGCACGCTTGCCAAGACCGGTGTAAAGGTCAACGAAACAGCTAGTGAGCATAGTAATGC
Source organism: Pirellulaceae bacterium (assembly GCA_033761895.1). Classification (GTDB taxonomy): domain Bacteria; phylum Planctomycetota; class Planctomycetia; order Pirellulales; family Pirellulaceae; genus Aureliella. The sequence continues at coordinate 13,441 of JANRMD010000490.1, read as the reverse complement.
GACAATGTAAGCAATCCCCAGTGGCGCAAACAAACGACCTTCGAGCCCCGACATCATGAATAGAGGCACAACAACGAGGACTACGATCAGAGTTGCGTATACGATGGAATTGCGAATTTCACTGGAGGCTGAAAAGATAACGTCGATCGGGGCTTTCTGTTCCACGATTGGGAGTTGTTTGTTCTCTCGCAATCGTCGGTAGATGTTTTCAATATCGACAATCGAGTCATCGACCAAGTCACCAATGGCGACGGCAATACCGCCCAGTGTCATCGTGTTGATAGTAATCCCGAAGATGTAGAAGATGATGATCGTCAAAAGGATCGACAGAGGCATGGATGTCAGTGAACTGATGCTCGTTCGGAAGTTCCCCATGAGGAGGAACAGGATTACGACAACCCAAATCGCGCCATCGCGAACCGCTTCGCTGACGTTAGTCACGGCCGCTTCAATGAAATCGCTTTGGCGAAAGATCTCAGTCTCGATCTTGACGTCGGCAGGAAGTTCTTGCCTCAGGGACTCAAGAACCAAGTCGATTCTCTTATCTAGGGCAATCGTGTCAGCATCAGGCTGCTTCTGGACGGTCAGCATCACAGCCGTGCCACCGCGCAATTCGCGATATGCCCTGGGCGTAGCTCTGTTGCTTTCAGGGATCGATTGCTCAGTAGGCTTTTCAGTCGCCTTGCTTTGCTCATACTCCTTTGAATGAGCGACTGCGAAGTGTGTATCCGCGTCGATCTTGATAACAGCGGATGCGTCACCACGTTTGATTGGACCTCCAAAAACGACATCCGCGACATCGCCGACTCGAATCGGGATTTGCTCTCGCCAAATAATTGGAGTCGCGGCGATCTCCTCAAGCGTTAGAGATTGACCTTGGATACGCAGTAATGATTCCTTATCCCCTCTATTCATCACGCCGCCGCCGGCCAACACATTAGCCTTGGTCGTCGCTTCCGTTAGCTGAGCGAGTGTAACGTTGCGAGCCGCGAGCCGCGAAGGCGATGTGAGAACTTGGTATTGGCGAAGGATTCCACCCATCACCGAGACCTGCGAAACGCCTTCGACGGCAAGCAATCGATTGCGAACTGTGAACTCACCTAGCGTGCGCAATTCCATGGCCTTGGCATCGGCCTCCGCTGGGGACTTTGCAGGTGAATCACTACGAAGAGCCAGCAACATGATCTCGCCCATAATGGATGAAATTGGAGCGAGTGTTGGATTCGTGTTCGGAGGAAGCTTGGATTGTGCAAGTTGCAGTTTTTCATTGACGATTTGGCGATCAATAAAGATATCCGTTCCCCAATCGAACTCGACCCAAATAATGGAAAGGCCTATCGCCGAAGAAGAGCGGACACGCTTGACGCCAGTAGCCCCATTGAGGAGCAACTCAATTTGGCGAGTGACTAGCACCTCGACCTCCTCTGGTGCCAGTCCTGGGGCTTCTGTCATGATAGTAACAGTGGGCCTGTTAAGATCCGGAAATACATCGACAGGCATCGTTCGCACAAACGATACGCCAACAACCATCGCAAGTAGAGACGCGATAGCGACAATCGCTCGATTATGCAATGAAAAGCGTATGATTCCGTCTAGCAATTGATTACCTCAGTGATGCAAAAGCTGTCTGCAACTCTCGACCGCCTGCGGAAACCACAGCCTCGCCCGCAATAACTCCATTGGTGATTTCGATGAACTCGCCGTCTGTTCGCCCCAACGTTACCCTGCGGCGCTCTACGTAATCATCTGCTCTCTGCACAAATACAAATGCATACAAGCCGTCTCGCAATACGGCTACCGATGGTACGACTAAAGCAGATGGGCCATCTGTAGATTTAATCAACACCGTGAGTTGCATCCCATCACGCAGCATGCCTATCTGTTGCGTGAGCGAGGCATGATCGATTGTGGCTCGCTTCAGAGTCGGATTAGGGTTGAGATTTGGCACAAGCCAAATCCGATGTGTTCTTGTCGATTCACTGACGATCGGTCCAACGCGCACGACGTGAACCGGGAATTTGATGTTGTCATTAGAGAGGACCGATGCCTGTCCAGAGCTTTCAATAGAGATTTGGTCTCGCAGTTGTGTTGGCAGATGTGCTTCGATCCAAATCGAATTCAAATTTTGAATTTCAACAAGCGATTGATTAGCAACAACCGTTTCCCCTAAAGTTCCGACCCAAGAGACAAGTCGGCCGTCAATTTCTGCCCTAATTGGTAGGAAATCTATGATTTTCTTTTCTCTGACTATCGATTCGATCTCATTAGCGTTCAGGCCCAATGACGATAGCTGACGTTTCAAACTTTCAGCACGCCCTTCCAACTGGTCTGCCTTTGAAGTTACTTCCAACAAGATGCGGCGTGAGATCGCATCGCTGCCTATATCCTGCAATCGCTGTGCTCGCTGTCGGGACAGATCGGCATCAAGCTTTGTCTTCAGTAGATCCAACTGCAATGTATAGAACTCGGGAGACGCAATCTCCATTAGCAATTCGCCCGCGCGAACTTCTTTCCCTGGGCTAAGGGTATGTGACTGGATTGTGCCAGCGAGTTGAGAAGATGCGACCGATCGATTCTCAGGTGGCAGCGTTACGCTGGCGGAAAGAGGGATAGCATTGCCAATCTGTCGGTGAGTGGCAGTTGCCGTCTCAATGCCGAGTCGACTGCGGTCTTGCTGAGAAAGTTTGAGCACGCCCAGAAAAAACAGACCCGACAGTTCATGACCGCCTTTGACGACAACCCGATCGCCCGGGTAAACATCTCCTTGGACGACTTCGACAAGGGAAGTTGAAGAGGCTTTTGGAATTAGCTTCCTGGAGCCAACCATCACGTTGCGCTTCTTATATTCAGCGGAGCTGCGAGTTGATGCTTCCTCGACAAATACATAAGTTTGAAGTCCGTCGCTGTACACCGATCTGAGTGGAATCGCGATCCGATCATTCTGGGAGTTGGTTTGTATTACTGCATTACCCACTAAGCCCGGAACCAAGGCGGGATTTGAAACAGATACCCAAGCCCAGCCGACTTGCGATTTGGTTTCCAGGCCTGCATCTACTCGATCAATTGCTCCTTCTATCTTCAAAGTTCCATCGGCGAACTCTAAAGTCACCTTCTGCCCAATCGAAACATTGAACAAGTTCTTCTCGAGTATTTGCAGCCTCACCCATGTGATGTCGCTGTTCACGATTTCGAAAAGGTGCTCAAAAGCGTCTACAAACTTCCCTTCCGACAGATCCGAGTGGATCACTTTACCCGCGATCGGAGATCGCACTAAATGTCGAATCGGTAGCAGTTCGCTTTGCTCAAGCGTATTTGCATCGACGCCGAGTGTTTTTGCGCGGATGCGTGCGATGGCAAGGCTGTTCTCACTCTGTTGATACGCATTCTCCACATCAAGCAGTCTCTGCATGGGAACTGCGCCTGCGTTGGCGGATGGTTTCGTCATCTCGAGTAATTGCTTGTTGAGTGCTAGCTCCTTCTTAGCCTGGTTGTATTCGAGCTGAAGGACTTCAAGTTCGCGACTTGAGAGTTCAGCGACAACTTGGTCCTTCGCAACACTATCGCCGGGACGAACAAGCAGCCGCGTAATCCGTCCCGATATTTGTGCCGACCCAAACGCTTTTGCATTCCAGGGCGCGACGGTTTCGGCGTATGCAAATAGACCTGAGGACACTTCGCCTACGGATACTTCGTCAGTCTCAAGGCCTATCGCATCGCGAGCTTGTCTTGAAAGAGTGATGTAGCCTCGATCTGTATCAACTTGAACGCCTTTGGTCGGTAGCGGCTGATGCCCTTCGTGAGCGGTGCTGATCGAACAAGCCATTAACAGAAAAAAGAGCCCACCGCTGAGTCTAAAAGCAATCATCGCACACCTCGCAACTACTTCACAAACGAATCAGGATCGGGAAGTGGATCGTTCGAAGCCTTAGCGGTTTTGAGAAACTCATCAACACATGGTGGGCAACAGAATTGGTACGGTTTCCCATCAATAATCCAAGTGAACTTTGGGTTCGCCTTGGTTTCCGTGATCGGGCAAATACGGTCACCTGACTTCGGATTCATGTCATGTGCAGACTTAATTCCCTTGAACTTTTGCGATGCTGTGACGTTGCCATTGGCCACGACATCTGCCGCTGTGTACCGACCTCCGGGAGTTAGGTAGAGGTCCCTTTCTGCATTGTCAGCTACTTTGTCTGGCATCGCAGGTGATTCGCCGTGCGATTCTTGCCCGGACTGGAAACCCAGTCGGAAACGTTCACCAGCAATTCGGATGTTAGGGATAGTCACATCAAGTTTTCGACCAATTAATTCGCTTGGCAGCTTTCCAACAAACAAGGATGTCTTGTTTTCGGCATCGCCGTCTTGCGGGCTGGGCTCGAAGGCAATGCTCTTGGAGTCAGCGTCTCCCTCCGCTTTGACGAAGCCTTTCAGAGACTGGCTTTCGACATCGATAACGCGAGTTTCGTCCTTACCAAGTGTGTAGAGGCGAATGGTGCCATCCGATTCAACAACAGCTTCAACATGGTAGCTGTCCCTACCAAGGGAAACCATGATTCCACCGTGAGCACCAGCTTTGTGCCCATGTTCCGAGTCTGATTCCAACGGTGCAGCCGCAGTGGACTGCACATCGGAAACCTTAGCGTTTCCTGGTTTGCTCTGCTGATCCGGCGTTGATTGGGAATTTCTCGCGCCTGCATCACTTACTGGGTTTGTTGGATTGCATCCTGCGATGATCAATAGGCCAAGTGCAGAACTCGAAGCCAAACTCGCAATCAGCCAGTCTCTTTTTTTCATTTTTAGACCTTCATTATTAGTTGAATCGAACTATTTCTTGAGCGACGCTTCATATAGATCGTCAAGCTTTGTAAGGAACTTCTCGGGAGCGGACGTCATCTTTTTGATGCATGGTGGGCAGCAGACAAACACTGCATGGCCTTCGAGAATACCCATCTTGGACTTTTCCGAAACTTCGTTGTCGGTCATAACGAGGCAATGGCCTTGAGCTTTAGCAAAGTTTGCTCGAATCTTGTCGAGGTGCTTTGCGTCAGGCTTAGACTTCAAGCAATCCTCGCAACAAACATAAAGAACTTCCTTTGTCTCTGGATCAGTCATCTTGACGGGCTTGGCATGACTGGTCAGCGATTCACCTGAAACTGGACAGATTGCTTGTACGGCGACTCGCAATCGCTCGCGACGTTGCTCTGGACTCTCTTTCTTTGGCTCATCCCCAAGGGAAAATCCAACGAAAGCAACCGTTACCGCCAATGCCAAAAACTTACTTAAACCACGCATCATTATGACCTCTCGATAATAACAGGTAACCAAACTACAGCTTCATCGAAGCAACCCACTGGTTGACTTCTGAAATATCATTCGCGCCGATCATCGTTAATTGACGATCCTCGCTCTTCCAACTCACAGCGAGCTGGCCCGCGGCTTCGATAATCTTGCAAGTCTTACCGCTACATTGAGTCTCGATCGATGGCAAATCGCCAAACCAAACGGGCTGTTCGTCTTTATGTTCGAAAATGATCAGCGATGTACCGTCCTTGCGTTCACAAATCGACGCTGAGCATTTACAGCACGGCATGTTGAGTACATGCGTTGAAACCCGTGTAAACCCTTCCGGGGCGCCTTTGAAAATTGCGGGCTCGTATCCGAGGTAGCTTGCTGTGGCTTTTGCATCGAGCTCCTTACCTTGATATTTTGCTACCAACTTAGCGATAGCGGCCTTGGGTTCCGACTTAGCTGTGCGGATGACTTCTTGAAAATCGACGGCGAGCGCAGCGTGTTGATGAGTAACGTCGCCATGGTTGGATGTTGGATTCTTTGCAACGAACCAAATGAGCGCCACAGATGCGGCTGTCGCAAGGATTGCGTAAACCCAGTTCTTAGGTTGAGACTTGGTCGATATCGGGACAACATGATTGTCGTCCAATCGATGCTCAAGTCGCTCCCAGAGTGAAGTCGTATCGACGCGAGCCTCCGACTGCCGCATCAGCTTACCGATCGCTTGATATTCAGCCGTAAGCGCACGGCATGAATTGCAATGATCGCAATGCGCCTCAAATGCTATTCTCTCTTGCGAGCTGAGCTCGTTGTCGATGTAAGCAGATAGTCGTTCTTCAACCCAATCGCAGTTTACCATTATGCCTCCCAACCCAACTGGATTAGCGAAGTCCTAAGTTCTTTTCTAGCTTTATTCAATCTTGAACCAACCGTACCCTCCGGGATACCAAGCACACTTGCAATGGCTTCGTATCCCAACCCCTCAACCTCCTTCATATGCAAAAGCGCTCGCTGCTCGCCGGAGATTTGCTCCATTGCGAGTTGCAGAACCTCTGCGTCATCAGCCTGATTTTGACTGCTTGGGTTTTTGGTCATTTCGGTGGCTTGCGCGACTTTTAGCGCTCGCTGCTCCTCGCGACTATTTTTCCTTAAGTACTGCAAACTTTGATTCACCGCCATGCGATGCGCCCAAGTTTCTAATGATGACTCAAATCGAAACTGACCGAGCTTTGCGAATAAGTGAATGACAAAATCTTGCATGACATCGTCTGCATCGCTTACACCTACGATCTTTCGGATCACACGGTAGATTCGAGGAGCCAGCAGTTCATATATCCGTTTTTGGCACTCGCGATCTCCACTTGTGGCATTGCGGACCCACTTCTTCAGCTCGTCAATCGGAACCGATGCTGTCAGCTGCATCGGCTTCTGTGGATTGGATGACTCTGATTGCTGCATTCTTCACTCCATACTGCAAAAAAGTAGGACATGCTCGTAGTTTCTAATGCAACCTCGAGCAGGTTGACTTTCGGCAATACCGCTAGTCGACTAGCGGCTGCAGCAAGGACGGTTATCAAGGCAGCAGTATGCATTCTTCATGCAGCACACTGGCTGACTTGGTTCCAACTGAGAAGCGACGATCGTAGCGTTGGTGCTACCTCTTGGAGCGAATGCGAACGAAGCCAACGCAACAAACCCCAACAAGGCAAATTTCGTAAACATGATACACCTGTGATCTTGATAAATCGTGAAGAACTGATGCTGCCGTCCACAAACGAACTTGCAATGCATCCAAAAAACGCAAACCGTCGTTCTTTGAAACTCAATTCTTCCAAACACAGGCAATAGACTGCCAAGAGCGTCCACCAAAACGGATCGGAACCTCGAATCTTCGAAGCTCTACCAGGGTTGCTTCAAGGCGCTTCTGAGCGAACCCCAAAACGGGCAACCAACAAACATGACTCGCACTGTCTACCGTTAACGGCTCGTGCGGTGCGCTAGCATAAGCGAGGAGCTTCTTGCATCGGCATTGCCCATCTTCACTGATTGCAGAGCAAGGTGCTGATGCGTCTTTCGTCGTCAGCCGGCCAGTTGCATTCCTGGAACTACATTTGGGGCACTTTCCTGTCGGCTTGGAGGCTTTGGTGATATTGTTCTCGCCTACCGCATCCTCGATCTGATGCGAACCAGCCACCGCGCGATTGCTAAAAAGTGTTCGGCCCAGACAACAACACGAAATCCCCCCAAAGATCTGGCTATGCGCTATAGCGATAAGCAAAACATATTGGAGGGCCAAGTGGGACATTGGGATCATTGAAACAGATGGAACGTTTGTTACGCGAAGTACACATTGGATGCTACCACATGGAAATTCCTTCACCACTGGCAGCAATTTTCACCGGATTATCTACCAAACTACGTTCTTCACTTCAATTTCTGTGGGAAACTTGTGGTTTTCAAGCCAAATTCCTCTTCCGTGCACCAGTGGACGCCTGCCACAACGAGGGGGGGGGAAGCGAATGTTTTAGTGAAGGAGTATGCGATTTGCGACATCCAATACCGGTATCCAAATCACCAGTTAATCGATTTCCGGCTCTGCCGAATTGGAGCGACACGATGACAAATCTTCCCAAGGAACGCATTTTCAAAGTGGAAGGAATGACCTGCGGACATTGCCAAAAAGCCGTCGAGGCTGCGATCGGGCAATTGGATGGGGTTCAATCAGTTCGGGTCGACTTGAAAGCTGGCGAAGCAAAAGTCGTCGGCCATGTCAACGATCAGACAGTTATCGCAGCGGTCGAAGACGCTGGCTACGAAGCGACTCCGACCTCCCCCTAGCGAATAACTCTTTGGATTAAAGAGTGAGTGAAAATGAACAGAAGTATGATACCGATGGAAATTGGTGTGGGCGGAATGACTTGTGCCGCCTGCGTCCGAAGAGTCGAAAATGGGCTGCGCAAGCTACCTTCGGTTGTCGATGCGTCCGTCAATTTGGCAACGGAACGAGCTAGTGTGCAGTTCGATCACCTTCCGAGCGTCGAAGAGAAACAGGCAGTACAAGAAGCCATCCGCAAGCTAGGCTACGAACCTCTCTCACTACAACAAAAATCTGAGCAGAAAACCAAACGAGACGAGGAAACCCATCGACTTCTGAAACTGTTCCTGGGTTCCGCAATCTTCACCGTTCCACTTGTCGTCCTTGCGATGGCCCCAATGCTTTCTTCGAGCATCATGAACTCAATGATGATCTGGCTCCCGATGGAGCGATGGAACTGGATCATGCTTGGCCTAGCAATACCAGTGCAATTCTACTTTGGTGGTCGCTTCCTGCGATTGGGTGCAAAGAGCTTGTTCTCAAGTTCGCCCGACATGAATGCATTAATCTTGCTTGGCACGCTTTCAGCCTTTTCCTATAGCTCCGTAGTTACCATTGTTCCTGACTGGATTCCTGAGCAATCGAGGCACGTGTACTTCGAAGCTTCCGCTGTCGTTATCACACTGGTGCTACTCGGAAAGTTTCTCGAAACAAAATCTCGCCATCAAGCTTCTGATGCGATGAAGCTGCTTCTTAATCTCGTTCCCAAAATGGCGACGGCAATCCGCGACGGCAAGTCGAAATTAATCGCTGTAGAGGATGTGGTTCTCGACGATATCATCGAGGTCCGTCCGGGTTCGACGATCCCGGTTGATGGCGTCGTGTTGAGTGGTTCGACTTACATTGACGAAAGCATGGTGACGGGCGAAAGCGTGCCAGTTCTGAAAACTACTGGAGATCAGGTTGTTGCAGGCACAATCAACGGAACCGGTAGCATTCAGTTTCGAGCGACGGCAGTTGGTGCTAACACTACGCTAGCGAAGATTGTCGCATTTGTCGAATCTGCTCAAGCATCAAAGCCTCGCATTCAGGGGATTGCCGATCGCGTCGTTGCTTACTTTGTTCCCGTCGTGTTGCTGATTGCATTGTGCACTGCGTTGATTTGGTTATTCATTATGCCCAGTGGTTCGATCGATAAAGCTTTGATCCATGCAGTTGCGGTGTTAATTATCGCTTGCCCATGCGCCATGGGGTTAGCTGTACCAACAAGTGTCATGGTGGGAACAGGCAAAGCAGCACAACAGGGCATCCTGTTCCGATCGACCGAAGCAATTGAGTTGCTGAGTGAGGTTGACACAATAGCGTTCGACAAGACGGGAACGCTAACTGTAGGCAAGCCTACGCTGTCGCTGTTTGAGGTGCTACCACCGTTTGATTCGTCAACTTTACTGGCCCAACTGGCGCTGGTTGAACAACGTTCGGAGCACCCACTAGCGATTGCAGTCGTAGAAGCGGCTCAGGAAAAAGAGCTTTCTACATCGCTCGCGGTTGTAGACTTTCACGCCATTGCAGGTTCTGGAATTGATGCTCGACTGTCCAATGGCGATCATGTCTTAATTGGTTCCGAAAAGTACCTAAACGAGCAAAACATCGATACTTCGATGGTAAGCCACCACGTCGACAAAGCAATTGAGAAGGGGAGCGGTTACTTCTTTGCAGCGATCAATCGTCAGCTTGCTACATTGATTGTAGTGTCCGATCTATTGAAGCCGTCAACACGTAGCGCTGTAGCGAGACTGATCAAAAGCAACTTTGACGTTGCATTGATTTCCGGCGACAACGTTCGTACCGCCAATTCGATTGCGAAGCGTTGCGGCATCCGATCTGACATGGTCCATGCGGAAGTCCGCCCCAACGAAAAAGCAGCAGTAATTCAATCGCTTAAGCATTCAAGGAGCGATAGCAGGCCTCGTCGCGTTGCTTTCGTTGGCGATGGATTAAATGATGCACCGGCCCTCACCGTGGCCGATGTTGGAATAGCAATGGGAACTGGAACGGACCTTGCCATCGAAAGCGCTGATGTGATTGCGATGTCAGGTGAAATCGAAAACATACCAAGGGCGATTGAACTAGCTCGTTTGGTAATGCTCAACATCAAACAGAATCTTGCGTGGGCTTTTGGCTACAATATTCTATTGATTCCGATCGCCACAGGATTGCTTCAGCCTTGGTTCGGACTGAGCCTTTCGCCGATCGTAGCAGGACTAGCGATGAGTTTTTCTAGCTTTTTTGTAGTGACTAACGCCTTGCGATTGAGAGGATGGAAATGATTCTTGGATGCCAATGACCTTGAGCGAGATAAAACGAAATGACCCAACCTGGTATTCCAACACTCATTGCCTCGCATTGGACGGCGTCCGAGGGTTTGCGATTCTTGCTGTTACGCTCTATCGACTTTGCAAAGAACTTGATCCGAGTAGTCATCCAGTAATCTCTGCCATCCGCCGATTGGCTCCCATGGGTGAGCGCGGCGTGGACCTGTTTTTTGTACTCTCTGGATTCCTGATTACGGGGATCTTGCTGCACTCGAAAGGAAAGCCTAACTACTTTCGCAACTTCATGGTGCGACGCGCACTGCGAATTTTTCCGCTGTACTTTCTCAGTCTTATCGTCGGGTTGTTGATTATCCCTACGTTGATCGACACACATGTCTTCGACATGCCACCGGCAGAGCAGTTCTATCTTTGGACCTACACGTCGAACATCCGCATGTCGTGGTTGAATGAGTGGTGCTTCGGTCCTTTCGACCACTTCTGGTCACTCGCCGTCGAAGAGCACTTCTATTTCGTTTGGCCTGCAGTTGTATTTTTCCTTACGAGGCGTCGACTGGTTGCGGTTTGTATCGGCGCGATAGTTTTTGTAACCGCCGTGAGAACGATTGCTGCGATGAATCCCCGTTGGGATACAGCCGTCGACGTACTTACCATCTTCCGAGCTGACTCGCTCGCGATGGGAGCGTTGCTCGCGATTGTTCTCAATTCGCAGATGCACCCCTCGCTCATTCGGAGCATCGCATGGATCGTCGCGCTAACATCGTTTCCACTGCTCATCGGTGTTGCATTGACTGCTAAACGCTTCTTGGGAGTACCTAATACCCTGTGCTCGTTATTCTTCATGGCAGCGATGGCTATTCTTTTGACAAACACGAAACGATCATTGTTCGCAATTACCTTTGAAAGTACGCCGCTCCGTTGCTTAGGCAAGTACAGCTACGGCATGTACGTCGTGCAGCTTCCTCTTGTGACAATTTTGCCATTATCTGGGAACTTGAATTGGCTACCATCGAATCCGCTTGCTCAAAGTGCAATTTACGTCGCAGGAATGTTCGGCTTGATCACATGCGTTGCCATCGTCTCCTTTCATCTTCTTGAGTCGCATTTCCTTCGACTCAAGAAGCTTTTCATTTGAATCTTGCTGTTCGACCGCGCGTTACCTACTTGTGATCGTGCTTAGCCATGTCCGAACAAATCTTGAAACAGTCGCGGCATGACTTCGCACATGCGGCCATGTGTTCGTCGTCAGGAAATTTCTCGCAAGCCGCCGCACACTCTTCGCAGCACTTCGCACAGCAAGCAAGCATGTGTTTGGAAAGCGGGCTGTTGCGAGCACACATCGTAGCGCAGGCTTTGCAGCATTCGCCGCAATCGGCACACAACTGAGCCGATGCCTTATGCTCTGACTTTCCATTGGCGACCAATTCAAGGCAATGCTGGAAGCAGCTGTCGCATTCAATTTGGCAAGCGGAGCAAACCTGGGCACATTTCTTCATCATGGAACCCTCTCGGTGATCGGCCAATACGAGAAGCGGAGCAACGGTGGTCAGTGCGAAAACGGCGAAAATAGTGGAAAAGCGATACATAGCAAAACCTCTTCGGAGAAAGTAACGAACCAGCCGCTCAAACCGACTTTTTCAAACGCCAGGCGACGAAGGTCAAACGAGACGACCTTTCGCTTATGAAAGCGCTTATCAAGGAGCCGGTAAAGCCGCTTTGAGACTGGCGAATCAAGGCTCCGCCAGAAACTGTAGTCAATCGTCTTGAGGTTTCCGGCTCTAAAGGATTGCCACATGAAATCGCCCCAGATAAACGCGGACCGCTTTCGCTTTCCTATTGCTGAGTCTTCCCGGTCGGACAAAATCACGCGATCCAGAATGTGGAACGTGTCTTTGACCCAACACTGGTTCAGTTTGTCCCAATAGGCCTTCTCCGAGATAATGAGCGTTCCCGCCCAGCGGTCGAGGCTTTCGCTGATTCTTTGGTAGTTGCGACCGTCTCTGGTCCAACCAATCAGTTCCATCAGTTCGTAGCGCGTGAACCTGACCTTCCGATCGGCGAAGCAAGCCTCTTTGGTCAGTTGTACGCAGCCCAGCAGTACTTCATCGTCAAGGGAGTTGGGAAGCCCCAGCAGGTCGCTTCCTGTTATCGTCAGTCGACGTGGAACGTATTGCTCAAGTGAACGGTCCCAGACTTCGTCTTCAAAGTGCAGCGTTTTGAGATTACCAGGAGCACGTTTGCCAATTACTGAGAGGGGGAACTCTGCCAAGTTCATTTCGTCCTTCCCCAGAATCCGTTCCTGCGCCCTCTGCTTTCCCATACACCTCTTTGAAAAGAAACATCTGCTGTTGATGATTGTTTATATCTTTGTTTAGATCATTTGGGGCTTGCAACTGCTTGATGTGGCAACAGAAAACGACCCCATCCGTCACTGAATTCACGTGCATTCGTCACTCATTACACGATACTGCGTCACTCAGTTCACGTGTCACTCGTCACTCAAGCCACGATAGAGAGTGGGTAACGGTCACTCAGATCACCTGTCCCGCTTTAACTGACTTGAAGCAAACGCTATCGCGTTCTCGCCCATCTGCGCAAGGGGGAACTTGCCCGATCTACGCTGATTCAGCCGATGGAGCATCAGGTTTGTGTTTCGGGCAGAACTGCTGCCAACAACGGCGCTTGCCTTGCTGTGGCGAATCTTCCCCGATTTCTCTTTGTGCCCCGTGCGTTCCTCCGGGCGAGAGCCTTTTCCTTTCGGCCCATGTCCTTGCTTTAACTGGTCGGCTGCTGTCTCGCAGGCTTTCATGCTTACAAGCTTGCATGTTTACACGCTGACTTGATGGCTGACCTACTGCTTGACTTGTAGCTCAGCAAGCTCGCTGGAAGGTCTCCTTGCAAGTCGGCATGAGAGTCAGATTGCACCGTTGCCAATTGGCTTTCAAGCTGACTGGAAGGCGTGCCAGCAAGTCGGCCTGAATTCCAGCCGGTAAGCTTTAAAGTC
>JANRMD010000489.1:0-8763 GCA_033761895.1 Pirellulaceae bacterium | reverse complement strand
ATACCTTACGGCTAATTTAACTATCGCGTGGTGGGCAGCGTGAATTTGCGCGCCGGGGGCAGAGTGCGCCGACGGCGCTAGCCGCGGGTGACCGAAGGAGCAATCGTTCATTACCTATAAACCTGCCAATGCAAAACAACTTCGAGGTCAACTCGCATTGGCACGGTTCAAATCCATGCACGCACCAAACTTCGAGACCCGCGGCTAGCGCCGACGGCTCACAAACATGCAAAAAAGCAGACGAATAAGTAGAGTAGCGGAAGCCGTCAAGGCTTTCGGAACCCGCAATTATATTGAAGAACTGAAACACAAATACTGCAATACTGCAATACTGAAACACCTAACGGCTAATTGAACTATTGCGTCGCGGGCAGCGTGAACTATCGCGCCGCGGGCAGAGTGAACTATCGCGCCGCGGGCAGATTGAGTCGACGGCGCTATCCGCGGGCAGAGTGAGCCGACGGCGCTAGCCGCGGGTAGAGTGAGCCGACGGCGCTAGCCGCGGGTACAGTGAGCCGACGGCGCTAGCCGCGGGTACAGTGAGCCGACGGCGCTAGCCGCGGGTGACCGAAGGAGCAATCGTTCATTACCTATAAACCTGCCAATGCAAAACAACTTCGAGGTCAACTCACATTGGCACGGTTCAAATCCATGCAAGCACCAAACTTCGAGACCCGCGGCTAGCGCCGACGGCTCACAAACACAACGGAACCTAGACGGCCCAAAACACAACAGAACCTTGACGCATTTCGCTACCAATCATGAAAACCAGCTGAATAAACCGGCTGAATAAAACAATTCCCAGTTTGTAGTTAACAGAAGAGTATCCCATGGCCCATCAATACACCATTGCCGATTTAAGCGAGATCTTGTTTCGCCACAAATTCAAGATCGTTTTGATCCCACTGTTCATTGGGCTGATGACAGTTGCTTTGATCATCTTCTTCCCGAGAACCTATCGCTCAGAAGCGCGTTTGTTTCTGCAGCTTGGTCGCGAGAGTGTTGCGATTGATCCAACAGCAACTACGGGGCCATCAACAGCCCTGATTCAAAACAACCGCGATGAAGAGGTTAAATCAGCCCTTCAAGTGATTGGTAGTCGGGGGATCATATCGCAAGTCGTCGATCGTTTAGGTCCTGACTACATTCACCATGGTCCTCCAAGCGAGAAAAAGGAAGCCAACCCAGTTGTTGAGTCGATTAAGAATGCCGTCGGTTCTGCGATCGGCGTTCTGAAGATGATCGATCCGATTTCAGCTCGCGAAGATGCGATCATAGATATTGAAAAGAATTTCTCCGTCGAAGCCGAACGCAACTCGATGGTCCTAACCGCCTCCTTCGATGCCGCCTCGCCTGAAGCGGCCCAAAAGATCCTCGATACCATGGTCGAGGTCTACCAAGCCGAGCATCTGCGAATCCACCGCAACGCCGACTCAGGAGCATTCTTGGCCGAACAACGCGACTTGCTGAAAGCTCAGTTCGCCGCTGCTCAAGAAAAACTCAAGGAAGCGAAGAAAGCGTACGGTATTGCCTCCTTGAACGGACGGCGCAGCAATCTTGAAGCGCAGCTTCAATCCATCGAACTGAGCCAGATTCAAACTCGTCAAGAACTGACCGCAACTGAAGCCAAAATTAGGGACATTGAGTCTCAACTGAGCTCCATTCCGGAACGCGAACTTTCTTCAGAAAAGAGTATTCCGAATGAAGGTGCTGATTTATTGCGAAAAGAACTCTACACGAACCAAATGACTTTAATGCAGCTGAAGTCGAGGTTGATAGATTCCCATCCATTGGTAGTCGCCACCAGCCGCCAAGTCGAAGAGGGCAAACGCGTGTTAGATGAGCAAGGCGGTCAGCGCCAAGAAACTGTCGAAGACATCAATCCAATCTTCCGGACACTTAATCTCGACCGTCGCCAGCAAGAGAGTATTCTCGCAGGGCTGACGGCACGCGCGGCATCGCTCGATGCGCAACATGCCCAATTGCGAACAGAACTTGAGGAGTTCGGCCAGCACGAAATCGAGCTCGTGCAGCTGGAGCAAGATGAACAGATCGCGCGCGACAAATATCTTCAGTACACCAACAACCTCGAACAATCTCGCGTTGATGAGGCGCTAGAGAAGGGAAACATTTCGAGCGTTTCCATCGCTCAAAGTGCAACGCTGGCGGAAAAACCCGTCAGCCCATCCAAGGTCTTGGTTCTGTTGGGCGGCGCATTTATGGCGCTGGCCAGTGTTGTAGGGACAATATTCGTGAGCGAAAAACTCAACGACAAAATTCGTAGCGAGCGAGATTTGGCTAGGAGTGTCGGTCTGCCAGTTTTGGCCGTTCTCGATGAGAACAAAGTCAATCGACGCATCCTCGTACGTTAGAAATTCTTGGCGATTCAGATTTTTGGAGCAACCCCATGTCAAATGAAGCTGTTCAAGCGAAAAAAGATAATAGTGCCGTCAAGAAAGAAAATCCGTCCAAGCTTCGTCGTCGTTCCTCAGCTAAGATCGATAGCTTGCTTTGGCGACTCAAGGCTCGATTGGAGTCTCGCACTGAACGCGCACACGTCATCGGAATCACCAGCTGCTGCCCAGGCTCTGGCGTAACGACCACCATCGCTAACTTGGCCATTCGAGCCGCCGATCATCACTTGGGTCCGGTTTTGCTAATTGATGCAAACTCAGCCCGACCGCGCCAGCATCGCCAATTCCAGTTGAGCCCTAAAACGGGGCTGGCCAACATCTTGGTAGGCAATACAGCTCCATCGGAAGCTATTTTGCAGACCAAAATCACTGGGCTCGATCTTCTGCCAATGGGAGATGCATCCTTGCTGGAGAAATCGCGGATCATGCCCGAGAACCATGTCGAGTTGATCCAATGGGTCAGCCGTAACTACAGCATGGTCTTCGTCGATCTTCCGCAAATCGAGAATCTGCGGCATACGTTGCTGATCGCCAAAGCCAATGACTTGACGTTGGTCGCAGTTCGCTCAGACTCCGTCGCTCGTGACAATGTTGTCGGACAGATCGAACAACTGATTTCCGATGGCGTCGAGGTGGCTGGAACGCTGTTGACGCGCCGTCGAATCTACACACCGCGAATCTTTCGATAAAGCCTGTTTCACATGACCTGCTTGCACATTCACAAATCCACCGTTCTAACGCCCCAAACATTGGAGGTTGTGTGGAGAGTGTGTCATTTCAGTGCAGGCAACAACGACCTAACAGCCAGTTGCGATGAGGTCGTTGGATGAATTTCACCCTTCCTCAGGCTGAAGCGGATTTGGTCGTAGATTCGGAAATCGACTGCGCAGCGATCGACGAGGCTAAACCAAGCAACCGCAAGTCCCTGCTGTCGCGCAGTCTAGTATCCTTGATCGACCAAGTCGTCGTCAGCGGCTGTACCTTTTTCACGATGTATTTGGTTTCCGCGAAATGCAGTAAGGCTGAAGTGGGTGCGTTCGCGCTAGCGGCAACTATCGTGAACTTCATTCGCACTGTTCAAGAACGAGCGATCGCGGCTCCCTATCTGGCTTTCGCGTATAAACCAGGATTCGACCGAGACTCGTTTCGTGGAAGCAGCTTTGTACATCAAGCCATCTTTGCGGGCATCGTCGCTTGGACCGCCGCCGTTGTGTATGTCTTGGGATGGGGCCTGGGTTTCGAAACTACTGTGCTCGACCTGTCCGCCAGCCTCGCGTTAAGCATCCCGATGCTGATGATTCGCGATCAAATCCGAGCTATCTCGGCTGCGAACTTCGAGTTCGTGCCTCAGTTAATTTTGGATTTCGCAGTCGGCTGCGTTCAGTTTAGTGGCTTGTTCGCGCTAGCTTGGTTCAATAAGTTTTCAATTGCTGGCGTGTACGTGGCGATGGGTCTAGCTTGTCTGCTGCCATCGATTTCATGGCTCTGGACGCATCGTCGCACGATCCGTGTGGATCGGCAGCAGATCACTCCCGATTGGCAACAAAACTGGCAGTATTCACGCTGGTTGGTGGGAGCGAGAGTCGTCGGCATTTTCGGTTATCTAGCTGTGCCTTGGATGGTCGCTTACTTTCTGGATAAAGCCGAAACGGGTGCGTTCGCAGTGTGTAGCAGCCTGGTGGGCATTTCGTTAATGTTCGTCACCGGCTTGAACAACTATTTCCAGCCTCGAACGATTCGCGAGTTCCACAGCAGTGGTGTTGGCGGTTTAAAGTCGTCGTTGATTGAATCCATTGTGATCGTGTCAGGCATTTTGACGCTTATCTCGATCGGGTTCGGATTGTTTGGCAATTTCGTTCTTGGGCTTTTTGGCCCGGGTTACGGAACCTATGGTCATATCGCGTTTCTGTTGAGCATCTCGACGCTAAGCGTTAGTTTCTCTGTGTTGTTTGGAAATGGTCTGGCAGCGTTAGGAAACTCAATACAGTATTTTTGGGGCGAGTTCGCGTGCTGTGCCGTGTTGGTCAGCTCGGCGGTGCTCTTAATTCCGCTGTGGGGACTAGCCGGTGCCGCCTATGCGTTGATCCTGGGAGGCTTGGCCGCCTCGGTCGTCACTGGGCTGACACTTGCACGCTCAATGTCACATTTAACCCGACAAACCCTCCAATAGTTTTTTAAGAGCGACAACTGTGACCATCACTGCGAGCCTACAAAGTCCGAACAGTCGGGTGGCTAAAGCCCAGACTGCGACTGAGAACCAAGCAGAGATTTCTACTTGGTTCTATCTGCTCGGCATTTTGATCATGAGTGTCGGGTTTTGGTACCCTGAACATGGATGGGAACAGAGTAAGTACTTTGCTGACATCGATGAAATCACCTACGACGGTACCGCAAACTTGACTGCGGACCGGCTCAAGGGAGTCGATAAAGCGGCGATTGTCAGTCGCGTCTCGCTTGCATGTTATGGCTTGGTTTGTTTTTGGGTCCAGCGGCGTTATCGATTAAGGCTGGGATCGCCTTTGTTGTGGCTCGGTCTAGCCTTTGGCGGATTGATTTATGCCAGCGTCCTGTGGTCAATTAATCCATCCCACACGATTTTCAAGTTGGTGGTGCTGGGGTGCATGGGCTGTGCCGCGCTTGGGTTTGGTACGGCATTTTCGCTCCGGCAACTATTGGAATGGCTGGCTTTAACTTGCGCTGTGTACCTCTGCGTGGGCGTAATCGCAGAGATCTCGCTGGGCACATTCGAAGTGGGCAGTCGACACAGGTTCGTGGGTACAGTTCATCCGAACACCGAGGCAATTTTTGGCGCGGTGCTCTGCCTCTGTGCGCGGCTGTTCTACCGTGCCGATCGAAGTAAGCTGCTGGCAGTGTTGCTCTTTGGGCTGGCAATTTTCCTAATCTATTTAACAAAGTCCAGAACCACCTTGGCTGCGGTGGTTGTGTCCTTTGCTGTAATGCAGATTCTTGCTGCACGCGGCAGGAATCGAGTTTACCTAATCCTGATTTGTATTTTCGCAGTCGGGTGCTTGACCGCCAGTTCAGTTCTATTGAGTGTTCGAAACACCGGGCAAATCGGTAATATCATCGCCATGGGACGGAAGGATGATGTGACGACCCTCACGGGACGAGTGCCTTTGTGGGAAGAGCTGTTCGTTTCGGTTCGTAAAGCTCCAACGCTCGGTTATGGCTATCTCGCTTATTGGGACGCGCAGCGCGTTGAGTTCTTGAGTGAGACATTCAGTTGGGAGATTCCTCATGGTCATAACATGTACATCGACGTCGCACTCGACGTAGGCTTGGTGGGTGCCTGCCTATTCGTGGCGATGTTGATTGGTGCGCTCATATCCGCGTCTTCAATCTTCCTGTGGACGGGCAAGATCGAGTATGCAATTGTGGTGGGCATCTATATCTGTGCGATGATCAATGGTTGCGGTGAGTCGCTCTTCAAAATGCCTGGGTTTCCGCTGTTCGTGCTTGCATCCACCTATGTGGCTCTATTGCATGATGCTGAGGGAGCCGGGGTGCGCAAGGTTGAAAATGGCATTAGGCGGTCCAGGCGGGAATCGATCCATGAAAACCGCTGAGGCTGTTCAATTGACGGAAGTTGCTGCAGTCAGCCCAGCCAAGGTTAAGGTGTTGGTGGTTGGGCAGACTCCACCTCCGTTTCATGGTCAATCGCTGATGATCAAGATGCTCCTGGATGGCGATCTTCCCGGAGTGGAACTACATCACGTGCGCATGGCATTCTCTGAGGACATGAATCAAGTTGGTCGCTTTCAACTTGGCAAGCTGGTCCATCTGTTGGTTGTAATCTGCAAGATCATTTACGCCCGCTTTCGTTTTGGAACTAGGATCTTGTATTACCCGCCCGCAGGACCAAACCTAGTCCCGCTGTTCAGGGATATCGCCATCCTGCTTTCGACACGCTGGTTATTCACAGACACGGTCTTCCATTTCCAAGCCTGCGGAGTTGGGGAGTACATCTCGCGATTACCGCTTCCTCTGCGGTGGCTAGCTAGACGCGCGATGTCACAGCCCTCGTTGGCGGTTCAGCTTTCGGAGCTCACCGCTTCGGATGGGAACCATCTTTCGGCTCGCACGGTATGTACGATTCCCAACGCGGCACATGATGAAGCGGCAAGGATGCAGTTCAATCGCCTGCGCCGCGACGAGAGCAAGCAGATGAGGGTTTTGTATCTTGGAACCGTCTGCGAAGGGAAGGGGATTCTCGTGCTTTTGGAAGCTGTTGCCGCTGCCATTCGCGTCGGTAAGCAAATGCAACTGGATGTCGTGGGTAGTTTTCAGCCATCCGAGTTTCGGGCCGAAGTTGAATCACTCATCGACAGGCATGAATTGCAGCCCCACGTTCACCTGTGGGGACAACTGACCGGAAATGACAAGTGGCAACGCTTTGCGGAAGCGGACGTTTTCTGCTTTCCTTCGCACTATCACTCAGAGGCATTCCCGTGTGTGCTCGTCGAGGCGATGTGTTTTTCACTGCCCGTAATTTCAACGCGCTGGCGCGGGATTCCATCGATCGTAAAACCAGGGGAAACGGGATACCTCATCGACCCGCAAGATCATCAAACGCTCGCCCAACACTTGCAAGCCCTTGCTGATCAGCCTGATTTGTGTCTACAACTTGGCATGGCTGGCCGAAAGAGGTATTGCGATTGCTTTACGGTAGAGCATTATCTGTCTGGCCTCCGACGAGCCTTTCTCGAGCTAGGTCAACGTTGATCCGTTCTACTGCAGATCAAAAGCCCATGAATTCACTCATTCCGCGCGGTTGGCTTGCAATCTCTCTGTTTCTGGTAAGCCTGCTGGTGTTTCATGCGTTCACGATTAGTTATCAAAGCTACTTCATCGACGAAATCGAGGAATTGCACCTAGCTCAAGGAGACCTTTGGAAATCGGTCTTCATGCCTGATTCTATGCCACCCGTCTTCACGCTTTCTCTGCGCGGTTGGCTGACGGTTTTGGGCGATAGCATGGACCCGAGGTGGCTATCGGCGTTAGTGGGAGCGATCTCGACGCTCTTGGTTTTCGTGTTCATTCGCGCTATCAGTGAAGATCGCACCGCCCTCATCAGTGCTGCACTCTTCGCGTTCAGTCCTCTACAGCTTTACTACGCCCAGTTGATTCGCGGGTACGCGCTCATGACTTGCATGAGTGTCCTGTGTATCGGTTTCTTTCTGTTGGCAATAAAGTCGCCCAAGCGAACACCTCTAGTCGCGTATACGATCGTGTCCATTGTTGGCATGTATGTGCACTATTACTTTGCAATGATTCCGATCGCATTGTTTTTCGCTTGGATTTATCAACGTCGTTTCGAACGATTTTCACAGATAGCAACGTGTTACGTCGCGATGTTTGTGTTCACTTGTCCAGTACTGATTTTTCTGGTCGAGGACTTTAAGTATCAGCACAACCTGCGCGAGCCACGTCCGATGTCACTTTCTGCAGTGGTCTACACTTACTTTTCGTATTTCAGTGGTTATGCGCTCGGGCCCTCGCAACGCGAGCTTCAGTACATCGGCTCCAGCGCTGCGATTCGGTCCGCCATACCTTGGTTGTTGGCCGTGGTTGCGATTGCTTCACCGCTGGCATTTCGCGGAATCCATGCGCTGAGACGGCAGGGCTTCGTGGTGTCGATTCTGTCCGTGTTGACGGTGCCGCTAGTTCTGATTGGATTGGCGGGTTTACTTAGCGGGATCACCTACAACGTCAGGTTTGTGGCTTGGTTTGCGTTTCCGTTGTCAGTTTTGTTTGCCTACGCATTTCTTGCCGAGCGCGATCGGCCGGTACCTCGATGGGCACTGGTGTGCGGTGTGGCGTTGCTTGGAATCTTTGGTTTCGCCAATTTCAATCGTGTTTTCAATGCGCGATATCAGTTTGAAGATAGTCGCGCTGCCGCGAAGTATCTCGACGAGCACCGAGCTCAGGGCGAACCGGTTTACTTTGTTTCCGATTACATGCTCCAGCCGCTGGCGCATTATTTAACAGATGCCACTGAAAATCTCTTCGAATTGCCCCAGCCCGGTACGCGCAGCCGCGTGATCAAGGACGCTGCCTCAGTCGCGGAAGCGATGCACGTCGTTGAAACAACTTCATCCGCCAAACGTGCGTGGCTGGTGTATTCACGTCCTTTTCATGGCGATCCTCAAGGCTTGCTACTGAATGAGTTCCAGCAGCGTGGCGCGACGCTAAGTCACAGCTTTGCGGGAATCGACCTGTACGTGCTTCCTCCCGTAGCTCGCTAACTCCGTAGCTCTAAGCCCTGCAGCTCTGTACACCGTAGCTTGGGACCATTTGTCCCGAGCGTGCTTCGATTTCAACTCAACCT
>JANRMD010000488.1:0-16188 GCA_033761895.1 Pirellulaceae bacterium | reverse complement strand
GGGAACCAAGCGTCAAGCTTCGGAAACGATTCAGGAGCAATCGCTTCGTTGCGGAATGCCTTTCGTTTCTGAGCGTTGGTTGGGTGGTGCGTTGACGAACTTCCGCACAATTCGCAGTCGACTGACTCGTCTTGAGCAGCTCGAAAAGATCATGAGCACGGACGAAATCAACACGTTCTCGAAGAAGATGCAATCGGCTCTCAATCGCGAGTACCGCAAGATTTACCGTAACTTGAACGGTTTGCGAACCCTGAACCGAATTCCAGAATGCCTTGTCATTGTGGATCCAAGCAAAGAGAAGAACGCGATTCGCGAAGCCAAGCGATTGGGCATTACGACGGTGGCTTTGATTGATACCGATTCCGATCCAGAATCGATCGATTTGCCAATTCCGGGCAATGACGACGGTATTCGTTCGATTGAACTGATCATCAGTCAGTTGGCGGATGCGGTTTTGGCTGGAAAAGCCCAAAACCCTGAAGTCCAAAAGCAACGCGGTGGTGCTGCAAGCGCGCCAGTCATGACGCCTGAAGAATTGCAAAAGGTTGAAGCGGAAGTCTAATGCGGGCACTTGAACGGTAGTGGGGCTAGCAATCATCGGTCCTCCAGTGTTCAGCCTCATAGACTTAGTTGAATTCACTTTGCCAACCAAAACGTGACATCCGTCGGCTTGTGCGATCGCGCCAGCCGACTGTTCACTTTCATCTCATAGAATTGCTCGTCTTGAACGAGCCTCAGAATGCAATGCGAAAAGGGAAACGATGAGTATTTCAGCTAGTGACGTAGCGGAACTGCGTAAATCAACGGGCGCAGGTTTGATGGACTGCAAGAAGGCCCTTCAAGAATCGAATGGCGATTACGAAGGTGCACTCGACTATCTTCGCAAGAAGGGTCAAAAAGTCGCTGAAAAGCGTGCTGACAAAGATGCGAACGAAGGCGTAGTAGTGGCGTTGCTCGATGGAACTGGCAAGACCGGAGTTGTGTTGGCACTCAGCTGCGAGACCGACTTCGTCGCCAAAAATGAAGGCTTCGTTGAGCTGGCGAACAAGTTGGCCAAGCTTGGACTAGACAGCAATGTCGATTCACACGAGAAACTGATGGCTCTGCCTTTTGAAGGCATGACCGTCGAAGAAAAACTGGTGGATCAAACCGGTAAGACCGGCGAGAAGATCGTTGTTTCAGCATTCCATCGCTTGTCCGGTGAACATCTGGCATCTTACATCCATGCCGGTGCCAAGATCGGTGTGTTGTTGGCGTATAAGGATGGTGGCAAGCCTGATGCGGATCAGTTCTTCCGCAGCTTGGCCATGCACATCGCTGCGATGAATCCATCGATCATGCATTACTCGGAATTCGATGCCGCCTTTGTCGAGAAGGAAACTGAGTCGTTCCGAAGTCGAATCCAGATTGAGAACGAAGATTTGGCGCGCTTAGGCAAGCCGCTGAAGAACGTGCCGCAATACGTCAGCCGCCTGCAACTGACGCCGGAAGTACTGGCCAAGGTTGAGAACGGGATCAAGGACGAATTGCGCGCTGAAGGCAAGCCGGAGAAGATGTTTGATCGCATCGTTCCGGGCAAGCTTGAGCGATTCATCGCCGATAACACTCTGCTTGACCAAGAGCGCTGTTTGCTGAACCAGTTTTTTGCACTCGACGATACAAAGACTGTCGAAGCTGCGATCAAGGCCTTCAGCCCAACTGCCGAACTTGTTTCTTACAAGCGTGTCGCGGTTCGCTAAGCCCTGTTTCGTCCAAGAGTTTTTAAGTCTCGTCCCAGTCTGACTGGGACGAGTTTTTCGTGGTGCAGCCAGCAGTCTGCACCCGAACAAAGTAGCTGGTTTTGTCAAACTGCAGATAGACAACCGCATCTGAGCAGGTTTCTGGCGAGACCAGCGACATATGCTGTTCCCCAAAGATTCTTCACAGTGTTGGCTTTCAACGCGGCGTCGGCTTACAACGCGGACTCCAAATTGTTGTAAACTTTTCTTTTGGTCTGCTTTATTGCAATGTGTGGGAAGCAGGCACTTCCAACCACTATTCGTCGCACCAATCAACGCACCGGAAATTGAGAGAGCTTATTCTATGCCTGCTGAGTCAACTTCTGTATCGCCGCAGTACCGACGGGTAATTCTCAAACTCTCCGGCGAGAGTCTTGCTCACGCTGGTGAGCGAGGCATCAGCATGGATGAAGTTTCGGCAATTGCCGGGCAGATCAAGCAAGCTCACGCACTAGGTTGCCAGATTGCCGTGGTTGTTGGTGGTGGCAATATCCTTCGTGGCGCACAATTTAAGACATCTAGTTCGGCAATGATTGAAGAGGCTACGGCGCACTACATGGGGATGCTGGCGACAGTCATCAATGCGCTTGCTTTGCAGGAAGGACTCGAAAGCGTTGGTTGCACCACACGCGTCATGTCGGCGATACGAATGGATGGTGTTTGCGAACCGTTCATTCGTCGACGTGCAATTCGTCACATGGAAAAGGGACGCATTGTCGTGCTCGGGGCTGGCACTGGCAGTCCGTTTGTGACGACCGATACCGCCGCTACGCAACGCGCACTGGAGTTGTGTGCAGACATTGTTCTAAAAGCCACTCGCGTGGACGGGGTATACAGCGACGATCCAGAAAAGAACCCTCACGCAGTCCTGTATCGTGAACTGGACTACGAGACCGTAATTGCTAAGAATTTACGAGTCATGGATGGTACGGCGATATCACAATGTCGCGAGCATGGCATGCCGGTGCTCGTCTTCAACTTCAAGAAAGATGGCAATATCGTCAAAGCTGTTTCTGGCCAACGCGTTGGAACTCGCATCGGACCAAAACTACCCACGACCACAGCGTAAGCTAAATCGCAGCGACCGTGGAGCTTTTTGAAAACTTTAACTCATTCCCTCTCAACTAGGTGCAACGATGAGCGTAGATAATGTTTTGTTGGATGCAGAAGAGCGCATGGAAAAAGCCACCAGTGTGTTGAAAAACGCACTCGCGGGCATTCGAACCGGACGCGCTACGCCTGGCCTGCTGGACTCGGTGCGCGTAGAGGTTTATGGTTCGATGAGCCCGCTGAAGCAATTGGCATCGATTGGAGCACCCGAACCGAGTCAATTGGTGGTTCGCCCTTACGATACCTCAACCATTAAAGATATCGAGAAAGCGATCGTAGCCAGTGACCTGGGGCTCAATCCTCAAAACGACGGCAAACTGATTCGACTGAACATTCCACCGCTCAGCACCGAAGTTCGCAAGAAAATGGTCGCACGCATCAAGGAACTAGCCGAAGAAGCGAAGATTGCCATCCGAGCTATCCGTCGAGATGCGAACAAAGATCTGGATACCGCTGAGAAAGACAAGCTCATCAGCGAAGATGATTGCAAGTCAATGAAGGAAGAAGTCCAAGAGCTGACGAAGAAGTACGAGAACGAGGCGAATGACCTTGCCAAGTCTCGTGAAGCCGACGTCATGGAACAAGCCTAGTAGCATAGGCTTCCCGCCTGTGACCGTAGCATAGGCTTCCTGCCTGTAGCAAGCATGGGCGTCCAGCCTGTGTTGTAAACTTACAAAAACTCGAGATATCAATGACTAAGTCGAACGAAACGAGTATCTCGATTGCATGGCAGGGCAAGGCGGGCGCAGAAGAAAGCGCGGATGCTGCCAGCGCTAGCCATAGTAACGCGAGGCTGCCCAGTGTTGGACTGGGGCTGTGGAAGATCGCTAACGCCGATGCGGCCAACCTAGTGCAGCAAGCGATTCGTGTTGGGTATCGACACCTGGATTCAGCTTGCGACTATGGTAACGAACGCGAAGTCGGAGATGGTATTCGCAAAGCCTTCGATGAGAAGCTGGTTACTCGTGAACAATTGTGGATCACGAGTAAGCTTTGGAATACTTATCATCATCCCCAGCACGTTCGGCCCGCTCTCGAAAAGACGCTACGCGATCTGCAAGTTGATTACCTCGACCTGTACTTGATTCACTTTCCGATAACACTCAAGCATGTGCCTATCGAGACGCGATATCCACCAGGCTGGTTCTACGATCCATCGGCATCGAGCCCCCAAATGCTAACGGATAGCGTTCCGATTGCGGACACTTGGGGCGCGATGGAGGAACTTCATCGTGCCGGATTGGTTCGCCATATCGGCATTAGCAACTTTGGTTGTTCGCTCATTCGCGATCTCCTTGCAACAGCCTCGATTCGGCCTGCGGTATTGCAAGTCGAATCGCATCCCTATCTGACTCAAGAAAAACTGCTGCGATATTGCCAGCAAGAACGAATCGCTTACACCGCTTTTTCGCCGCTAGGAGCGGGCTCCTACATACCTCTGGGCATGGCCACGGACGCGGATTCGGTTTTGGGCCAGCCTGTTGTGAACGCCATTGCGGCCGCGCATGGAAAAACGGCTGCTCAAGTTGTATTGCGTTGGGGTGTGCAACGTGGGACTGCGGTGATTCCCAAGACAAGCCAGCCGCAACGCTTGGTAGAAAACTTGAATATCTTCGACTTTGAGTTAACGTCGGACGAGATGCAGAGTATCGCGAGACTAAATCGCAACCAGCGTTTCAATGATCCAGGTGTGTTTTGCGAGTCGGCCTTCGGCTGCTATTACCCGATATATGAGTAGGGATGTCACGTTGCGTTCAACATTGGAAACCGCCTGCGAAGCTGCTCGTCTGGGTGGCAAAATTCTGGTCGATTATCTGGGTAAGGCAGTTGCGAGAGAAAAGGGGCCAGCCGATTTGGTAACGGACGCGGACGTGGCATCTCAGCAAGCGATTGAGCAGCTTATTCGTATTCGCTTTCCCCAACACGAATTCCTGGGCGAGGAATCTACCCTCGCTGATCGTGAGCGAGCGAAAGCCAGTGGTCGACCTGTTTGGGTAGTCGATCCGCTAGATGGAACGGCCAATTTCGTCCACCGCCTACCGGGATTTTCTGTTTCCGTAGCCTTGGTCGAAGGTGACGAACCCAAGGTCGGCGTTGTCTACGATCCGATGTCAGACACTCTTTACGCGGCAACCAGCGAAGGGGCGGTGACAAAAAACAACAAACCGATTCGCGCCAGTGGCTGTGAACAACTCGACAAGGCCATGGTGTGCTGCAGCTTTCGCCCGAACGTCAAACGTGGCGATAAGGAAGTTGACCAGTTCCTAAACGTGCTCGAGAAAAGTCAATCGCTGCGCCGACTCGGCTCTGCGGCGATGAACCTCTGCTACGTGGCTGAGGGATGCTTGGATGCCTACTGGGCATCATCCGTCAAAGCATGGGATGTGGCTGCCGGTAGCTTAATTGCTCGAACTGCCGGCGCGCAGCTGACGAGCATCAGTGGTGGGCAATTCGATCTGTGGGACGCCAAGTTGCTCGCTACCGCCAGTCCTGCTTTGCATGCAGCTATGCTCAAATGCCTGTCGTAAATTCGCGGCATCCGAGATTCTGAAGATCAATATCCTGAAGATCATCTGCGACGCAGGCGAATGTTTGTATCTCGAATTAGGTTGCGACAGTGAGACTCTGCCCAGCTTGCTCGTCCTACTCGCTTCTCCCGCGTTCGCTACAATCAGGGCTTCAAGATGTCACGTAGCCGCTTCGTTCCTCTACACCATTAACACGACCTCGGACTCCCTTCATGCAAAGACAGTTCATCGCCGAACTCAAGGCTCGAGACCAAGTCGACGAAATCTATCGAGTCGTTGACAAACAAGTTCGAGCCAACCGGCAGGGAGCCGACTACCTACTGCTACAGTTGATGGATCGAACGGGCCAGATTAGTGGTTTGCGCTGGAATGCAGGTCAGGCGCTCTATGAATCCTTTTCGAAGGGGGATTTCTTGCGAGTTGTCGGCGGCACGCAGCTGCACAACGGTATGCTGCAGTTGATCGTGCAGGACTTTCACGTGGTCCCAGCCGGCAAGGTGAACCTGGAAGATTTTGCCACCAGTAACCCTGGGCAAATCGATGAGTGGTTCAACGAGTTGCGTCAACGGCTGACGTCGCTCCAGAATCCAGATCTGGTACGACTGATGGCAGATTATTTTGCAGACGAACCGTTAGTCAAGAAACTGCGAAGCGCGCCCGCTGGCGTTAAGACTCACCATGCTTATGAGGGCGGTTTGCTAAAGCATGTGTTGGATCTGGTGCGCATCGCAACGGCAGTTGCACCGAATTATCCGCAGTTGGATTGTGATCTACTTCTGGCTGGCGTGTTTCTACATGACCTTGGAAAACTAGAAGAGTTGGTGTTCGATGGCGAATTGACGTACAGTGACTCCGGTCAATTGTTGGGGCATCTGGTTCAAGGTGCCATTGAATTGGAAGTGCGTGCCAATCGAATTGCAAGTTCTACCAACCAACCGATTCCGCGCGAGTTGTTGCTGCGTTTGCAGCACATGATCGTTAGCCATCATGGTTTCCTCGAACATGGCAGTCCGAAAGTTCCCATGACCATCGAAGCGATCGTGCTTCATTACTTGGATGACATGGATGCTAAAGTTAATGCAGCTACCGAACTGATCGAGTCGGATCGCAACTCCGATAGCGTTTGGACTGCTTTCCACCCGAACCTTGGTCGGAAGTTGTACAAGCCTTCGGTGAAATCGAAGTGACCAGGGCCTGCAATCGCGCCAAGTAGCCTAGGCATCCTGCCTGGGAAGGAGCGGACCGAGGCAGGATGCCTAGGCTACGTCACGGCCGAAGGGTTGTTGCTAACCGAGCAATTTGGCAGAGAATTGCTGGGCACACTGCGCGATGATTGCCGCAACAGCTTGGTCGACCTCTTCGCTGTTGAGCGTACGGTCCATGCTTTGAAAATGGAGGGTGAGCAGCGTCCGCTTTTTGTTGACGCCATCTTTTTGCGGGTCACGATAAGTTTCGCGATAACTGACGGACTTCAAGAATTCACCACCTGCAACGCGGCACGCAGCGTGCAAGTCGCTCCAGCGTAGTGGTTCGTCAACAATAAAGTTGAGATCACGGGCGATGGATGGGAACGCACTTACGGCATCGGCTCGACGAACCTCCTCCAAGACGGAAGTTAGCAGATCGACATTCAATTCTGCCGCCGCCACAGCTTGGTCCAGTGCTAGTCGGCCTTGGATTTTAGGATGCACCAGACCGACGTAGCCCAGCAATTCGCCATTCAATTCGATGCGCTGCGCGCTGCCAGGCGCGAAGCTTGCGTGATCCGAAACAATCCATTGCACCTGAGTTTTCTTGCTGGCGACTTGGGCGATCAAGTCCTCCACGGCACCTTTGACGGCTGACAAATCACTTAGGCCAACTAAGGCGAGTACCGACTGTTCGCGAGGCAACAAGGTACCTGCTGCGCCTGGTATGAATACGGTGGCAACTTCGTACAACTGAGCATCGCGAATCGATTGGGATTGATTGGTGTATTTGGCGGCTAGCAGGCTTGGTATTAGGCTGCGACGCAAGAACTTGGCACCGATCAACAGTGGGATTTCAGTAGTCAGTGCTGGAGCTTCGGTCCAGATACTGCCGCACTGGTCAAGCTGCTCCGTTACGACGCTGGGTGTCATGGCCTCATCGATGCCATAAGCGCTCAGTACCTGCCGGGCTCGACGCAGTGCCAGGTCTTTAGGGCGTTGAGCCGCAACGGAAAGGGGGACTGCAACGTTCTCCGGAATCTGGTCGTAACCATGAATGCGGGCGACTTCTTCGATCAAGTCAACTTCGCGTTGCAGGTCAGCTCGCCAACTTGGCGGCGTAACGCTGATCGTTGACGGATTTACTGGCGCAACGTTGCAACCAAGGGCCTTGAGAATTCGATCCGTCTCTTGGGTCGAAATGTCGATCCCCAGAATGCGCTCTATCTGCGACAGACGGAAACGAATCTCATCGCGTGGCTGCGGATCGGCTGCGGTGTCGAGCCTGCCTTCGCAAAGTGTACCGCCTGCAATCTCAAGAATTAGTTCGCAGCATCGACGACTGGCCCAATCGAGTCCCGATGGATCAGGACGACGTTCGAAGCGATAGGACGACGGGCTTTGCAGTTTCAACTTGCGAGCGGCGCGGCGAATCAAGAGCGGCTCGAAGGCTGCCGACTCGATCAATAGGTCCGTCGTGCTCTCAGAGACTTCGCTGTCGGCTCCGCCCATCACACCACCGAGTGCCACAGCTCGCTCGGCGTCCGCGATAACCACCATGCGTTCATCGAGATCGTAGGTGTGGTGATCGATCGCCAGAAATTTCTCATTCTTTTGAGCGGGACGAACGATGATCTTGCCACCACGAATGTGCTTGAGGTCAAACGCATGCAGGGGCTGGCCACACTCCATCATTACGTAATTGGTGATGTCAACGACATTATTGACTGAGTTAATACCGATCGCGGCTAGACGCCGAACTAACCAGGCAGGACTTCGTCCGATCTTCACGCCTCGGATAATGCGCGCGGTATAGCGCGAACAACCAGCTTCGAAACGGTTTTCAATCTTCAGCGATGCACTGGCCTGCGGCCCGTTCGCTTTAGGTTGTGGGTTGGGAAGGCACAGCGGGGAATCGAGCAGTACGGACGCTTCGCGAGCTACACCAATGTGCCCTAAGCAATCGCCCCGGTTGCTGGTGACTTCAAGATCGATGACCACATCTTGCCCAACGCGGGTGGTCGATTCATGATTCAAACCAGACATCGCAAAACGATGCGCCAGAGTATCTGGATCCGTTGTCAAATTGACGTATTGCGAAAGCCACTCCCAGCAAACAAGCATCGCACAGTTGCCTTACCGATGAATTTAAAATTGATGTAGAAAGCGGAGGTCGTTGCGATACAAGTCGCGTATGTCGAGCACTCCGTGGCGTCGCATGCAAAGTCGTTCGACTCCCAAGCCGAATGCAAATCCAGTGACTTTTTCAGGATCGTATCCCACTGCCTTTAGCACGTTTGGATCGACCATACCCGCGCCGCCAAATTCGATCCACTGATCATTCCACAGGAAGTCGGCTTCAACGCTGGGTTCGGTAAACGGGAAAAAGCTCGGACGAAAGCGAATGGTCACGTCGGCACCCAGGTAGCTGGTCGCAAACATCCGCAGCACACTTTTCAGTTGAGCCATGGTGACGCCGCTATCGATCCACAAACCTTCCATCTGATGAAACATTGGGAAGTGAGTCGCATCGGCAGGGTCCGGCCGGTACACACGCCCTAGAGAAATGATGCGCACCGGGGGAGGATTCGATTCCATCACACGAATCTGCACCGTGCTGGTTTGGCTGCGCAGCAGGCGGGCCTCATCGGCATTCACATCGACCGACGTTTTGCCAGCGACGCTGAGATAAAAATTGTCCAGCGGATCACGGGCGGGATGGTCTTCGGGGATATTCAGCGCGATGAAGTTATGCCAAGTATCTTCGACTTCTGGACCTTCGACGACCGCAAAACCCAGTCGTCCCATGATCTCTTTAAGATGCTCGATCGTTTGTGTGATCGGATGGACGCGGCCAAGATGACGACGCGTGCCCGGTAAGGTCGGATCGAGAACTGGTCCGGTGGGTTTGGAAGATCCGCTCGCGTTAATCCGCTCTTGAGCGGCATCGAGTGCAGCTTGGATGCGATTCTTGACTTCGTTCAGTTTCATCCCTGCGTCGCGACGCGACTCAGCAGGGACCGAGCCAAGTTCTTTCTGAATCGACTTCATCTGGCCACTTCGAGCACCCACGAACTGGACTCGCGCGGCCTCGAAGTCGTCATTGGATTGGGCGTCAGCGAAAGCTTGCTCTGCCAAGACAGCAAGGCTTTCCAACGAAGTGACGAATTCCTTCAACTCCATGAAAATGCCCTGCGTAAATCAAGCCCGGCCAAATGAAGACTCGATTCGGCACTGTGCAAAGAAAACTCACCCAACTCCCAAACTTACTCGCCAACGTACGGCAGCAAGGCCATAAAGCGTGCACGCTTGATCGCAGCGGTGATGGCGTGCTGGCTGACAGCTGAACAGCCAGTCTTGCGTCGACCCACGATGCGTCCGTGACGGTTAACAAGTTTGCGGAGAAGTTCAACGTCCTTGTAGTCCACAAACATGGGCCGTGGACGTTTGCCATCGACGAACAACGGATCCTTCTTCTTGGTCCGTGAACGGATGCGGGAGCGTTTGCGTGCGCGGCTTTTAGCCGTCGGTGCGCGGCGAACTGTAGATGGTGATTGTGATGACATTTGTGCCTCAAAAGTACTGAAAACAATGTGTTTTTCGGTATTCACAGCCTGGATTGAAAGCCGTTGCCTCCAAGCAAACGCGGGTGAGTCGACCCATGCTTGCGCCGCGAACCAAGTTTTAGAACGCAGGAATTTACCAGCCTTAGTGCAAATCAGCAAGTCGTTTCATCGGCCGACCAGCGTCGCTTTCGTAAGAAAGCGACTGGTTTCACCAAAAACAGCTTTGCTAGTACGACCGGCGGGCTCTCGCAGCTTTGGTATTCAGAATTCTCAGTGAATCGAATAAGCGATCTCCCCACAAGTCGCCACAACGCCACAAGGTGCCACCCACCTTTCGCATTCAGCGCCACAAAGTGCCACCCACTCCCGCATTTCGGAGCCACTACCTATGTATGTCCCTACCGCGCAAGGTGCCAGCCACCTTTCGACTTTATCTCTTCTACCGTTATTGCCTGCGCTGCCATTCTTGCCGTTCTTGCGGAGTGGCGGTCGCATGGAATCGGCTGGTGCCACCACAGCCATTGGGTTGCAAAATTGACATCCCCGCAAGGTGCCACCCACCAACATGCGAGGGCCAGTAGGTGGCTGGGGCCAGAAGGTGGCTGGCACCATCCAATTCCATACCCGACCGCCGACAATTCCATACCCGACCGCCGACAATTCGCAAGAAAGGCAAAAAGGCAGCGCTGGCAATTGGGGTAGAATAGCCAAAGCCAGAAGGTGCCAGCCACCAACTTGTGCGGTTGTGATGCTAGCAAACGGCGAGCTCAGTGATCGATTACCGCATAGTCGCACCCGGCAGGAGCGACCCACCCGAACGGCCACCCACATCGCGCAAGGTGCCAGCCACCTACCTACCAACTCGAGCCAGAAGGTGCCAGCCACCAACTTGTGCGGTTGTGATGCTAGCAAAGCTGCGAGCTCGGCGATCGATTACCGCATGGCCGCACCCGGCAGGAGCGACCCACCCGAACGGCCACCGCATCGTGCAAGGTGCCAGCCACCTTTTGTTTGACCGAACCAAGGACAAGGAGCGTCGAGCAAGGTGCCAGCCACCAAAGCCAATTGGCTAGCACTAAAGCCAATTGGCAAGCAAAATCACCAGAAAAATGGCTAGCAAAATGGTGGCATGGTGGTTTATTGCAATGGGTTTGCAGCGGTTGGGGCTTGTATGGCTGGCACTGCTTCCAGGCCGTTCCACGATTGAGCTCGGGGCAATGTTCCATAACAGCCCGCTTCGCCGGGGGCACCCATGCTAAAGTCTTGGGAAGGTTGAGGCTGGAACATCGGACGAGTTGGGAGTGGATGGAATCGCGGAGCTTCGGGAGGCTTGGGGAGGTCTTTTTCAGCTTTCCAGCGCGCCAGCCAACCGGGCATGGGCATCGCAGGCATAGCCGGCATTGATGGCAACACGACAGGAGGGCTTTCGCAGCTTTCCACCGCGCACTCTTCAAGCCGGTAGCTGGGAATCTGAACTATGGCGCAACCGCTTGAGATCACGGCCACTGCGCTGCAAAGGCCTGCTGCCAGTAGTGAGGTTGGAGCGAATCGCATAGAAATCGATGCAGTCAGTCTTTTGAGGTGGGACACGTTGGTACTCCCAGGTAGGATGGAGTCTGACCGAGCCATTCTCGTGTTTCTTCAGTATCGAGTCCTTTTCGGTTTAACTTGAGTCGATTGCGATGACTTTAACGAATAGCCCTGCCGCGCACACGTCAACTGCACTTGCGTCCCAGCTACCCCACCTACGGATTGGCAACCTAGACATCGGCTTCCCCGTCGTTCAGGCCGCACTCAGTGGCTACAGTGACTGGCCTATGCGAATGCTAGCTCGGGAGTACGGCGCGAGTTACTCGTTGTGCGAAGTTATGCTTGATCAGTTTTTGGTCGCGATGAAGGATCGCGCTAAGAACCGGCATTATCTTTTCAATTCAGCCGAAGAGCAGCCGGTTGCGGGTCAGTTGATGGGCGCCGAACCTGAGCAGTTTTCGTTAGGAGCCAAGCGTCTAGTCGAGGCCGGCTTCGCGGTCATTGATATCAATTTTGGCTGTCCAGTCAAAAAAGTGCTGGGGCGTTGTCGCGGAGGTTTTCACCTTAGCCAGCCCTCAACAGCCTTGGAGATAGTGCGACGGACGCGGGACATCGTTCCTGACCACATCCCTGTGACCGTCAAGATGCGTCGTGGGTTAGATGATACCGATGAGAGCCGCGATAATTTCTATACGATTTTTGAAGGAGCTTTCGCGGCTGGGATTGCGGCTGCGACCGTGCATGGCCGAACGGTTTACCAACGCTACAATGGGCCGAGTCGCTGGGAGTTCTTGAAGAACTTGAAAAGTGAGTTTCCAAACCACACCATTCTCGGGAGCGGCGATCTATTTACGCCGAAAGATTGCTTGCGAATGATGACTGAAACAGGGGTCGATGGTGTCACTGTGGCGCGTGGAGCCATCGGCAATCCGTGGATTTTCTCCCAATGCCGTGCGCTGGCCGAAGGAAAGCCCATGCCCCCAGCACCCAGTGTGCATGAACAAAGGCGAGTTCTTGAGCGGCACTGGAGTTTGGCTGAGGAACTGTACGGCGAGTCGCGTACGGGACCGCTGTTGAGAAAGTTTGGGATTAAGTACGCCGCCAGTCATCCGCGGCATCTGGAAGTCCGGCCTCAATTTACGCATGTTCGGACCCGAGCCGACTGGGACCAAGTTTTGGACAACTGGTACTCGGAAGATCTACCTGGTGTTTTTCCGTCGCCGGACATCCATCACGTGCAGGGTGCCAGTTGCAGCGATTACTGGGTTTCTAACGGTTAGAACCTCGAAACCCCTGAAGGCTTGTTGATTTAATGCAACCGCGCCGCATTAGCAGCGGTTACCAGAACAAAAACCGGGGCTAACGCCCAACGGCTAATGGTTCACCTTTTGCCTAACGTCTGCGGGCGGGTTTTAATGCAAAGCCCAGCAAAATGGAGATTAAAAAGTTGACATTTGCCCCTACTAGCGGGTAGCCTATGGATTGGGGAGAAATCCGTCGGTTCGCTCGTCGCCACACAGGCAATGGACCAGTCGCTTCTTCGCCGCTTGCAAGAATTCTAAATTGCAAGATGTAATCGCAGACTTGTCGTACACGTGTACTCAATTACCGTGCCTTTGCACATCGGAGCAGTGAGATGTTCACTTCGAAAAACGCTTTGTTGGTGGTTGCGTTGGCTTCGCAATTTGTAATGAGTGCTCTCGTCCAGGGGCAGGTCACTCCACCGCTGAAGACTGAAAAGTTTGCAGCCGGTGAGTTCACTCGGGTTGGTGCGATGTTCAAGGGAAAAGAAAATCCCGATCCAGTTCTGATCAAGCGCTATGTACAAAACGAAGTCGCTCGTTTCAGCAATGTAACGCCTGAAAGCGACATGGGGACCTTTGCCCAAATCCGAACTCAGTTGATTAGTACCATTCGTTCCGCGTCCGCTGAGCCGGTAAAGAAGTTGGCTGCCGATCACTTACTTTTGCTAACCAAGGGAATCGCAACTAGTCCAAACTTTCATAGCATCGCTCGGATTAACTGCATGGCTGCGATGACCGAATTGGAACTCGTATCCAACTCGCCGTTTCCTGACACTTTCATGCCGCTGGTGAATATTTCTCGCGATGAAACGCAGCCCCTGCAATTGCGTGCGATCGCGCTCTATGGACTCAACCGACACGCAAAATTGACTAAGCTCAAGCCCAGTGATGCTGAAGGACTTGCAAAAGTGATGGCGGCACTCGTCGCGACCAAGCCTAAGTCGCCACTTGACGTGAAGGCTCATGCTTGGGTTGTGCGTCGCGGGTTCGATGTGCTGTCGTCTCTGACGGCGAATCATGGCGTTGCCCCAGCCATAGCGCGACTGCTCGACGACAAAGAACTACCCAGCGTACGCTTGGCTGCCGCTGACTACTTGCCGCGCGTTGACGCAAGCAAATTGAAGTTAACTGACGAACAAAAGATCCAATACTTTATCGGCCTAGCTCAGTTGCTCGAACAGCAATTGGTGATGTGGTACGAGCGCGAGGAAGACACGCTCAACATGCGATCCGGTGCCGCGGGTGGTGGTTTGGGAGGTGGCATGGAAGGTATGGGCGGCATGGGCGGCATGGGCATGGGTGGTGAAGGTGGCATGGGAGGCATGGGTGGCTACGGCATGGGTGGTGAAGGTGGAATGGGTGGCATGGAAGGTGGGATGGGAGGCATGGGTGGCATGGGCATGGGTGGTGAAGGCGGTATGGGTGGCATGGGAGGCATGAACATGGGCCCAACTGGTCCCAAGCCTCGTCCACTAGATACCCAACCTTGGGAAGTGCGCATGACCCGTCGCCATGTCAATCAAATTCTGCAAACAGTTCATCTTGCACTCGACGGAAAGTACATCAAAGGTGGCCGACCGGTATCTGCCGTCGGTAAAGGTCTCGTTGATTTGGAACTGCCCGCTGATGTTGCCAACCCCGCAAGCGATTTGCTCAAGGCCGTTGAATCGTTGCAGAACAGAGTTAACGACTCGACTAAAATCACTACCATGAATTCTCTGATTAGTCAGACGAAGAAGTTGATTGAGCGAATCATGGATCAGGTTCGAGAAGTTCCAGCACTAACTGCACAGTATCCTAAGTACCAGGAGAAGAAGGAGGATTTGGGCGATGTGATCGATGAGCCTAACGCCAATCCACCAGCAGCCGATGGTGCGAATCCAGATAATCCCAAGAAGGAAGGTGCTGGTGATCCGCCTGCGGACACCCCAGCTCCCGGTACTCCCGCTGACGCTGGAAAACCAGCTGACGGCAACTAATTATCATCCCCTTCAAATGCCAAAAAGCTCGCTCAATGTCGCTCACGTGACATTAGGGTGAGCTGCAAGGAAGACATGTTGAGCAATTTGAAGCTGCGAGTTGCAGGGATTTCTTTCGAACACATGCACATGGGCGATAATTTGCGCATGGCTCAAGACCATCCGCAATGTGAGATTGTCGCGATCTGCGATGCACAGCTAGAACGCATGCACGCGGCAACTCTAGATCTTGGTTTGTCGTCCCAGCAGGTCTTCACGGATTGGCAACAATGTGTTGCTCAGACGAAACCTGATTTGATAATCCTCTGTCCTTCAACCGGTGACCATGCGCTATGGGTGGAACGTCTAGCACCGCTCGGCATTCCTCTGTTGCTCGAAAAACCGATGGCTGCGTCACTCAAGGATGCGGATCGAATCATTACCGCGTGCGCACGTTCGAAGGTCAAGTTGGCGATCAATTGGCCGATGGTTTGGGTGCCAAGTCATCGAACTGCCAAGCGTCTAGTTGACGAAGGTCGTATTGGTAACTTGATCGAAGTTCATTATTACGATGGCAACCGTGGCCCGTTGTGGCACACTGCCGGAAAACTGGAACTGACGGCCGAAGATGTAGCTCGCGAGAAACCCAGCAGCTGGTTCTATAGTCGTGAACAGGGGGGCGGGTCGCTGCTCGACTACCTGGGATACGGCGTGACCTTAGGGTCTTGGTTCCTGCATGGCCGAGTTCCGTTAGAAGTGACTTGCGTCTGTGATGAGCCGCAGGGGCTCGAGGTCGACGAGCATTCGATCACGATCGCCCGTTATGAATTTGGGGTCAGCAAGTTCGAGACACGTTGGGGTACTTTCACCGATCCTTGGGTTCATCAACCGCAGCCCAAATGCGGCTTTGTGCTAGTTGGAACTGAGGGGACGATTAGTTCTTATGATTACGAGCCAACAGTCCGGGTTCAGGATCGAGCCAATCCAGCCGGCGTGTCGGTACCGGCAGATCAAGTCGACCTGGTCCTCGACGATCCCGCGGTAGCTGGCTTCGGTCTTTTGCAGGGCCTGGGCCATGCGCTCGATGTTCCGGGCGAGTCCGATGATCTCGTCGTGGTCGGCCTCACGGTCGGCTTCCCGCACTTCGGCCGGCATGGTCGTGCGCAAGGACTTCAACCGGTCCATCAGCGTGCGGTCCCAGACGTAACCCGCCAGCACGAGGAGCAC
>JANRMD010000487.1:0-15357 GCA_033761895.1 Pirellulaceae bacterium | reverse complement strand
CCGGTGACATGATGAGCTTGGTTGAGCATCTGAGCGGCGGCTAGTTCCGCATAGATTCTTGCCCCACGGGCGATTGCGGTGGATCTCTTCTCCAGGACCAGCATGGCGGCGCCTTCGCCGATGACAAAACCTTTGCGATGGACGTCGAAAGGTCGACAAGCGGACGCTGGATCGTCTTGGTCGTCAGCGAGTACACCCATGCGCGCGAAGGCCGCGTAGACGAGTTTTGTAACGGCATCACCCGCCCCGCAAAGCGCAAAATCGGCTTGGTCATCGCGTATCAAGCGAGCTGCCACGATGGTGCTGATCAAGCCGCTAGCGCAGGCGGTCGTATGGCACAATCGCGGTCCATACAATTCGAACTGGTTGCCAATCAAATGGGATGGCGTGGACGGTAGGAACTCCTCCCACCAACGATGTTGGTACTCGTCCAGCGGTTTGGAATCACGCTCGCCTTCGGGCATGAACAAGTAACCGATGTCTCCAAACTGCGCCGAGACACTGCAGGCAAACCGCTCTCGGTCGACGGTTCGCCAGTCGAAATTGGCATCGCCGAGCGCTTCTGCCGCGGCGTGCTGAGTTAACTGAATGGACTTTAGTGAGTTTGAACCAGGTGGCAGCCAATCGACCATGCCGCAGGGCAATTTCAAGTCGCCGACGTTGTCGCTTGCCTCAGTGCGTCTAATGCCGCTTTTGCCGATCTGGATATTTTGCCAGACGGATTCTCTGGATGAACCCAAGCTAGAGGCAATTCCCACCCCAGTAATCACAATCGGATCATCTTCCGGCGCTGAACGCTCTGGGAATCGAAGGATGACAGGTGATTTGCTAGCCATTAGATAAGTCCGAAAGAATCGCCGCCAGATGACTCGGTTCGATATCGCAAAAAGTGACTGATTCACGCAAGGTCAACGTGGAGTTGGATGCAAAAATGTCTCAAAACAGTTGGCGGGGGCCCGCTTTGGCTCGAACCGCATTTACGTTGACGTGTCCAGTAGCTATCATCTGTCCAACCGTGAATCACCACCGCTGACCGATTGCGTCGATTCGTTTTCGAACGAAGAGCACGAAATCATGGAGGGTAAGCGAATGGCTAGCGGCTTCATTGGAAATGAAGTGCCCCGTAAGGGGTTGCGGGTTCGAGTCCCGTGCCCTCCGCCTCAAGTGGCCCGTGAATAAACACTGGCCACAGAGCAACAAAGAACGCCGAAGTCTGACTGCTGGTTAGGCTTCCGGCGTTTTTTTGTTGGTTGCACAATTTTGGGCAGCGGCAGTTAGTGCACATCAAGACTCTCAGAGCTGCCAGAAATGCAGTGCATTTGCAGCGACGCGTTGTCGGTACTGGGTATCGATAACTCCAAGTAAAATATCCGTGTCTTCCGTGCGATCCGTGGTTGCTAAGCGTTGGACTCGCTCACCACCCTGTGACCAGGGAAAACCCCTTGTAGCTACTGTGAGACAACAGCCTGATAAGGCCCAATGCTAGCAGCAACTCGTCTTGCCGCTTTAGCGGGAATTCTGTAACTAGCACGGCGGTGGGGGGATGTTCCGACCACTGAATACACTTCGTTGCGGGATTCGCGAACGCATGGACGCTCAGCTTTACCATCGCTACTCAAGTTTTCGGTGCAATTTGTTGTTCTTGCTTGTGGTCGCGCTGGCAACTGGGCGAGTTGTCGCTGCAGAGAATGAACAGAAGCCCGAACCCAAGAAAGATCCCGAAGCGGTCTATGTGGCCGTCGAACAAGCGAGTCTCTATGCGGGACCGTCAAGCGATTTCTATCCGACGGGAAACATAAAGCGTGGAACGGCTCTCGAAGTCTATTTGCGCACGGGTAACGGTTGGCTGGGGGTTCGGCCTCCACAAGGAAGTTTCAGTTGGGTACCGGCCTCGCAAGCTTATCTACTGCCGGGCGGACGCGTTATTGAAATCACCGATGCAAATGCCGTCAGCTGGATCGGGACCGAATTGGGCTCTGCAAAGCAGTATCGCTGGCAAGTTCAACTCAAGGTCGGTGAGCAACTCAGCGTGCTTGGGGAAGCTACGATCAAGAGCGATGCTGCTGATCGCGAAGCCTTGTGGTACAAAGTCGCGCCGCCTGCCGGAGAATTTCGGTGGATCGAACAAGCGGCTATATCCAAGACCGCTCCTCAAGTGAAACCTACTCTCACGCCCAACGAATCCCAACTTGCGGCAAATGAAAACGAACCACGGTCCAATCAGACCAAAATCAATTCAAACGAAGCGAGTATTGTTGAAGGGGCAACCAAGGGGACTGAAAAAAGCACAGCCAAAGCCGCAGTGCAATCGGCCAGTTTCGAAAGTCCTGCCACCAACGAAGTGCGTAGTCCGAATCGTTCGCCGAAGAAATCGAGCGTAGGAACAACTGCCAAAGGGAAGCAGGATAGTTCCAGTCGGCCGCGTTCAACGCGGGAGGATCAGTGGGACGGTTGGTATGCCTTTGAAATGGGTGAATCGGGTATGCGAACTCCCTTTTTGGATAAGCTAAGTGGTCGGGATCGAGGGCCACAAGCGAAACATGCAAAGGCACCCGCCGCTCAGCATGATCCATTGATTCATGATCCATTTAGCTTGGCGATGGCTGGTGAGTCCGCCAAGTCGCTACCGAATGAACCCATTCCGGCTGTGCCGCTACGGAGTGAATTGAATTCTGTCGCTAAAAAGCAACGCGAATGGCGAGACCCTCGCAGTCTGCGTGAAGCGCGTCTAGCCGGTACAGCGGTAAGTCAAACAGGTTCGCTTGCGCGCGGGGCCGGTAACACTGCAACTAGTGGTGATGCAGCCACCAGTGTCTTGACCGCCAGTTCCAACAATCTTCAACCTGCTGCCGATGGTTTAGTGAATACAGCTGGTTTCGAACAAAGCGAGACACGACAAACGGCCGACCTAGCCGCAGACACCAGAGCCGTTGTCAACAACGCAGCAGTAAACTGGTACGGCCTAAGCGACGGGGCTGGCAAGCAACTCAATACATCCCCAAATTCGAACATGAACGTCGTGACCAACACCGCAGACGTGGCCGAATTGCAATTGGCGCTGAACAATGCGGTTTCCAGTTCGCATGGCCCGTGGAATTTAGCACCTCTTGCGGAAAGGGCGCGGTACTTGATCGAACATGGACCGACGGCCATCGATCGCGGACAAGCTCGATTGATGCTAGAACGGATTGATGCCTTTCAAAGCGTTTCAGCTCGGAGTCAACAAGTTGCCAGCCCCGTGCAATCGACTAGCTACAACGCGGGTACGCAGAACATGTCGTTGCCCAATACTCCAGCTCCCATGGCCAATTATGATGCCACAGGTTGGCTGGTACCGGTGCATGCCGCTGGGCCCGACCAACCATCTCATGCGCTGACCAACGACACCGGCGACGTGATCGCCTATGTCTCTCCAATCGCTGGCTTGAATCTTGATCGCTACCGAAATCAGGCGGTCGGTATCAACGGCTTGCGGGGGTATTTACCCCAGCTTCAAGCGGCCCACATCCAGGCGCAGCGGGTTTCTCGAGTTCGCTAAGTTGATTATTAGGTAGCGGAATGCGTCAAGGCTTTCGAGGGCCACCGCAAGGCTCTCGAAATGCTTGAAGACTTGTCGATTATTGGGTAGCGGAAGCCGTCAAGGTTTTCGAGGACGAGCCGGCCGGGATGTTGCGATTCGGCGAAGCGTAGGCTGCTAATAGCGTCAGCCCTCGTCGCCATTCGTCACCGCGTCTCAAGATTAGTGAGAAACCGAACGATCCGCAGTAAATCTGCGGGATTAACCGATGGGCGTTAGCCCCGGTTTTTGCTCTGGTAGCCGCCGCTAACCCTTCAAGCATTTCGCAACGGACTCGAAATGCTTGACGGCTTGTCGATCATTGGGTAACGGAAGCCGTCAAGGCTTTCGGAGGGCCTCGGTAGCCGCCGCTGCCAAGCGGTGGTTAGTCACCCCGCATCGTGTCCACCGTCTGGCGACGGTGGCTACTCGAAATGCTTGACGCATTCCGTTACGACATGAGTCCAGGTCGGATTAGGGGGATTTTGCGGTTTGGGAGCGTTATTAAGGCAAAGTTGCGGCTAAGTTCTTCCCAGCGAAGGCGCAAGTTCAGAGCTACAGTTAACTGCACTCTAGACTGCATGCAGCATCGCATCCTTGATTACAATGTAGGCGGTATCTCGAACCACCTCACGAACTTCCATCTCTGCCCTCTCAACTAGATCTCGCGTGACCGCTATGACCAAATCTCCTATGGATGGCATCTACACCCCGAACATTACCCCAATCGATTCCAAGGGCCGAGTCGATGAAGACAAACTGTGTGCGTATGTTGACTGGTTGATCCAACGTGGCGTGCATGGTCTGTATCCCAACGGCAGTACGGGGGAATTCACACGCTTTACGGCTCCCGAACGCCGAAGAATAATCGAAGTCTTAACTGCCCACGTTGGGAATCGCGTTCCCATTCTAGCTGGGGCTGCGGAAGCGAATGTCCGCGAAACAATCGACGCCTGCGAAGCCTACGGAGCCCTCGGAGTGCGAGCTGTCGCGATCGTCGCGCCGTTTTACTACAAACTTGGTCCAGAAGCGGTTTACCAGTACTTCAAGGAAATCGCGGATCACGTCAGCGTGGATGTTACGCTTTACAACATTCCCCTATTTGCTTCGCCGATCGATGTTGCCACTGTTCGTCGCTTGGCGCTTGATTGTCCACGGGTTGTGGGCATCAAAGACAGTTCAGGGGACATTCCACACATGATGCGGATGATTGCAGCCGTCCGTCCACAACGTCCTGAATTCTCGTTCCTTACCGGCTGGGACGC
Source organism: Pirellulaceae bacterium (assembly GCA_033761895.1). Taxonomy (GTDB): domain Bacteria; phylum Planctomycetota; class Planctomycetia; order Pirellulales; family Pirellulaceae; genus Aureliella. The sequence continues at coordinate 10,536 of JANRMD010000487.1, read as the reverse complement.
GTCCTTAGCCCCGATGTTGATGATTGGTTGCAACGGCGGAACGAATGCGACCAGCGGGGTGGTGCCCGAATTGACTCGAGCCCTGTACGACGCGGCTCAGCGCGGCCAGTGGGATCGCGCGATGCAATTGCAGTATCGCTTGTTGCCGCTGTTCGATGCCATGATTCAGCAACCGGAGTTTCCAGAAGGTTTTCGTCGCGGCGCGCTTTCACGTGGCTGGGACCTTGGCCAAAGCCGTCAACCGCTGTCACCGGAACAGATGGCCACGGCCCAAAAGACTCAAGAGCAACTCGCCAGGATGCTCGCGGAGTTGTCGCAGTGGTTGCCCGATATCGCTCCTGCATCGGTCGTGTCAGCCAGCGCACCCAGCGTGGCCAGCGACGACTTTATTGAAAAGATCGTCCGCGAAGTGATGCAGCAACTTCAAGGCTAGCCAAGCATTTCGATGTGGTAGCGGAATGCGTCAAGGCTTTCGAGGACGAGCCGGCCGGGATGTTGCGACTCGGCGAAGCGTAGGCTGCTAACAAGCTCAGCCCTCGTCGCCATTCGTCACCGCGTCTCAAGTTAGTGAGAAACCGAACGATCCGCAGAGTAAATCTGCGGGATTAACCGATGGGCGTTAGCCCCGGTTTTTGCTCTGGTAACCGCCGCTAACCCTTAAAGCATTCGAAAGTAGTGCGGTGGCCCTCGAAAGTCTTGACGGCTTTTTGACTTTGTGAGCCGACGGCGCTAGCTAGCCGCGGGTCTCGAAGTTTGGTGCGTCCATGGATTGGGCTAGTGCCAATGCAAATTGAACTGGAAGATATTTTGCATTGGCAGGTTTATTGACGATGAACGATTGCTCCTTCGGTCACCCGCGGCTAGCGCCGTCGGCTCACACTGCCCGTGGGGCAATAATCGACAAGCCGTCAAGCAATTCGAGAGAATTGAGGCGGCCCTCGAAAGTCTTGACGGCTTCCGCTACCCACTTTTGAAGTTTAATTGGCAACGCAAAACACTTGATTGCCGATGCGAATAACGAAGCGGTTGCTCGCGACGGCATAGCCATAGAGTGTTGGTCCACTGAACATGGCCGCTGCGTTGCGGCGTTCTTCTGTAGACTCACTTGCCGGTGCGGCCTCTTCGGGCTTGAGGTCATCGGGGCTCCAAAGTTGATTCTCAGCTAGAACTTTGAATTCTCGGCCAGCAGCGATGACAGTTGTGAGGCCGTCTTTGCCAAACCAGTAAATGCGATCACCAACTGCATACGGCGTAGCCCAGCAAGATTGCTTGGTGCGTTCACGAAAGACATTCGTCCCTGTCGCGACATCGAAGCAGTAGATGACTCCGACGCGATTGACCCAATAGGCGAGTCCGTTATGCATGATCGGCGAAGCCCAACTTGGCGAGGCCTCTTCCGCAATCCATTTACGCTCTACCTTCCATGAGTTTTCGTCGCGAGTTACCTGCAGCATGCAGTTCGACTTTTTGGCTGCGTCGGCGTTCTCTCCCTGTCGACCAGCGGACGCGGCCACAAAAAATCTGCCGTCACCACAATCGATCGGAGTTGTTCCAGTGTTTCCACCAACTTCATTGAAGCTCCACAACAGCTTGCCGCTTGATGCATCATAGCCATCGACCGAACCGGCGGAACTGATGACGACTTGAGGTTCGCCAGCGACCTTGACGATGGCCGGCGAACTCCAACTGCGACGCGATTTTCGTTCGGTCTTCCAAACCGTAGCACCGGTGTTTTTATCGAGTGCAACCAAGTAGCTCGGACCGTCGTGTTCTAGCAAAATATAGATGAACTTATCCGACTGGCATGGCGATGCGGCCAGTCCGAATTCGGCCACCAAGGGACCCAATTCTGTACCAAGTGTTCTTTTCCATTGTTCTGCACCATCGTGGGAGTAGGCTACGCAATCGCCACTTTCGAATTGTACGACGACATGGGTTGCGTCGACCACAGGCGTAGGCGCCGCTCGGCTGACATACACACTGTTGGCCACTGGTGCTGAATTCTTCAGGCTCTTGCGCCACAGTTCCTTGCCACTTGCGAGATCCAAACAAACGGTGTGATAAGTGTCTTTCTGCGGCCCTTCGACAGACGTTAAGAAAACACGTTCTCCCCATACCACGGGACTCGATTGGCCATGTCCCGGCAAGACGGCTCGCCAAGCAATATTCTCAGTGGGCGACCACTTCATGGGTAGTTGTTCGGCCTTCGCTTCGCTGGCACCCGCGCCAAGAAACGCGGGCCAATTATCGGGAACAATGGGCGCGAACGCGAGCAAACACAAGAGGCTTAGATTCAACATGAGTGTTCCAGTGCAACGGTTAGTAAAAAGGCCTTTGGATCATCATTGTATGTGCCTTCAGCGAGAAATGTCACATTTCAAAGGTTATTTTTTGGAAGCTGGTCCCTTGGCCTTGGTGGCTGCGGCGCGCTTGGATTGGTTGATTTCTTTCCGTGCACCTTCCATGGCTTTGCGTCGATTGGGGTTATCGGCTTGGCCAGTCAGTTCGTAGAGGAATCGACTAACAAACGTGTCCCGGGGCTTGCCCCACTTCATTCGCTGCAGCGGTAGGGAAAGCGTGAGTTCATCTTGGGCTCGAGTGATACCGACATAGCACAACCGTCGCTCCTCTTCGACATCGTCAAAGTTGTCTGCGAGTGAACGTCGGTGCGGAAGAATGCCTTCCTCCATACCCACCATGTACACCACTGGGAACTCAAGCCCCTTAGCGCTGTGATAGGTCATGAGCGAGACAGCGTTGTACTGCCGCTCTTTGTCCTTCGAACTGCTGAACTCTTTGCCCGACAAAGCCACATTGTCAAGAAAGCCAGCCAGCGATGGGTTGTTGTCATCTGCTTCGTATTCAGCGATCGCATTCAAGACTTCTTCAACCGAAGACTGCCGTTGCTGAATCTCTTCGGGCGTGTCATAGGTCCGCGCGATTACATTCAAGTAGTCCAAGTCAGCAATCAAAGTCTTGACGACTTCCACCAGAGATTCACCTGCGGTAAGTCGCGCTGTAAGTCGATATACAAGTGCTTGCAGAGAACTCAAGCCACGCTTGGCAGGCTCAGGAAATTTGCTGACCAGCGGTTGGTCCTGCATCGCATCCCAAACACACTTGCCTTGCGATACTGCGACGTGCAGCAATTGCTCGACGGACTTATTGCCAACACCGCGGGGCGGCGTATTGATGATTCGCAGCAACGAAACTTCATCTTTCGGATTGTCCAAGATCTTGAGGTAGCCGAGCAAGTCGCGAACTTCTTTGCGATCAAAGAACGACTGACTACCGGTCAGCGTGTAAGGCACTTTGGCTTTGCGAAGTTCGGTTTCGAACACACGCGGTTGTTCGTTGGTGCGAAACAAGATCGCAATATCTTTGGGCTCATAAACTGCGCGATCGAAAATTCGCTGAATTTCTTCGGTGATACCACGCGCCTCTTCTACATCGTTCTTGAATTGTAGGATACGCGGTGGCTTACCAGCGGCTCGAGCGGCGCGCAGGACTTTGTCGTGTCGCGTCTTGTTGAACGCGATCAAACGATTAGCGACTTCGAGTATCGCGGATGTGCTGCGGTAGTTGGCTTCCAAGCGAACTTCGTTCGCATCGGGCCAATCGCGTTTGAAGTTCAAAATGTGCTGAACTTCAGCTCCACGCCACCCATAGATCGATTGATCGTCGTCCCCTACCACACACAAGTTTCGGTGACCGCCAGCCAACTGCTTGATGATGGAGTACTGCGTTTGGTTGGTATCTTGGTATTCATCGACCAACACGTGGTCGTACCGGCCCGCCTCCTCGAGACGCACGTCTTCGTGTTTCGCAAAGAGTTCTTCCGTGAGCAGCAGCAAGTCGTCAAAGTCCATCGCACCGGCCAGCTTGATCGCTTGCTGATAACGTCGATAGCCGCTGGCAGCAACGTGTTCAGCATCGGTCCGAGCGTTGTCGCCAGCCAAGGTGGCAGAGATGCCCCCGTTCTTCCAGCGGCTGACGTGAGCCAGAAAATCGCCTGGCTTCAGCATCCCTTCATGCACGCGCAGTTGACGCAGGACTTCGCGAGCAACCGATTCCTGGTCGCCGCGGTCGTAGATCGCAAATCTTGCTGGGTAGCCCAATCGCGTTGCATGACGTCGCAGGATCTGAACGCAGTTGGCGTGGAACGTGCCGATGACGGGCGTGGGCGGTGCGGGATCCCCCCGTCTGGGCTTCTTTTTGGGGCCCAGCATCTCGGTGATCCGTTCGCGCATTTCCCGAGCGGCTTTATTGGTGAAGGTCACCGCCAGGATGCGATCCGGCCGAATTCCATGGCGAATTAGGTTGGCGATGCGAAAAGTGACCACGCGCGTTTTCCCAGACCCCGCTCCCGCGAGCACCAGTAAGGGGCCGCGGAGGGTTTGGACGGCGGTTTGCTGTTCAGGATTGAGTCCGTTTGACATTCCCGAATCGTAGCCGCGTTTGCCAGGTTGTCCAAGGGTCGCGATTTGGTGTTGCGAAATTTGGCCAGAACCCTAGAATTCGGGATTCCTGCGGGGCAAAGTTTAACGCCCGCCGGCAGCTGAGCACAAAGATTCTCTGCTTCTCTCGGTAACACCGTGATTTTGCAGTTCAATTTGCCAACCATTCGATAGCTAAAGCAACCGTCATGAAAGTGGTATCCTCCATCGGTGCCTTGAAATTCCGTCACCCAGATTGCCAAGTCGTGCGCCGACGTGGCCGCATCTACGTGATTTGCAAGAGCAATCCACGCTACAAAGTTCGCCAAGGTGGCGCGAAAAGCAAGAAGACCAAGCGATAGTCCATGCACTTCTTGGTGCTTTCTAGCCTCTAGCGCTTTTTGGTGCTTCGTTCCATTTCGATGTTTGGATTAACCGGAGTCCATTAGCGCCGGTTTGCTAATCGGTGGGTCGCTCTTGCCAAGAGCGACTATCTGCGCCGAATCCATTGCTCTCAAATCGAAGCGTAGGTGTACTGCGGGCGCCATCTGTTCGTGGCTGATCCCGATTGGTGGCTGGCACCATCTGAAGATCATTGGTATTGCTCGCAATCGACCTGTCGGTAGGTGGGTGGCACCATCTGTCGCCGCCGACCGATCTGGCTGGCTGGTGGATCCGTTGACGCGAAGAAAATAGTTCTTTTGGCTGTCGGGAAAGTGGCTATTCAGATTGTCAAGCAATCCGGGGCCTTTTTTCGCGGCAGCCGCTTTGCCCGCTTTGCCGCGGGTTGTGAGGCCGCACTTCGAAAAAACACACGGCCAACTTTCGGTCTTTTTGTGACTGCGGTCTGGAAAAGTACTGCGGCTGTGTCGGTAGGTGGGTGGCACCAATTAGTGGCTGGCACCAACTGGGACTCCGGTAGGTAGGTGGGTGGCACCAATTGCGCGGTTGCTGCGGGGCCTGCGTTTTGAGTTTTGAGAGCGTCAGGAAAGTAGGTCCCAAGCTACCCGACCGGAGAACGAGACGGAACGCGGATTTGGAGGGTGCGAAAAAACAGGACTTGGGTACACTAGTGCATGTTCACTGCAAGACCATAAACCTGAGCGTCCCTTTCGATCAACTCTAACGAAAATCGCAACTCCGAAGCGTCGCGGAACAACAAGAATTCCTATGTCTGAATCGCCACTCAAAAAACTGTATATCGAGACCGTTGGTTGTCAGATGAATGTGCTGGATAGCGAAATGGTGGTCGCGAGCCTGCGCAGGCAGGGGTACGATCTGGCGAAATCGGTGGACGAAGCGGATACGATTCTCTTCAATACCTGCAGTGTCCGGGAACATGCCGAGGAAAAGGTTTACAACAATCTCTACCACCTCAAGAAAATGAAGCTTGCCCATCCCGAGAAAATAATCGGCGTTATGGGTTGCATGGCTCAGAAGGATCAGAAGCTCGTTTTCGAAAAGGCGCCGTTTGTCGACTTGGTGGTGGGCCCGGGCCAGTTGCATCGCATCCCTGAGCTGCTCAAGCAAGTCGCGGCTGGCGAGGGGCAGCAGATGGCGGTCAGTCTCGGGCGGCGTGATGGATCGCAAGATGACATTCGTCGCAGTCATGAATCGTTCGATCCACTTCGTGACCCAACCATGCGCCCGACTCCCTTTCAGGCTTACCTGCGCATTCAAATCGGTTGCGACAAGTTCTGCACTTACTGCATCGTCCCGATGACACGCGGTCCAGAGCAAGGGCGTGCACCGAAGTTGATCCTGGCCGAAGCCCACGAATTGGCGCGGCAGGGTTGCAAAGAGATCGTGCTGCTCGGTCAAACGGTCAACAGTTACAAATACGTCGACGGTGAACAGACCACGCGGCTGGCCGACTTGCTGGAGATGATCCATGAAATTGACGGCATCGAACGGATCAAGTTCGTGACGAACTATCCCAAAGATATGACGCAACGCTTGCTTGAGACCGTCCGCGACTTGCCAAAGTGCTCGACTTATTTGCATGTGCCGGCCCAAAGCGGATCGGATGAAGTGCTCAAGCGAATGAAACGCGGATACACAACTGCCGACTACTTTGAAATGATGGATCGCATCCAGACTATTCTCCCCAATGCCGCAGTGTCGAGCGATTTCATTGTTGGTTTTTGCGGTGAAACAGAGGAGGATTTTCAGAAGACGGTCGAGTTAGTTCGTCGCTGTCGATTCAAGAACAGCTTTATCTTCAAGTACTCGGTGCGACCGGGAACTCGCGGAGCCGAGTTGTTCGAGGACGATGTGCCTGAGGACGTCAAGCAACGTCGCAACATCGAACTGCTCAACGTGCAAAACGAAATCTGCGAAGAAGATAACTTAAAATTCCTGGGGCAGTCGGTTGAAGTGCTGGTCGAAGGACCAAGCAAAACCTCGATTCGCAAAAACGAAGTCGGGCCGTTGCGTCAGATGACGGGGCGGACGAACTGCGATCGGATTGTGGTCTGGGACGGCAATGAACGGCAAGCCGGCCAGTTGCTTCACGTGGTGATTCACGATGCGAGCGCGCACACGTTGTTCGGAAGTGTGTTAACAACCGAAGTCGGTCCTGAGGTTTACTCGATGCCGACTTTGAGTGGGCTGCCTTAATCAAGCTGAGATATCGAAATGCTTGAGGGCTTAGTTCTGCTTTTCCAAGAATCTCGCTGAATCCTGCGACTGCAATTGCTTGTCATCAACTTCCAGGATCGCGCGTGCGCCGTCGGGTGTTTGGGCGTAGACGGTGATCAGTTTCAGTTTTTGCTTTTCGGGCGGATAAAATTGATTCCCTTTGGTGTGGAAGAATTTTAGTGGGATGTGGATTTGGCCACCGCCTGGCAAAGGGTCTGGGTGGAAATAGTAGAACTGCTCGTTGATGGACAAGTTGATATTCCGCCATCCGTCTGGAGTCGGGTTCTTCACAATCATGCATGGAACAAGCCGGGCGTCTGGGGCACCTTCGTTGGGCCATGCCATAGGACCGACGCGCACATCGGCGGCCAAGACCGGTTCGGGGGTCGACGGCAATGAGAACCAAAGTGCGATCACCAGCAAGAACGGTATTAACGTTACCAGGAAAAGCACTGCGGTCAGCTGAGTTCGAGTCAACGTTCGCGGTAAACGCGCTGCGGCCAAATCTGCTGTGTCGGAGATGTCGGTCATCGAATTCCGTTACTGCTGGTCAGGAAGGATAATCTGCTTCAAAAGAAGCAGCCAAGGCAAATAAATCAAAAATACGTACGTAAGAATTGTAAGCAACCCGACAACTAGCGCGATTAACATCGGCAGCCAGCGGACTTGACGTTGGGCAATTTGGTCGGCCCGCTGCTGCAAATGCTGCCCCAGGGAAGCCAGGTTTTGGCTGGCTTCGGCCCCGTCCATAACTCCGTTATGTAGCAAGGCGAGCAGCATTGACGATTCGCGGCCAAGCGGCTCGATCATCGCGCGATTTTGAAGTTTTTCGAAAGCGGACGCGCTGCGTTTCTCATCCGCGCCCGTTGCCGCGACACTCAACGGAATAACTTGATTGAGCGGGGTTGAGCTATCGATTAGATGGCTGGCTAGCTCCGAAGCGAGGCCCTGCAAGCGTAGCCGCGGGGCGCGATCGAGAGGCAGGCCCAGACTATCGAACTGCCGCTTGCGAATCGCCCAAACAACAAGTGGAGCGATTCCCAAAACGCTCAGCACGACGATCAGCCACCAAAAGTGCTCGCGGACCTGGCTGACCAAATCTAGCCAGAGCGGTGTGCTCCGATCGAACAGTTCGTAGGTCTTTTTGTACTCAGGTATCAAATAGTAGGCGACGTACCCGAGTGAAGCCACGGTGACAGCGATCAACATCAAAGGATACAACATAGCGGTGCGAAGCGATTTCGTCGATCGCGAGTTGGCGACATGCATACTCGTCCAAGCTTCCAGCGTCCGGTCCAATCGCCCGCTGATTTCTCCAGCTTGGATGCACGCCGACAGAATCCGCGAATCACGCGAGTGGTCGGCCGCCAAGGCCTGCGTAAGCGACTTGCCGGATTGCAACTGTTGATCCAAAGCCGTCGCGGCCTGTCGCAATTTCTCGGAGCTGTGAAGCTGCTTAGCAAGTTCGCCAGCGATCGGCAGACGGGCGCGTGCCAGCCGAGCCACTTGTTTGCAAAGCGCAAGTTGGGCTGAAAGTGGAATTGGCGTAGAAGTCATTGCGTAAAGTGCCTCTTCAATTCTGCAGTTGTTGTCTGGCCTGCGTCACATGCTTCGGTTGCTTGTTGCAGGAGCGGTAGCATTCCAGAAGATGCAGCAATCGACTCGATTTGTTTAGAGTTCGCGTCAGCCATCAGGGCGCGGGCCAGATCCTTTTCCACTTTGGGAAGAACTTCAGAGAGCAGAAAGCGACCATTGTAGCCGCTGCCACCGCAAGTTGGGCATGCTCTCAAGTCCGTCGGCTGGGACGCGGTGTGTTGGCATGCGCACGCGGATCTCAGCAACCGCTGGCAAGTCAGCAGATTCAAGCCGCTCAGCAATTGCTGCGTGGGAATCCCCATATCTTGCAAGCGACGAACCGCATCGGCGGCACTCCTCGCGTGCATGGTGCTAATGACCAGTTGCCCCGTCACCGCCGCATCAAACACGACTGCGGCCGTTGCGGCGTCACGGATCTCGCCGACCAACATCACTTCGGGGTCCTGTCTCAAGAGGGCTTTGAGGCCGCTTGCCCAATCGTAGCCCGCCGCTGGATTGATTTGCGATTGGGCAACTCCTGGCAGCTCGATCTCGATCGGATCCTCGAGCGTTACCAGGCTGCGCGAAGTGGTGTCGTCGTTCGCAAGTTCTCGCAAGCAGGCGTAGGCAGTTGTCGTTTTGCCAGAACCCGCGGGTCCACATATGAGAATCACGCCTGAGGCAGAATGAACAGCTTGAAGAGTCAGCTCAAGCGTTGCAGCGGGTAGGCCAAGTTCGTGCAGGGCTCGCAATTTCCTGCGACCAGAAGCAAGCCGAATTACCGCTCGTTCTCCATGCAAAGTAGGCAAGGTACCAACGCGGGCTTCGAGTTGATATTCCGGCACGATCAGTCGACCTTCTTGCGGAATGTCGGTGCGGTAGGTGACCAATCTCGCAAGTGCCTTGATCCGATTTAAGATCGAGGTGCTGCGACCGTTGGGGACGCTACCTAGATCGATGAGCGTTCCGTCGATGCGCCACAACAAGAGCGTCTGGTCGCGGTTCAGTTCAAAATGAATGTCGGTCACATTGGCAGCAACGGCCGCTTTCAGAATACGATCGACGACGGTCACGGCGTAGCTATCGTGGGCTGGATTCAGTCCGCTGGCGAAATCGAGTCCCACGTTTTCGGCGAGTGTTGTTTCGGGGTTTTTGCTAGACTTCCACACCGGCTGAACTTCCACTTGGCTTTATTCCACAGATGCCATCTGCTGACGATAGGTAGATTCGTCGATCAAGTCCGTCAGAAATTGATAGCTGAGTATGTAACGCTGGATGCGACAGGCATCTTCAGTGTAATTCCCCTCACGATAGGCCACGCGTCCCAGTGAGTAGTTGTCGTGTAGGTCAGCGATTTTAACTTGCCGCGCGAGTGGGTTGGCTTTCAGTCGTACGACATAGTCTGCATAGGAATCGCGGCCAACGTGTGTCACTAATTTGAGCGCTTCGATGACTTCATCAGCGAACTTCATGTCCGTTAAATCGGCGAGCGTAACATCGGTGTCTTCGATAAGGTCGTGCATCACCGCGACTTGCTGCGTCAGAGCACCCGAAACGCCAAGCATGACCCGCAAGCAATGAAGTATGTAAGGGTGCCCCGCTTTATCAGTAACACCATGAAATTTGGCAATCACCAAAGCCAGTGCATCATCTAAGGTTGCATTAGTCAATGTAGAGTTCTCAGTTGGATCAGTTTTCTTGCCCCGGATTCTTCATCATCGGTAGCGGAATGCGTCAAGCATTTCGGGAGTACTGCGGTAGCCCCCGAAAGCCTTGACGGCTTCCGCTACCCGATGATCGACAAAGCCCCAAGCATTTCGGTTAATCTCGTAGCGGAATGCGTCACGCATTTCGAAAGTGATGCGGGACGCCCGAAAGCCTTGAT
>JANRMD010000486.1:0-25632 GCA_033761895.1 Pirellulaceae bacterium | reverse complement strand
TCGGCTCACTAAATCAACAAGCTCCTACTAGCGCTGACGGCTCACTGAATCAACGGCACCACCTTCGGCTATCAACAGCCCGCTAGCGATCATTGAAACCGGGCTTTTTTGTACGCGCGCGCAAGCCTCGGCGACGGTTGCGAGATAGCAATCGACACGAGGTTATACTATCCTAAGCTGTGCTTGCTCTGCACCAACGCTGGCTCGCACCGCTAACATTACTGACTCTGTCATCATTCAATCTGCTTGGGCCCAATCATGTCAGACGGCTTTAATCCATACCAACCGCAAACTGCTGGGCAAGATAGTGCGCTCGTGCCTGACCAACGTCCGGTAACCGCTACCGTGTTCGGCATACTGAACTTAGTGTTCGGGATTCTTGGCGTCTGCGGAAACATCGCCGGGGTAGGAATGTTTGCTTTCATGTCCAGCAATCTCATTGATGCGAAAATGAAAGCCGAAATGAACTTGCAGCAATTCGATGATCCGGTCTACTTTGGGATCCTTTCAGCGCAGATGGTGCTCACGGGCATACTGTCCGTTGTGATCATCGTCAGTGGTATAGGCTTGCTCAAGTTCAAGCCCTGGGGGCGCAAGCTTGCAAACTTCTACGCCGTGGCGTATTTGATCCTGCTTGTGGTCGGAACCGTGGTGAACGTGATTTACTCGGTAATCCCTGCCGTGAATGATGCGTATGACCCCAACGCAACTCCTGATCAAATCGGAGGCGCGATCGGCGGAGTTGTGGGTGGCGTTTTCGGCGTCTGCTTTGGCATGGCCTATCCGATTTGCATTCTCATCTTTCTAAATCGAAGACGATTCGTAGATCAGATCATGGCTCGTTAACCATGGCTCGTTAATGGTGGAGGACTTGCTTTCAAAGCAAGATTCAAGCCACCACTAAAAGTCAGCGTATTCATCGTACGCATCGCGCAGCAAATCCATGTCCGCCGGCTGACCAGTCCATCGCCGAAAATCATAGGCCTCAGCCGCAAGCAACCGATCACTTTCCGTGAAGATTGCTGACTTGCCACTCGGCCAGGCTTCATGGACGCGTTGACGTGTAAGCAACTGATTGGTGGCCAGCAAAAGCGTTACATCACCGGCGACCTGCAGGTCGCGGATTAAAGGCAATTGCTCCGCAAGTCCTTCGCCGACCACAACTAAATGCGTAAGTGGTGTCAACTGCGCCAACGCGTCTCTTAGCTTTTGTGGCACTTCGTTGAGCGAGCAAACTGCTGATGGCAATTCCGTTGGCTGGGTTGCTGGCTGGGTTGCTGACTGGGTTGCTGACTGGGGCGATTCAATGTCGCTCCAAATCAGCTGTCCCGTCGAGATACTCGTGGCTTGCAGCGCCTCATACAAACTCTGCGTCAAACGCGATCGACCATGCAGCCATAATAGGGTGCTGGCCGCAGGTGCCGAGCTAGTGAGCAAGTCCAGCAGGCCGTAGCCCTGATTATCCCAACAGTCCCAACGCACCTCGGCACCTTGGATCCTGCGCCGCATCGCAGAAGTAACCATGCTGAGAGTTGCGTGCGTTTGCTCGCGCAATCTTGATGCGGCCAGCTCTTGCAATTCAGGAAAGAACCTAAGGGCTGTAAACGACATCGCTTGCATGCCCGCCAAGGCCGTTTGGAAATTCTCGGGCTGCACCTCAACGGTGATCACTCGCCAGTCGCAATGAGCGGCCTCGAAAGCGCGTTCCATCAAGAATTGTGTCGGCCGACCCGCCACCGCAGCTCCCACACAACACAGAATCGGCTGAATTTTGGATTCCATGTTTGCGAAGCACTTCAACTCATTAGAGAATTCGGAAGTTCCTAGGACTGCCCAGATCGGCCCAGTTGGAAAGCCCCAGTTAGTCACGCAGTCGAATTCCATTTAATCCTATCCACTTCGGAATGTCACTGCCACCGACTTTTTCAACCGGACTTTTTCAGCATTCTTGGCTCTATGTGCTGGAAACCCCAACGGCCTTCGGTCCATAATATCCGGCTGACGTTATCTTCAGCGAGCCAAATACCACGACGAACTTGAGAATCATGCAAAGTCAACCACCGATTTCGCTCTGCCTAGCACTCGCCTTGCTGTTAACAACCTTGGTTGGGCCAACCCAACTAGCGCGTGCCGACTGGAGTCGCTTTCGAGGCGAGAACGGGCAGGGCGTCATTGAGCAGTGCAAAGTGCCGCTACCATGGTCAGATGCAGATGTTGCTTGGAAGATTAACTTGCCGGGCAAAGGCAACGGTTCTCCGATCGTCTTTGGCAACAAAGTGTTCATCATGAGCGCCGAGGCCGAGAGCAAGCGGCACGCGCTGGCTTACGATTTGCTCACAGGTAAAGAACTGTGGCGGAAATCTTTCGCAACTGCCAAGCACGGCGTCCACGCCAAGAGCAGCTATGCGTCATCCACGCCTTGTGCAAATGCGAACTCAGTCTTCTTTGCCTGGGCATCGCCAGAGAATCTCACGGTCAAGGCTTTCTCACATGATGGCGTCGAACAGTGGACTAGGGACTTTGGACGCTACATCAGCTCGCATGGTTTCGGCGGCTCTCCGATTGTGGTCGACGACAAACTAATTCTCTCCAACAACCAAGATGCGGAAGAATTGCCCGAGGGAGTAGCCCCTGGTGATAGTTCCGTTGTAGCGCTGGATGTGAAGACGGGAAATGTCATTTGGCAAACACCTCGCAAATCGGTTCGCACCAGTTATGGTGTGCCGAGCGTCCTGGAGGAAGATGGCAAGAAAATTTTGATCTTCGCTGAAACCGGTGACGGCCTGTTTGCCCTCGACGCAGCCACCGGCGAACAATTATGGAGTAAAAAAGTCTTTACCAAACGCAGTGTTTCCTGTCCTGTGATTGCCGGTGATATCGCGATCAGCACCGAAGGTTCAGGCGGCGGAGGCAACATCCTCTTCGGAGTGAATCTTAAGGGCAATCACGAGCTGGCCTTTGAAATCAAGAATACGATCGCGCCCTATGTCCCAACGCCCGTTGCCAAAGGCGAATTGCTATTCCTGTGGGCTGACAAAGGCATCGTGACCTGTGCGAGCGCTACTAATGGCGAGACATTCTGGAGCGAACGGATCGGAGGCAATGTCTCCACTTCACCTGTGATCGCTGGCGACAAATTGATCGGCATCGATGAAGAGGGAACCGTCACGATCCTCTCTGCCTCACGGAGTTTTCAACAACTTGGCAAAGTCAAGCTTGGTGAAACAACACGCAGCACGCCACTGGTGGCTGAGAATTATCTGCTAATTCGGACAGATACAAAACTCATTTGTGTTGGCAAGCCTCAATAAAAACTTGTAGAGCGTTGTTTTAGTTCGGTGTGCCACTGCAAACGAAGGACTTGTCGTTCACGACCAAAAGACTCCCCAACTCAACGAGTGTAACACGCGAGCCGCCGAAGTTGGACGGTTGAGTGTCGCACAATTGTCTCAATTGTTGCAGCTACGATTGGGGCAATCGTGCGACAATAAAACAGAACCCCAAAATCTAATCTGGACAAAGCACTAGGACAAATTCTCCAGCCCATCCAACTCACTGCGCAAGCGCTGCAGCACACGTGAACGCGCTTTGTAGACAGCCCAACGCGAAAGTGATAACTCCGCAGCTACGTCGTCGGGCGAACAACCATCGACGACTGTACGCCAAAACGCTTGCCAAGTCGTGGGTTCAAAACTGGTTCGCAAAATCGCCATTGCGCGACGAACAATCTCTTGCTGATCGCCCACCGTCTCCTGGGGGTAGTCCGCGTTCAACTCAATCGCTGCAGTTGGTTTCGCGTGGACTGCATTGAGGTTAGCCAAGTTCGTACTGCCACCGCGTGCTCCCGGTTGTGCTTGCTGGTTACGTACCAAGTCGGCGGCTTTGTTGCGAGTGATCGTCCATAGCCAACCTCGAAACGTGGCACCAGGTCGCTGCGCATCGTAACCCTGCAAACGATTCGAGACCGCCGCAAACGTCTCTTGAGTCACATCAGCTGCATCTTGCGGTTGCAACCCAGTTCGTCGTGCCCACGAGTAAACCAGTGGCCCGTAGATCTGCACCATGCGTTGCCAAGCCTGCGAATCCCCCGATGTAGCCCGACCGAGCAGGCTGGGTGACGTCGTCTGTGAATTCGGTAAATCGGTAAGTGTCATGGAATGCGCTTATTTGCAAGTCTGCAAGCCGGAGCGCATGGCTAGCGCTCGCTACCGCTACAAAATATCCGTGTCCAACGTTTTCGATGAACTAGTATCCGAACCAAAGATTCTATACTAAAGGGCATGAAAATGATCGCCAATCGAGAACAATGCTTGGAACCCTCAGCGCTCAACGACCTACTGTTAGGTCGCTTGCCGCCAGAGCGTTTTGCCAGCGCCCTTCAGCACGTTGAGTCTTGCGAATTGTGCACCCAAGCGGCTGAAGTGGCCAGTGGCGAGTCGGCATTCTCGTGGGTCGAAAAAGCGGTCAAAGCAACGACTCACCCAAGTTTTGATCATGAACCAGAATGCCAAGCCGCGGTGGGAAACCTGCTGCTGCAACCAGCTTCCCGAATCGCGGTTAACTCAGCGACAGGTGCACTGCCCACGGAATCGCTTGGCCCGTATCGCTTGCTAAAGTGGCTGGGCTCGGGCGGGATGGGCTCAGTCTACTTGGCTGAACATCAGCGACTGAAACGGATGGCGGCAATCAAATTACTGCCGCGCGAGAAACTGTTGCAATCCGGTTGGCTCGATCGATTCAACCGCGAGATGACATCGATCGCGGCTCTCGAACATCCCCACGTCGTCCGAGCCATCGATGCGGGCGATGAAGGTGGTTGGCATTTCTTAGTGATGGAATATCTCGAAGGTGCAGACCTGAGCAAAGTCTGCCGACGCCTCGGAGACATTCCATTGCCGACTGCTTGCGAATTGGTCCGTCAGGCAGCTCTGGGGCTCGGCGCGATCCATTCACTCGGCATGACGCATCGTGATGTTAAGCCCTCGAATTTGTTTCTTACACGCACCGGCCAAGTAAAGTTGCTGGACCTCGGTTTGGTGCTCTCGGGTGATTCGCCACTGACGGCTGACGAGCGATTAACCACCGTTGGGCATTTGATGGGAACGGTGCCGTATATGGCTCGCGAACAGTTGCTCGATGCGAGCAGCGTCGATTGGCGCGCCGACATTTACAGCTTGGGAGCCACTCTCTTCCGCTTGTTAACTGGCCGCGCACCGTTTGGACCAGCTTCGAATCTTGCCCAAACGATTCAAGCGATCAGCACCACACCATGTCCACAACTGAAATCACTCAAGCCAGATGTTCCCGCTGAAGTTGCTCATTTGGTTGACCGCATGCTTGGCCACGATCCGCAACTCCGTCCTCAATCTGCTCAAGAAGTTGCTGATTCGCTAGCTCCGTTCTGCGATGCCGCTGCACCTCAGTCGCTTATACGCACCGCGCTATCTTGCCCTGACGATCAAGATCAACCACCGACTAGCCAATTGAACTTCAGCCAAACGCAACCGCGCGTTGAACTGGTTAACTCGGGCAAATCGAAGTCGCGTTGGCCGTTGTGGGTCGCGGCCGCATTCGTTCCACTGGCATTCTTTGCTGGCATCTTGATCACCGTCGCAACCGACAAAGGAACGCTGGTCATCGAGTCTGATGAACCAGGTGTGTCAGTCAATGTGACTCAAGGCGACAAAGTCGTTGAGTCCTTGCGAGTCGAAAAGCAAGCGAGTGTCTTACGATTGCAAAGCGGCAAATACATCGTCGAACTGACCGGAGTCGAAGGGGATGGGCTCGAAGTCAGCGATGCTCGAGTCGCTCTTACGCGCGGTGAAAAACAAGTTGTTCGTATCCAGCAACGCCGTAATGCGGCAGGAGGTGCAACAGAAGGCGAAGCTCTGCCCGCGGATTCTAGCGCCCAATTCCAAGGCAAGCCATTTGCCTATTGGATGGACCTGCTCGATCGCGAGAAGGATATCGCCACGATCGCTCAAGCCATGCAAGCCGTGGAGTTGCTTGCCGAAACCGAACAAGCTCGGTTTGAGGCTGCCAGAAAATGCATGTTCATCGCTCGCAGATTGGGCGGCATGGTGCAGTCAGGAAGGGCCTCACTGGGGAATGCGAATCCCGATGCTTCGGGTTGGTTTATGACCGAACTTGTTGAAGTTTTTCCTAAGTTCCTCCCAGAGCCCGGTTTTGAAGTTATTGTCGAAGAATTGGACCATGGCACTGAACGCAGTGCGCAAGCCTGCTTTTTGTTCCTTTCCATGTTCCCGTATCATTTTGGTCAGTCAGCAGAACCTGCGTCAGGATTCAAACAACTTTATGCGGATATGGCTAAAAGCGACACGGGGCGCGATCAACTGCGAAAGCTCGATAAGCTGCTGGAGATGCAGATTGTTCGCGCTAGCCAAGCAGCGAAGAGTCCCAGCACAGTGGACTTCAACTTTTTCGAACACGGACGCAGTTCGATTGCGGACAGTGGCGTATTACAGAGGATCGACGTGCTGAACGCGCTCGGAGAGGATATTTCGCATCACCCGCAAGTTGTTGAATGGGCCAAGAGGTCTCTTGCTAAAGCAAAAGCAACCTTAGAGGGCAAGCAACCTGAGCTCAGTAACACCAGTTTCGGTGGCATGGGTGGTGGAGTCGCGGGCGGAATGTCAGGGAGTGGCTTTGGCGGTATGGCCATGTTCGTGCGCAGTCCCCTCGATCCGAGAACCGCCCTAACGATTCAAAAGGCCTTGAGCAAGCAGGAATATGACGCAGTGCCGATCATACTCGCATACCTTGAACCGGCAGACTTTTTCGTAACGGAACCTCCATTGGATTCAGCCTTCACAACGATCGCCAAAGAAAGACCCAACGAAGCAGCGATCGCTATTGTTAAGCACTTCGAACGCGCTCAAGCCCCCAATGGCTTTGGGACGGCGACGCAAATAGAACGCGCTGCCCGAGTCAAACTCGCCAAAGAGACTCTACTTGCAAACCCACCTGATTCGATCGCGGTCGTCAAAGCCCTCGCACACGCCAAATCAGTCCAGGATCCAACAAGCATCTTCAAGAAGGATGACATTGACGATCTGCTCGGCCAAATGGCAGTGCGGCTGGCCCGCGAAGCGAATACAGCCGGCGAAAGCAACGCAGCCGTGAAAGATGACATTGCCTTGCATGTCTTTTTCCAAGTTGGTGTACCCATTGAGCATTTAAGCGAGGTCGCTGAGTTGCTACTGACTCGGGAAAGGAGTGTCGGGCTTCCTATAAAAAGTACTTCCATGCCGCTATTGTTCGACCACATCAATGAGTTATTGGGCGGCACCGCCAACGAAATGAACTCATCCTATCTGAACCATGGACTATTGGCACTTTTTGAAAGGTATCCTAAACAGTTCATCGAAGCGTACGCAAGACATTTGCAGGGTACGGGCTACAACCGATCGCGCGCAGCGCTCTTCGCGCCGCTCCTTCGTGCTTTGAAGATGAATACACCTACCGAGCGTCAACTTGATCAAAGCCTAGAGAGTTTCTCCGACCAACAGAAGCAAACTAAAGCTGCCATCGTTGAGTTCCTCAAAACAGACGAATCCGCCGCCGCGATTCAGAAACTTGACGAAGCCTATCAGATCGCACTCAGCAGACTGATGGATACTTACATCGATAAGGAAAGCAACGACGCTAGCGAAAGTGAACTCTCGTCGCTGCTGTACGATCGACTCACCATCTCGCGCTTTCTAGACAAAAACGCCGAAAGTGAACCCACAGTCCGAAAAGCCCGCATCATGGCAGGTTGGATAGATCCAGTGCTAGAAGTCGAAGAGCTGCATATGTTTGTCAAGGAATTCGGCTTCAAGTCGATTCACTTCACCACAGTTCTCAATTCACTGACGAATCTTCGGAAGAAGGCGGACTGCGATCAGATTGCGAGTCTGCTCAAGAGCTTGCACGACTCAAGGCCCGCTAAGTTCCGAAAGTACTTTCTCGAGCACCTTGAGCAATCCGCAACCTTTTCCGAAAGTGGGCAGTTAACCGATATGTTCGGTGGTTTTGATACAGTTTGCGGAACTTGGTATTACGCGATTCTAAAACCATTGATTGAACATCCCGAAACTCGCGACCGCGCAATAGCGGCGATCGAGAAGATCATTAAGCACCTGCCAAACGAGAAGAAGCATTTTCTAGAGGATCTATTGAACCCGTTTTGACTTGGCTTGAAAGGCGAGCAACATGTTTTCGCAGTCAGAGACTAATGGCTCCGGTAAATCCGACCATCTTCACAGTGTGGATCTCAGATCATTACAAGCGACTGCCCCAACAATGGGCTAAAGCAAGTGGTTTCCAGGTAGAGCCTGGGCTGTGCGACAAATAGCAATAAAACAGAATCCGAAAATGTAACTTTTGTTCCTCTTCAGGCAACACAGTCACGAACGAAGGGACTCCCCATCGCCCCGGTACTCGGGGGAGTGGGGGACGGGGGGGGAGGGGCGCCCGGTCTGGAGTAAGCGATTTTCTTCAATGGTTACTCGAGACGGTAGCACAAGGACTTAACTAAATTGGCTTAACTTGGGACTTGCCCCTCACCCCCAGCCCCTCTCCCCGGAGTACCGGGCGAGGGGAGCCACAGCGTTTTAACTTGTCGATTGCGTTGAAGCAAAACGAAGCTGTAACAAAACTCTCGCTAGAGATTTTTGAAAGATCGCTATTTGTCGCACAGCCCAGGCAAAGCCTGTGGATGTTCCAGTTCGCTGGTTCGCAGTCAGAGACTAATGGCTCCGGTAAATCCGACCATCTTCAGTGTGGATCTCAGATCACTACAAGCGACCCGCCACTTACGCAACAAAAGCCCGTAGAAAAAACATTTTTTCAATTTGACTTTTTCAATCCGTTGTTTTCCGGTACCCAAAAGTCGTAGGCCGAGCAGGTCTATTCAAATTGGAAACAGTGGTACAAACGAATAGTAAAGGCATGAACACTCATCGCTGCAATAGCGCTGCTTCAACAACCAATCCGGGACCGAACGCGAGAGCCACACATGGCCCGCGCATGTCTTGGCGGCGCATGCGATCGAGAATAAATAGAATCGTCGGCGATGACATGTTGCCGCAATCTGCCAATACTCCAGCCGACACAGACAACTGCTCTGAGCTCAACTCCAGTGCCGAAGTTGTAGCCGTCAGAATGCGTGGCCCGCCGGGATGCACGGCCCACGAAGCAACGTCCTGCAATGTCAACTGCTGCGTAGCCAGCCAACTCTCCAACCACGGTTTCAACTGCTTGCGAATCACTTCAGGCACCTGAGCTGACAAAGTCATTTGAAATCCATGGTCGCCCACACGCCAACTCATCATGTCAGTACTCTCACTAAGCACACACGATGAACTTCCCAACAACGTCCAACCCGCGTGATCGGTAGCCTGATCGGTAGCTTCGGTACTGCGGAGCACCACTGCGGCGGAACCATCCGCAAACAACGAGTTCGCTACAATCTGCTGTGGGTCGTCAGTGTATTGATGATGCAAGGAACACAGTTCGGTGGCGCACACCAGTACCGCTTCACCGGGATTCGCGAGGCTAAGTGCTCGGGCAACTCGCAAACCGTTCAATGCACCGTGACAGCCCATGAACCCCACATTGGTTCGCGACACGTTAGCTGCCAAACCTAGGGCTGGATATAGCGCCAAGTCATAACCCGGCGCGGCGAAACCACTGCACGAGACGGTGACTAAGTGCCGGATATCCGAGGCCGCGACCTTCGCATCTGCGAGTGCCCGTTCGCAGGACGATTGAGACAACTCGGGCGCCGAGGCTTCGAAGCGTTGCATGCGTTCAAAGGTCGTTGGTCCGAGGTCGCTCTCATCGGTAGCAGTCTTATAAAATGTCTGACGCACAAACGGATCTTCATCACCCGCTTGCAGCACCACGCTATGCCGTTTGCTGACACCGGAGCGACGATAGAGTGCGTTGAGAATTTGAACTTTCCGTGCACCCTCAGCCTGCGGATCGAGTCCGCTGAGCCGCACGGCTGCACCGACGGCTTCGTCTTGCGTCAACGAGCCAACAGGCAGAGCAGTTCCAAATCCAAGCAACTCAGTTCTCATCAAACAACCCCATGTTTCATACGTGTTTGGTCAACGCCGCTCGCTTGGGCGATCAACCATTGTGGAATCCAAGGTACTGTACGAGCCACAATCAGTGAGACTCTCGCCAGTTGCGGACGACGTAACAAAGCCGCCAGGCCTCGGCATACCCACTGCTTACTGCGCAGTTTCTCTTTCCACTGTTTATTCCAAGCCACCGTCAGGCTCTCACAAGACTCATTCTCAGCCGTCAACAATTGACTTAATTGCAGCGCATCTTGAATTGCCCATGACATCCCTTCGCCCGTGAATGGTTCAACGTAGCTGGCCGAGTCGCCGATCGTAAACAATCGCCGCGCAGCGACCAGACGACTTGTTCGCGTTAACGGCAGCGTACCGGTCCATTTCACATCCTTCAAATTTGCGGGAATCGGCAGCCTGCAACTTTGTAGAATGGTTTCTACAGCAATTTGCGGACCGTTTGTCTTCAGTTCGCTCGCATCTACTGCGGCGGCGATGTTGAGTTTGCCATGTTCCACACGCGTCAAACCGACATAGCCAGCTCGACCAACGGCCATCGTCAACTCGCGGTGTGCGTAAGCCCGGCTGCTATCTTCGATAATCGCTCCCAATCCAAGCCGCGATCCCGATTCCACTTGGCTGGCCATATTGGGAAACTCGCTGAGGGCTGAATGCCCCAGCCCATCAGCCACAATGGTCATGAGGGCCTTTACCACGCACGCTTGACCGTTTGCATGTGTCAGCCGGATACTACGGCAATCAGTTGCTGCATCGTCAATGACTTTGGCGGCGGTCTCAGAACAAAAGACTGCACCTGAATTGACAGCCGCATCGACCAGCAAGCTATCTAGTGTGCGTCGCGAGATCGCATGCATCGTAGGTGTTGTCCAACTCGCATCTCGACCAAGGCAATTGAGCAGCATCCGTTCAACAGGCACCGCACCAGCCGCTTCTATCCGCGTGGCCATCGACGACTGGCTGCCGCGTGGAATGATCTGTTTCAACCCGTTCCAGGCACGCTGGTTCAAGCATCCACCGCAAACCTTGTCGCGAGGAAACGCTTTGGCTTCGATCAACAAGACTCGTTTCCCGCTGGCCGCCAGCCGAACGGCCGCCGAAGCGCCAGCCGTTCCCGCGCCTACAATAGCCACATCCCAGATTTCATTTGCTAGTTCATTGACGTTGAACGCATTCATGGGTGTGCGTTCCAAGTCAACAGAAAGCGATGCGGCCAATGGCGTTCAATTTTGGGGCGCGGCAAATCGCAGCGATCCGACAACTGCACTATCTCAGCTTCCGTAAATGCCGCGCGAACACTCAATGGCCCGTCGACATGCACGATCGGAGATCGTGAAAGCAACTGACAGCCCACGACCGCTAGTGCATAGCCCATCGTTGACCGTCGAAGATCGTCGATCAATACCAACTGGCTCGCCATCTTCCACATTGCAACGAGCAAGCGATCGGCGTCTTCGTCGGACAGGTGATGTAAGAAGAGAGTGCAATACACCACATCAAACGATTTTTGGGGTGCATCCACAAGTGCGTTGGCAACCTCAAATTGGACTCCAATAGAATCGTCGCCAGATTGCTGCCGAGCGAAATCGATGGCCGTCTGACTGACATCCCAGCCGCGAACTTCAGCCGATAAGCCAGCCTTTCGTAACTGCTTCGCGACTTGCACTGTCACATCGCCACCACCGCAAGCCAAATCGAGGACTCGAACAAAGGCTAGCTTTTGTTTGGTGCAGTGTTGAATGATTGCTCTAGAAACAACCTTGGCTGTGCGGCTAAGCTGATTGACCCGACGCAATCCGTGCAGCGCTTGATGATGGTCTTTCTCCGCTAAGTTGGGATCATCCATCAATTCGCCAACGAGAAAACGTTTCGTTAGGTTTAATACCAAAAGGCGCGTCCTCTCGAACCAACCTGAGTTCTTTTTACAATTCGTACCGTGCGAGCCATTAGTGCCTATCCAAGTTAGATTTTGGGGTGATTGTAGTTGGGTGGCATGCTCGTGAGGCTCTGCGAGGGGCGTGGGAGCAGGGGCAATTGCCACGCCCTTCGCAGAGCCTCCGAGCGTGCCACCCAAAAACTACTTTGGACGAATCACTCACGGGTTTCGAGGATTATAACAGCATCGACAATTTACGGAGGGCAGCGCAATGCGTTTGGGACTACTTTCGTCGCTTTGGATGTCATTGCTTTTGGCCGTATTCCTGACGACAGGCCCCCTTCGGAATCTACCCGCGCAAGACGCTGCCCCACAAGTTATAAGCGGTGAATTGGAGTTGAAGACCAGTCGAGTGTACGTTCGCGTCGGCAAAGTTGGACTCGGCCACGAGCATGGAGCATCTTGCAAACTAAAGTCAGGAGAATTGCATTTGGACCAACCAGATGCTTCGGGATCGTATGGAAAACTGGTCTTTGATATGACCAGCTTTGAAGCGGATAGCGATGCTGCGCGAAAGTACGTTGGACTCGAAGGCTCCACCGACGAAGCCACTCGCAAGCAAGTTAACGAGAATTTGCTGGGCAAAGAAGTGCTGGATGTCGAACAGTATCCGACCGCAACCTTCGAAGCCAAACGCATTACAAAGCTTGCCGAACTCAGCAAGCGAGGCTTACCCAGATACAAATTTGAAGGGGATTTTACGCTGCACGGCATAACCAAGCCGCTGGAATTCGCGGCCGATGTGGAAGTCGTCAAGGGTTGGAACCACTTGCGAGGCGGTTTTGCCATTCTCCAGAGCGCCTACGGAATCAAACCCTACTCGAAGATGTTGGGCGCGGTGGGCGTCACCGATCGATTGCTGATTTACGGCGACTTGATTGTTGCACCTTAACTTTGACCTAAAATCCAATCCAATCACAATACAAGAAACTGCTCCGGAGTAACTCAGCTTGATCGACTGCCCCCAAGTTCAAAAAAGTGTCATTCGAACGCACTACGACCTGTCGACTCTTTTCTATCGTTTGATGTGGGGGCCACACATTCATCATGGATTGTGGAATGCCGATGAATCGCCGCGTGTAGCCCAGTTGCAGTTGACCGAACGCATGGCCGAACTCGCAGGTATCACAGGTGGTGAACGCGTCATTGATGTTGGCTGCGGTATGGGTGGTTCGAGTATTTGGTTGGCTAAAAATCGCGGTTGCAAGGTCACAGGTGTCACGATTAGTTCTGTGCAGCGGACTTGGGCCAAGACCTCTGCCGCGTGGTCACGAGCCAACCCGCGTCCCAACTTCATGCGCGCCGACGCTGAAGAGGTTCAGTTCGAACTCGGTACAGTTGATGCCGTCTGGAGCATCGAGTGCACCGAACACCTGTTTGACAAGCCTGCCTTCTTCAAGAAAGCAGCGACTTGGTTGAAGCCCGGCGGTCGTGTTGCGATTTGCGCCTGGTTGTCCGGTGACGATGAACAGGCCGCCGAAACCCAACGCCTCGTCTACGAAGTTTGCGAAGGTTTCTTTTGTCCTTCCTTGGGTACACAAGCCGACTACCGCCAGTGGCTGACCGATGCCGGACTGGAAATGCGCTCGACAGATATTTGGACCAAACGCGTCCTCAAAACCTGGGAGATTTGCCGTGATCGAGTGGCGGCTTCGAAAGTGCGCTGGCTGGCCAAGGTGTTAGGACGCGATCATGTGATGTTTCTCGATCGCTTCGACGCGATCTTGCAAGCCTATCGAACCGGCGCAATGGAGTATGGTTGCTTCGTTGCGGTGAAACCAAAATAAGGGCAATGGAATGTCCAGCCACGCAGAAATCGACAACTTGCATTTGTCAAATCGATCCGAAGTCGTTTCGAGTCACGCTGATGCAAGAGGGACCATTAGCGCTGTCAAGGTAAAGCGAGGTCCCTACGTCACGTTGGCTGGATTAGCTTTCGGTGCAGGCACCCAGTTGTTTTTTCTCTGGACTGCAGTGCAATTGTTTTTGTTCCTGCGTTACGGGGGACAATCCACGCACACGTTTTCTCCGCTGTGGGATCTATGTTGGGCCATGTTTTTCGCGTTTCCGCACAGTATTCTCCTGCTGCCTTCCGTGAACAAACGCTTACGCCAGAGTTTGCCAAGCGAATTTTTGGGCTGCGTGCATTGCATCGCGACCTGTGTTAGTCTGCTGGTTCTGTTTGAAATGTGGACGACAAGCCGCAGTTCAATCTGGAATCTGCAGGGCAATTGGGAGACGGCTATGCTGGTTGGTTTTTATGGCTCTTGGGTTGCACTTTTCTATAGCCTCTATTTGAGCGGGATGGGATATCAAACTGGACTCTTACCTTGGTTGTGTTGGATGCGCGGCATAAAGCCACCTATTCGCAAGTTTGAGCCCAAGAGTCTCTTCAAATGGATGCGACATCCAGTCTATTTGAGCTTCCTCGGTTTGATCTGGTTCACACCCAACATGACACTGGACCATGCCATACTGACTCTGATCTGGACCGTCTACATCTATGTCGGCAGTTACCTCAAAGATAAACGGCTCGAACACTTCATCGGCCAACCCTATCGGGATTATTCCCAGCAAGTCGCTGGCTTTCCCATCATTGGCTTTGGTCCTTGGGGCCGACGTTGAAGCGCGGCGACAACTGAGGCTCAATGACAACTGAACGAGCACTACCGTGGTTAGTTGGCGAGCTGATTTTTAGCGTTCTTTTGGGGGCAGAACGCAACCGAGTTTTTGCAGAATCCTCTGCCCGTGTGCCTGATCTTCTCGCGCAGTTGTCGGTGATACTCGCGAGCGATCCAGAAAGGCGCGGGCCATTTCGTAGCGAGCGCCGCAATGCTCAGCCTTGGCAATCGCTTGGGTAAACAATCGCTCGGCTTTGCGTTTCTTGCCGCAAGCTGCCGCCAATCTCCCGCGGACACGTGTGCAGTGCGCACGTAGGCTGGGAAAATTCAGCCCCATCAAGAACACAAAGTTTGCATAGAACCATGCCGCCCTTAGTTGCTTCTTCGGGATGGCGGATCGCCCTTTCCACCACTGATCTTGCAAGAGTGACTCCAGCAGCAGCGGAAAACTATCTGCCGCGATCTCTACCAGCACACAGCTTAGAAACTCCTTGACGGCTATCTTGGCGGTAGCAGCCGCCTCTAGATATTGCGACGCGTTTAGCTGAACTCGAGCGAGTTCTTGCATGCACACATGGTGAGATGAACCCTCCAAAACCGCTTCCGCTTCAGTGGTCAAGCGAAGCGCCTCGCTGTACTCACCTTGCCGAGCCAGTCCATCTGCCATTCCATATTTGCCCCATGCATCAATGACGGTGTCTTTGGTATGACTAGCGTTCGCGCGTTCGGCGGTTGAGGTTTCAAGGATCTTGCTAACATCGCCCTCGGCTGAGTGCGTATGCCTGAGCCAGTGAAGTGCCAACGAGTACTGCCAATCTCTCGACTTCCGAAACAGACTCAAAGACGCAGTCAACAACTCTTCCGCCCGAGGAAAGTTTCCTACGAACAGATAGTAGGAACCTAAGTTCTGAGCGACTGCAGCTTGCCACCATTCTGCTGGTTCAGCGACCAGTTGCTGTTCAGCCCAAATGCGAAACCGCTTTCCCTTCCAACCCATGCCGCCCATCGAATTAAAGTACGCATATGTTGAGAAGGCCATCGCCCGCGTCGGAGTGTCAGGCACGTACTTTTGAACAACCGCGTTCCTGGTCACGGCATAGAATGCCGCCGTCCCGTTCTTATTGGCGATTGTGGTGCTGAAAACATGATAGATCTTTGCGATCAAGCGCTTAGCTTCCAGACTGCGCGATCTATTTTGAAAGTGCAAGAACTTCGGTAAAAACAGAAATTGGAAGTCACTAAGCATAATGCCATAGAGCTTTCCAATTAACGTACGCGGTTGTTTTTCACCAAGTTCCGCAAGGGCTGCGGCCAACGCCTCTTGGGCTGCAGGAATATTGCCCAGTTTCAAGTGAACGTCGCCCAAGCCTGCCTTACACTCCGCGCGTTCAATCGGGTTACTCGTTAGTTCAATTGCACTCTGATAATGAACAATACTTGTCCCGACCTCCCGAGTGCGCTCGCGTGCGGATGCCAGCAGATACTGCAAGCGATAAGCGTCGGCAGTCGATTGCTCAACCTTCAGTTTGTCCGCTTTTTGCAGCAAGCCAACAGCGTCATCATATGCGTAGGCGCTGAGCGCCTGCTTTCCGGCTTCCATGGAATAAGTGAACGCCTTGTTGGCTAGACCAACATCCTTCCACGCTTCACCTCCACATCCTTCAAAGAAATGATAGGCCAAATCGTAGACTCGCGGGTTGCCCACGGTGTCTTGTTGACCATGAGCGGACTTCTCGATTGTACGTGCTAGCGCAACATGCAACTCACAACGAGTGTCCGGGCTCAATTCGTGCAGCACTGTTTCGCGAACGCGATCATGATAGGTATCGAGGATCAGCGAGTTCTCATCACCAACCAACCGCAGTAGACGCTCGCTGCGCATACGATTGATCGTCGCCAGCGACACGAGTTCATGACCCGCACTTACAGCCGCTTCCTTAGCCACCAGCGCTTGACCGGAAACACACACGACGTCGAGTAAGCGACGCGCATCGTCGGGTAGCTTTCTCAGCTTTCTTTCAATCACATCCTTCAAGTGAACGGGATGCTCATCTTGACTGTTGGGGTCATAACAACTCGCCAATTCCGAGAGTAGAAATGGGTTGCGATTGGTCTCCTCAGCAATCTCTGCTGCCCAGCGTCGCACCTGTTCATTGTCCACGCCGACCGTCGCTAAGACCAAATCAATGCCCTGCTGGAGCGATAGCGGTTTGAGCTCAATATCATGCTGCGAAAAGCCCGTAGGCTGCTCGCTCGTACGACTCTTCCAGGCCTGTAGGAATGGGCTGCTATCCGCTTCATCGCTTCGATAGGTAGCCAACATGAGCACCGGTGGTGGCTCGGGATGTTCAAAGACCTCCCACAGTAGTTCAGCGCTATCACGGTCTCCCCATTGCAAGTCATCGATGAAACAGGCGACTTTCTTGATGCGCGTGAGCTGGGTCAGTAACGTACGCAAAGCGCCGGCCGCAATTCCCCGCACTTGTTCGGGCTGGTAATTGTCCAGCCGCACTCCGCCCAAAGCCGCGATGGCCCTGACTCGTTGCAAAACAGGAAACAACTGCGCCAGCACGGCCACATCTGGTGTCAGGAGTGGCTTAACTGTATCGGAAGGGAGTGTCAGTAACCGACCGCACAGGGCATCGATCAAGTTATCGACGGCTTTGAACGGTACCGACTCGCGATCATAGCAACGACCGGCCAGCACGTAATAGCCGTCGTCCTTCCACATCGGACCTAGAACATGATCGGCCAAAAAGGTTTTGCCCTCACCCGATCGAGCGCTGATCATGATCAGCTGGAGCGACGGATGCTGGCGCATGCCTTGGACAATCTCATTGATCTGTTGGAGCTCTTGATTTCTTCCAGCTAAGGCGATGGATATTGACTGTTTGGCTTCTATGCTTGTGGACTGCGACGCCCGCAAGCTACTGTTTGCGGATGGTCCAGCGAGTTGCTCTCGATGCGTTGGGGCATCGTGCAATACAACTGTGCTTGCGATATCTGCAAAGCTCGGGCGATTGAGAGGTTCTACGGCAAGCAATCGCTCGCAGAGATCAATGAGGTCGGGGCATACGTCTTTACCCAGGCGAGTGTACCCATCGCGCTGCTTGGCATTGAAAATGTCTGCAAGCGATCCAGTGAATGGCAAGCGTCCGCTAATCGCTTCATACAAGATGATACCTAACGCATACCAGTCGACTGCTGGTAAAGCGGACTGCAGCTCAAACTGCTCAGGTGCCATGTACGGCGGAGTACCGGCAATTACAACTTCATCCTGGGATTTCGCAACTCGATCTAAATCTGCGACCAGACCAAAGTCCAATATCAAGACTCGACCTTCGCGAGTGACCATCACGTTCGATGGTTTTAAATCTCGATGGATAATGCTGTTTTCGTGAAGTGCATGAATACCTCGAACCAGTTGAGGAAGTACTTCACGCAAGCGATTCTGATCCAACTTACCTTGCGGACGAACGTATTCGACCAGATTGCAGCCTTCAACCAGATCCATGGTGAAGAACCATTGGCCTGCATCAGCTTGCAAGTTATGCAGACCGATCAAGTTAGGATGGTTGATGTTGGCTAGCGTGCGGAACTCCAGCTTGAACCGATGAAGTTCACCAGCCGATGTGCCTGGCAGAGTTTTCAGGGCAACCTGAGTACCAAGTTTTGCATGGCGAGCGACAAAGACCACTCCCATACCGCCACGCCCTAGTTCCGACTCCAGAACATAATCCCCTAAACGAAATCCGCTGGGGAGAGTTGAACGTTTCGGTTTGGGTTCGACCTTCGCTGTGAAAGAGACCGTTGGGGTGGCGAATGTCTCTTGGAGTATGGTCGAGGCGAGCAATTTCTCCTGAACGGTCGAAGCGAGCTCTTCTAGAATGGGCACATAGTCTTGTGTCTCAGGAGTTTGCCCCAGCATTTTCCGTCGCGTTAAATCAATCGACAACAGATTCCGCAGCAAGGCAGGCTGATGCGTGGTCGGGACTTTACTCAACCAAACATGAATTTGTTTCGCTGACTCGACATTCCAGGTGTCTGCAAACTCGTTACAGATACTGCTGATCTGTAGCAGAGATACACTCAAGTTCGATTCCGTCACCTCGGTTTGAGCTGGCATTCACCCCTCCTCCCTTACGGTAAGGTAACGACTTCGCCGTCGGCCACCGATGACAGCAGGCGGAAGGTTGTCATGTCGATGGTGTCTGCGATGAACTGGACACTGCCATCACAGAAACCGAAATTCGCGCCACCCACATGGTAGCTCCGGAAGTTGGCAGTGCGATGTGGACCACCTTGCCAACTGGGTGTTCGATTGAACTTGCCCGTACCTGTTACATTGAATAGGGAGTCGGTAACTGGGTTCTTGTTGAGTCGCTCGACGGTGCTGACAAAGGCTCCGCCATATCGAAAACCTGGATTGTAGAACGCAGGAAGATTGACTCCGCCAACCAGCCAACCGAAGACTGCAGTCGCCTCTCCGGCTGGAGAGTTGTTAGGTGTAACGCAGCCTATCCCTTCGCACATCTTGAACCCCGATGCGGCTTCACCAATCGCGAAAGAGTTGCTTGTCCCATCGGTCATCACGGCTAACTTCATCCATGAATGGGGTGCGAAAACTCCCACATATTTCGCCAGTCCACGCCCTTGGAAGCCAGATTGAAAGCCGATGCCATCATCGTAGCCAACGCTTAGTCCATACGAGCACGACGCATAAGTATCGCCCGAAGGCGCACCGGCCGCACCGATAAAGGGATACTTGTGCAGCGGCTCAACCGTGTCCGAAGGACACAAGTATGCCGGCTCAACCACGCGCACAGCCTGCTGTGACTGCAGGTACCACGGAACGTCTGGGTTGATCAGTTTGAACGCGTTGCTTTGCTCAAGGAAAGGGAGAATCGCAACGAATCCAGAGCCAACCGAATCGATATCCCCACCACCGCGCGACCAGACCAGCCCGGCAGGAAACTTGCCCATCGTACCTTCGTAGTTATGCATCGCCAGCATCGCTTGCTTGACATTATTGCCGCACTGCATCCGCCTCGCTGCCTCACGAGCCGCCTGAACCGCCGGTAGCAACAAGCCAACCAGTATCCCAATAATCGCAATCACCACCAGCAACTCGACTAGCGTGAAGGCGGCATTCGTCGCGTGCCGGATTCGACGAGACCGATTTGAAATAGAAGCTGTCTTAATCATCGCTTGTGGTTAGTTCTTATCTAAATGAAGGAAGTGCGATCGATGGTGTCGTAACTAGATTTCGTTATCGGCGGTACCGATGTGAGAAAACTCTGGTAGGGAATTACGTAGGCGGTCCGTAGGCTTCGTCTCGCAACTCAGCCAACAGCCCCGACAACACTTGGTCGGTGATGTCGGCTGCGTCATCGGTGATAAACCAGTCCTGGCCAAGACCTCCAATCAATTGATCCAACGACCCCGGATCAGCGTACAGCGTTGGAGTGGGGAAGTTCTGTAGGAACAGTTCACCGTTCAGCCGCGGTCCAGTGCCAATGCCTCGGAGGTTGTTGACACGTGTCAGGTAATTGCGCGACGTGTTGCTCCATTCGTCAAAGATGCTCGACAGCGAGACAAAGTCGTTGTCATATACGGTCGCACTAGCGATCAACAAGTCATCGCCGTTTCCACCGGTCAGTATGTCGCTACCGAAACCACCAATCATGATGTCACGGCCACTTACACCTACCAGTGCATCGTTACCGCTCATGCCCAGCAGGATTGTTCCTAGCGTTGAGTTGCCTGTCAGTTGATCATCACTGCTACCACCTTGAACGATGGTGAGGTTAGTGACCAGTCCCGTAATGGCGGTTGCAATCCGCGTTGACAAGTTAACTGTTACTGGGCTGCTCCATGTCGCATAGCTCAAAACATTGCGGCCCGTCGTGCCTCCGTTGAGTGCACCTGCCAGTGAGCCACTTGGCCCGATATTAAAGGTATCTACGGCAGTACCACCGGTTAGATTTTCAATCGCTGCAAAGCTGCTTGTTCCAATCGTCCCTTGGCCTGAGGACTGTAATTCCCAGTTGGTCACGGCGTTTGGACCAAGAAGGGTGTCGACACCAGCCCCACCATCAACGCTGACTGCATTTCCACCAGCCACAAATGAGAAGGTATCAGTCAGCGTTCCACCCAGTAGACTCTCAAAGCCGACGAATCGGAACGTTCCGACAGTGCCCGTATTGGCACCAGTTAGATTCCAAGTATTGGCTGCGTTCAGTCCACGCAGTTCATCGGAAGCATCTGTTCCCACCAGTTCTTCGATACCCACCAACAGCGTAACGCGTGGTTGCGTTTTAGCTTGCAGGTCGATCGTTATCGGACCGGTCACTGCCGCGTAACTGACTTGATCGCGCTCACCAGCTCCGCTCGCGCCGCCATTGATCGTACCGGTCACGGCACCAGTCGCGCTGAAGAGGAAACGATCCAGGTTGCTACCGCCTGCAAGATTCTCGATACCTTCGAAGTCCACATCGCGAAGGATACCACCGCCTGCTGAATGGATGTTCCATTCAGTGATGCTACCCAGCCCTGGACTTGGTCCAACCAGAGTATCGGTACCATCACCACCTAGGACGACGCCCGTCAATACTCCGGCAATACCCAGCGTGAACGTATCGTTACCCGTTCCACCTTGTACAGATTCAAATCCCGAGAACTGAATCGCACCGACATTGCCTGAGTTCATTCCAGAAAGTGACCAAGACGCTGTCACGTTTGGGCCGATGAGCAAATCACCGCTGGCGAATGAACCAGCGATCTGTTCGACAGCCGTAAACGTTCCGCCACCTGGCAAACTTCGCGTTTGCAGATTGACGACCAAGTTTGATGACTGAACTGAAAAATCCAAGCGATCAGTAGTTCCAGCGCCCGCATTGAGCACACCGCTTACCGATCCGCTGGAGTTCATCACGAACGTATCCGTCGCACTTCCTCCAGTGAGATTCTCAATCTCTTGGTAGGCAACCGCATTGATCAGGCCTGTGTTTTCACCCTGCACTTGCCAGACATTGTTCGCATTAGCGCCAATCAGCGTATCGACTCCCGTACCACCACGCATGGTCCCACGAATGCTGCCACCGGCAACCAACGAAAAGCTATCGGCGAGTGTACCACCGGTGAGATTTTCGATGTCGACGAAACGTATGCTTCCCACGGTTCCGGTATCTATGCCAGAGAGGCTCCATGCGTTGGCCGCATTCGCGCCACGGATCTCATCGTGGGAACTGGACGTTCCCACGATCTCTTCAAGGCCGATCAACAGTCCAGCTCGAGGTTGCAGCTTTGCGGCGAGGTCAACAACGATTGGTCCTGTCGTCGATGAGTAATTGAGCTGATCACGCTCTCCCACTCCGCTTGAACCACCGTTGATAGTACCTGTTAACAAGCCAGTTTCGCTGAAGGTAAATCGATCGAGGTTACTGCCGCCTGTCAAGTTTTCAATTTCAGCGAAGTCCGTTCCCAGTACATCTCCACCACCAGCGGAAGTGACGTTCCAGTCAATCACGCTGCCCACTCCAGGCGTGGGCCCCAACACAGTATCTGTACCGTCACCACCAACGATCGTTCCTCGGATGCTACCAGCGGCGCCCAACGAAAAACTATCGGCGAGTATTCCACCGGTAAGATTTTCGATGTCCACAAAACGCATGCTGCCTACAGTACCGGTATCCGTGCCTGTGATGCTCCAAGCGTTAACCACATTCGCACCGCGAATTGCATCGGTGGCTCCTGGAGTTCCAACCACTTCTTCGATACCCGATATCAGACCGACATTCGTGAACGCACTTGCGGCTAGATTAATCGAGACAGAAGTCGTTAAGTTTGCATAGTTCAACTGGTCACGTTGCCCAGTTGGGCTGCTGCCACCGTTGATAGTGCCGGCAATTGAACCACCATCGGACATCAGGAAGCGATCAAGGCTGGAACCCCCAGTCAGATTTTCGATGCCAAGGAAATTCACTGAGTTGACAGCCCCGCCACCCATTGATGTGATTGTCCAATCTACGTTGACTCCGGCAAGCGCTGGCCCAATTAACGTATCGACACCCGTTGCACCATCGACCGCACCCGATAGGCCACCTGTCGCTGTGAGCGTTACCGTGTCATTGCTCGTACCACCTTGGATTGATTCAAATGATTGGAACAGGGTGGTCCCCAGAGCCCCTGAGTTCAGGCCGTTAATCGTCCATGCATTGGTACTGTTCGGACCGATCAGGAGGTCGCTGGCGCTTGAGCCAATGAGCAACTCAACACCAATGAAGCTGGCGATACCTGGCGCGGTTCGGTTCGACAAATTGACTTGGATTGCTGACTCAAATCCGCTGTAATTCAGGCTGTCTGTGCCGGAACCGCCATCGACGCTGGCGAAGGAACTTGCGGCTGGTTCAACCACGAAGTTGTCTGTGCTAGTACCACCTTTGAGTGTTTCAAAACCAGAAAATCCAAAAGTCAAATTAAGCGAACCGGATTTTTCGCCAGTAAGTTGCCAAGCGTTGGCTGTATTCGCGGCCGTGAAGGTATCTGTCGTCGCGCTGCCGCCGCCAAACTGTTCGAAGTTGCGAATGCCACCGGTCGAAGTAGCGGTGTTGGCGAGCAAGCTGATCGCAACCGCCGTAGTTCGCGCGCTATAACTCAACGTGTCTTGGCCACCGTTGCCATCGACGATCCCCGTGAGTCCTCCAACGTTGGCGAACTCAAAGGTGTCATCGCCTGAGCCACCAAGTACAGTTTCGATCCCGGCAAAGTTCAATGCATTCAGCGACCCCAGCCCAGCGCCCGTGACATTCCACAGCCCACCGCTGTTCGGCCCAGTAATGCGGTCGGTACCAGTTCCACCATCGACTTCAGCGGTACCGCTGCTGACAATGATCTCGTCATTGCCCGCCAGCGATTGCACACGCAGCTTGGTGGCATCGACCGCACTCAAGCGAACCGGTTGAGGCCAGGTGGCTGAACCATTCCAAACGATGCTCGATCCATCGGTGGTAAACGTATCGTTGCCAGAAGTGCCGTTCATCGTCAGCGTATCGCTGCCGCCGTTGCTGAAGAACTTCACTCCATTAGCAGGAATATTGAAAGATCCAAGACTGGTTCCGTTCAGAGAGAGTTGCCCGGTCGGAGCGCTAACGCCAGGCGTAAAGGCCAGCGTATCACCAACCGCATTACCGCCCACCGCCAACTCAGTGCCTTGTAGTTCGGTGCGCAGGATGTTCAACAACTTTGGAACCCAGTCACTGACGTTGCTGTCTTCATCGATGACTCGAACTTGAACCGTCTTTGCGCCGATCGAGGCAAACGTGTGGCTTGCTTCGAACGTTGCAGGGCCGGTAAATGTCTCAACAGGCGAACCATCACCCCACTGCACTTCGTAGGTAAACACTTGTTCGCTGCCGGCTAGATCAGACGTGCTGAATCGCAAGATCCGTTGTTGCCCGACTACGCCCGAATAGCCGTCCAATGGATCGCTAACCAGAATCTGTGGAACTACTCCTTCGACGGTAACTACAAAGTCATCGCTGATAGAGAGGTTTCTGCTGTCGGTGGCGGTGACCGTGATGGTGGACGAGCCCAAACTCCCAGCAACATAGGTGATTGTTAGAACCGTGCCACTGACACTGGTAGTGAGCAGTTCTTCATTCGCAACTTGGACTGAGTAGCCCAAAATGGAATCA
Organism: Pirellulaceae bacterium; assembly: GCA_033761895.1. Taxonomy (GTDB): domain Bacteria; phylum Planctomycetota; class Planctomycetia; order Pirellulales; family Pirellulaceae; genus Aureliella. Next base: position 1,277 of record JANRMD010000486.1, on the reverse strand, counting down.
TCCACATCGGCGAACACCGAAGCCAGATCGATATCCGTGGTTATCGTTCCCTCAATCACTGAGAAATCCGCCACAGGGTTAACTACCACGGGCGCTTCGTTGACATCCGCAACATGGATCGTAAAGTCCTGCTCGAAGAACAGTCCATCCGAATCCGTGGAGCGTACGCGAATTTTGTATTCAGGTTTCGCCTCGAAGTTGAAGGCAACATTAGTAGTCAACTCAGCACCACTAATTGTGAACAGGCTGTTATCGGTATCACCAGTTCCAGTCACAAAGCTATAGACGAAAGTTTCATTTAGATCGGAGTCCGTGCTGCTGAACACTCCGATGATCGCACCGGGAAGATTGTTCTCGTCGAGGCTGTGTGCGGAAAGCGAGATCGCCGTGGGGCTTTCATTTACGTCGGCGATAGTGATTGTAAAGTTCTTCTCAACGAACAAGCCGCCAACATCCGTCGCACGTACAAGAATGCTGTAGGCGCTCTTCACATCGAAATCAAACGCAACGCTTGCCGTTAGCTCAGCGCCGTTGAGGGTTACGGCACCGTTATCAGTGTCGCCAGAGCCACTAACGAGGCTGTAAGTAATGCTGTCGCCAATATCTTCATCGGAGATAGTGAAGGTCCCGATCACTTGCCCAATATTGTTGTTCTCGGGGATGGTCGAGTTGGGCAAAGCAAAATTGAATGGGCTCTCGTTGACATTGGTGACATTGATTGTGAATTCTTGCTCAAAGTACAGCCCACCCGCATCGGTTGTGCGAACGCGAATCGAGTAATTCTGCTTGGCTTCGAAGTTGAATGGTGCGTTGGCAAGTAGGTCCGAACCGCTGATTGCAAAAGCGCCGTTATCGCCATCACCATTGCCTGTTACGAGGCTATACGTAAAGGAGTCACCCGAATTTGGGTCGGTCGAGTTGAACGCTCCCACAAGTGCGTTGGCCAAGTTGTTCTCAGCGATTGTGGTTGGTGAAAGGCTGAGCGCGATGGGGCTTTCATTCACCTGAGTCACGCTGATAGTGAACGTTCGTTCAAAGTTGAGTTGCCCCGCATCGGTCGTGCGAACTCGAATGCTATAAGAGTTCTTCGTCTCAAAATCGAATGTTGAATTTGCAGTGAGTGTATTCCCAGAGATTGTGAAGCCTGCGTTATCAGCATCCCCAGTTCCGGCGACAAAGCTGTAACCGAACGAATCACCAAGGTCTGGGTCCAGGCTGCTAAAAGTACCAACTACCGCATCGACCGGATTGTTTTCAGCGATCGTCGATGGGGAAAG
>JANRMD010000485.1:0-16048 GCA_033761895.1 Pirellulaceae bacterium | reverse complement strand
GAATTGCAGCCTAGATGCAAAGGATTTGGATAGACGACTCAAAGCTCCCGCGCTTCCACTTTACACTTTGAGCCTTTGCATCTAGCCTGCAATTCCCAGATTGTGGGTTCGCTGGTATTTTTTTATTGTCCGTTTGCCTTAGTGAGAGTAAATCTGCGGGATTAACCGATGGGCGTTAGCCCCGGTTTTTGCTCTGGTAGCCGCCGCTAACCCTTCAAGCATTTCGAGCGTATCGCGGCAGCCCCGAAAGCCTTGAGGCTTCCGCTACCAGATTCTGGAGCATAGTTTTCCGGCCCTCAGCCAGTCGATTCCCCAGATTGGGCCCCGTCGGCGGTGAAGAACGAGCGAAAAAACTGTAAAAATTTAGTTCGTTCTGTACCGTCTAGCACGAATTGCCGCTGAATATATTGACTCAGTGGTCTATTTTGTGTGATACTTAGCTCCACTGTAAGCCTTGCAATTTAGCATGTGCTAGACTTTACGGCGGCCACGACGCCCTGCGAGCGCGACTTGTTGTTGCGTGATGCAAGGTGTATTGCTCAAAAAACGATCGAAAACGGCGATCGAAATTGAGCTGTGCATCGCCGCTACACCAAAAGAAAGGGGTGAACCAACCACGTGTCTCCACCAGGAAATGATCAAAGGACCGAACGCAATCAGCCAACGCAGAATCAGACGAGGATCAATAACCAGATTCGAATTTCTCAAGTCCGAGTTATCAGCGAAGAAGGTGAACAGCTCGGGATTATCTCAACTGAACAGGCATTGAACCGTGCCCGTGATATTGGGCTCGATTTGGTCGAAGTCGCACCAAACGAAAAGCCGCCTGTTTGCCGAATCATGGATTTCGGCAAATACAAATACGAAAAAAGCAAAAAACGAGCCGGGCAGAGTGCCAGTCACCATGGGAAGACGAAGGAAATTCGTCTGCGCCCGAAAACTGGTGAGCATGATATTGGCTTTAAAGTGAAGCAAGCTGTCGGTTTTCTCCAGCACAAAGACAAAGTGCAAGTTTCCGTAATTTTTCGTGGCCGCGAGATGGCTCACGTTGAAGAAGGACGACGCGTTATGGAAAACGTCGTTAAAATTCTGCTCGAATTCGGCAAACTTGAATCCAACCCACAGCAATTGGGCAAACGAATGATTTGCACAATCGCGCCGAAGTAAATCGCGCCGAAGTAAATCGCGTCCTTCGGGCTAAGCACACAGTAAATATATCGCTGGTGGAACATGTAGCTGGTATCGTAAGGAACTGGGCAAGGCACGGAAAATCCTTCGCGACAGGATCCTGACGAAACCAGCTACACAGCTGGATACCTAATAGCGACGACAATTGGCAAGGAGCCAGAACCGTGTCGATACTAGTCTTTGAAGACGCCCAGGTGGATCAGTTGGCGCCGATTACCACCGCGCGTTCGGCGTATTGCGTGACCGTTGGTTCGTATACGCTGCTGGATCTACTGTGCCTCACGAAGCAGTCCTTGGTAGGTTTCGTGCGGCCTCACTTGCGAACACTGTGTGGGTTGGATCAACCACACGTGCGGCAACTTGGAGATCCGCAACTCAGCGAGACGCCCCCTCCAGTCTTGGCACTCAACGCGCGACTAACTCCTTCAATCCAAACGCTGGAGACAATTCGCGAGATTCTTGCTTCCGGAGCGGAACAGTCAGGAATCGTCTGGGACGGCGATCAGATTGCGGCCGTGGTCAGGCCTAACTGGAACTGGGATAACTTGGCCGCAGGAACCACCGTTGGCATTGAATCGGTCTTGATAGCCGCCCATCAGTTACCAACGCTCAATTATCCGCTCAAGCTAATGAACTATCCGCACGATGTGATTGCTGCCAACATGCGGATCATCAATGACAGTTTGCAGCATCGCATCGCGTCCGGCAAATACACGCAGCAAAAAGATGGGCTGTTTTTAGCCCCCGGCGCGAGACTGGGTGATTATGTGCTGACGGAGACGCAATCTGGTCCGATCATCATTGACAACGATGCGTATGTTGGTCCGTACACATTGCTTCGTGGCCCCGTCTTCATCGGCGCTAAGACAAAGATACTTGAACATGCAGCCATCAAAGACGCTGTCTCATTAGGCCACACAACCAAGATCGGTGGCGAAGTGGAAGCCGCTGTGGTCGAACCCTATAGCAACAAACAGCATCACGGATTTCTGGGGCACAGCTATCTAGGTAGTTGGATCAACTTAGGTGCAGGTACTTGTAATTCTGACTTGAAAAACACCTACGGTGCAGTGAATATGGAATACCCCGGTGGGAAAGCCACCACGGGCATGCAGTTCCTAGGCTGTGTCATGGGCGATTACAGCAAAACCGCAATCAATACCGGCATTTTCACTGGCAAAGTGGTCGGCGTTTGCAGCATGATGTATGGCTTCGTGACCAGCAATGTGCCGAGCTTTGTGAATTATGCTCGGCTGTTCGGTCAAATGACCACGCTGCCACCCGATGTGATGACCGCCACTCAGAATCGTATGTTCGCTCGCCGCAAAGTTGAACAACGCCCTTGCGATATGCAGCTTATCAACGACATGTATCGCTTGACGCAGCATGAACGCGATCGATTCGGCGACGCGCTGGTCTTCTAACGCTTGCGATTGGCAGCGTCATGGATAAACAACTTACCAGCGGTTCATCTGCTTGCCGGCTTGGATCAAGGCCTGAGCCTGAGTGCTTAAGCCGTACTGCAAGCCGGGCTGATTGATCTCGAGAAAGACCGTGAAGCGTGCATTCTGTTGTTCAGCGGTAATCACTGTAGCTGGTGTGATGTGCAGGATGCTTGTTGGCGTACCATTCCAAGTGGTTGTGTAGAGACCACCACCGAGAGCCGGTTGTTGCTGCAAGCGGTAGTTGCGTTGGATCTCGTTGCCTATCCGGGTCGGGTCGCCCGTGACGGCATGCAGGCTGATCCGTTGCACTCGTTGGAATCGATCAAAGTAGTAGGTCAATGTTCCGACTAGATCATCGGGCCGAGTGCCAGTGATCAATGGCACACGCAGCCCGTCCAGGTTCAAGTCACCGACGCCCGTGTTGACCGTCGGGAAATTCTGCATAACCCAAGCTGGTGGTATGTCGAATCGCAAGACTTCAGCCAATGAATTGATCTGCGTGACTGACAAGGCGGGCGCTGCCGGTGAACTAGCGACGCCTGAGTTGGGAGTTGCCCCCCACCAGGAGCCCGCAGCGCTACCTGATGCTCCGGCCGTCGCTCCCAGAGCAGGATTTGAAGGGTTAACTCCGATTGCCTGGGTCGCCGTATTGCGTGCTGCCTGACCTGCATCGGTTTCGTACAGAACATAGGGACCACCAGCGGCTCCAGCGAGCAACAGGGCAGCGGTCATGGGTTTGTTCAGGATTGGCATGGCAGGCTCCTCGAGCGTCGCGAGATTTGATCGGGCATCGACTGATATCGGCTGCCTGCGCATTGGACAGTAGAGCATTAGTTTTTCGCCAATTTACCGCTATAATCGCTGCTAATCGGTCCGTGTGATCGGAATAGACCCGCAACTCAGTCCTTTCGCCGACGGCTCACAAGAAACTATGCTGCAAGAATTGAATCGTTTTGCTATTGGTGAACAACTGAAATTTGAAATGCACCCAGGAGGTTTGGTGCGAGGAAAGATCAATACTGACAAGTGCTCAGGCAGTTTCTTTCTATTGGGGGCTCATATTGCTGAGTTCCAACCGAAATCGCAGTCGCAACCTGTGCTCTTCATGAGCGAAGAAGCGATCTTCAAAGTTGGCAAGCCCATTCGTGGTGGCATACCAATTTGCTTTCCGTGGTTTGGTCCCAACAAGGACGACACCAGCGCTCCGGCTCACGGACTGGTACGGACTGCTTTGTGGGATATGTTGGAAAGCAGTGCGACCGAAAGCGGTGTGATGGTGAAGCTCGGTTATCGATGCGCGCCGTTCCGTATTGCATTGACCGCCGTTTTCGGCGAAACACTGGATGTAACTTTGGACGTGAAAAACGAAGCGGCTACGGAAGAGCCCTGCGAAGTAGCCTTACATACCTATTTCCAGTTAGGCGACTCGCGACGCGCGACGATCGTTGGACTGGAAAAGAACGAATTCCGTGACCAGTTGACCGGCAAGATACATGCGGCAACTGGAACAGGGATCAAATTCACCGAAGAAACGGATCGCATCTACCGTAGGAGTGTTCCGATAGTAAGCATCCAAGATGAAGCCAATTCACGAAGCATCCACATCAAGCCTCGCAATTCCTATTCAACAGTTGTTTGGAATCCTTGGGTTGCCAAGTCACAGCGGCTAACTGACTTCGGGGATAAGGAATTTGAGCGAATGTGCTGTGTCGAAACGGCGAACGTGGCTCCGCACAATTGGGTCATAGAAGCGGGGCAATCCGAGAGCGTCGGCTTCGAAGTTTCGGTAAGCAACTAGTGCTTTGTCCAACTTAGATTTTGGGGTTAGGAACATTAACCGATGTGCGTTAGCACCGGTTTCCGCAATGTGAAAACCGCGGCTAACGCCGTGCGGTTAATAGCACTCGAGTGCGATCAACCCAAAAATCTAAAGTGGACAGAGCAACTAATGGAACGTCAAGCTTAAACTTCAGGGTGGCACGCTCCTGAGGCTCTGCGAAGGGCGTGGCAAATTATGCTGGAACCACGACCTTGGCAGAGCCTCAGGGGCGTGCCACCCAAGCTCGATTACCCCAAGATTAAATCGTGACGCTCCACTAGCACAGGCTGGCATTAATGAGTAACAAAACCGAGACGGCTGCGTGGCCTAACTTCGACGTTCCGGGCGGACTGCTGCCAGCGATCGCCCAGGACGCGGCCACTGGGGCTGTCTTGATGTTGGCTTGGATGAATGAGGAAGCATTCCGTGAGACCCTGACAAGCGGCCGAGCCGTTTACTTCAGCCGCAGTCGCAATCGGCTGTGGCGCAAGGGTGAGGAAAGCGGGCATGTACAGACGGTTCACGCTGTCCTGATCGACTGTGACGCGGACACGATTCTACTGAAGGTCAGCCAAGAGGGGGCAGCGTGTCATGAAGGTTACCCAACCTGCTTCTTTCGAAAACTGAGCGAAAATGGCCAAGTCGAGTTGGTCGAAGAGCGGCTGAAGCAGCCCGCTGAGATCTACACCAAGAAAGTCCAATAGCCAATCCACGGCGCGCCCAGCAAATTCCCGAACGTTATTCAGTTGTAAAATGCAACGCTACACTGGATAATGGGGAAAACCCTCCCACCTAAAGGCCCACCTCCATGTCCACCCAAATTCCAAGCAACCACTTTTCACGCCGAACATTGCTGCGTGGTGTCGGTATCACGATGGCGCTCCCTTGGCTTGAATCGATCTCAGCCTGGGCGGCGGATACTCCAGAGCAGGCTGCTGCACCTGTTCGCACCGCAGTCCTTTTCTCCGGAAACGGCTTCCACAGTCAACAGTGGTGGGCCAAGGGGGAAGGCGCGAACATGGAACTTGGCGAAGTTCTTGCACCGCTTCGCGAACATCGGCAAAAGATGCTCTTTATTCGCGGTTTGTATAACGCTGAGGCATTGAAGGGCAATATCCATTCATCTCAGACCGGTAATCTGCTTTCCGGCGCACCGCTCGCTTCAGGTGGTGAGATTCGATCCGGAACAAGTTTCGATCAAATCATCGCACAGCACTACGGTAGGCAAACCAAAGTTCCTAGCCTGGTGCTTGGCTGCGAGAAATCGAATCCTTCGGTTCATAAAAACTACTCGATGCTTTACAGCTCGCATATCTCGTGGTCCTCACCAACCAGTCCCACGCCTCTGGAACTCTATCCGTCATTGGCATTCGATCGACTATTCAAGGACGATACCCAACGCGGTGATGAAAGCGTCTTGGATGCAGTGCTTAGCGAAGCCAAAGACTTGCGCCGCCAAATCAGCACCAACGATCAACGCAAACTCGACGAATACCTGGACTCAGTCCGTGATGTGGAACAGCGGATTGAGCAAGCGGGCAATCGCGGTGAGTTGCAAGGCTATCGCCCGGTTCTGGACAAACCCAACATTCCACGACCCGCGGATGGCATTCCGCAAGACATCGCTGAACATATGCGGTTGATGTGCGATATCTTGGTGCTTGGCTTCCAAACCGATACGACGCGCGTGTGCACACTGAAGCTGAACAATGACCACTCGTCGCTCAGGTTTCCAAACTTGAACGTGGACTACATGATCCACCATCTACTGTCGCACTCCGACACGGCGGATTGGTTGAAGGTCAATCAGTTCTTCATTCAGCAACTGGCTTACATAGCCAGTCGACTCGATGCGATCCAGGAAGGTGAGCGGACGCTGCTCGACAACTCAATGCTGTTGTATTGCTCCAGCATGTTGAACGGCGGTCATGATGCTACGAAGCTGCCGGTCGTCTTGCTCGGTGGCGGTGGTGGCAAGATCAAGGGCGGTCGGGTGCTCGACTATCTCGACAAACCCGATCGACAGATGTGCCGTTTGTACATGTCCATGATGGACAAGGTTGGGATTCGCCCCGCAAACTTCGGGGACGCCAGCCAACCGCTGGAAGAAGTGTAGCCGCTCGCCGATCCAGCGACGAGAAGTCAGATTCAGACCGGATTACCGCTTTCTTGCGAGTATTCCACAGCAACGCTTTCGAGTATGCTGTTGCGTTATTGGGAAGACAACAACCCGACGCACCAGTGTACGGGCATTTATACCATCAAACCACAGGAGAATTTCGATGACCCAGAAGTCTAAACAAGTGCATCGGCGTCGATTCTTGAAGACTACGCTCACGGCGGCGGGCGCCGCAGTTTCATTGCCGACGATCATTCCAAGCTCGGCTCTGGGGCTTGATGGAGCAGTGGCACCGAGCAACCGAATTACGGTTGGTGGCATCGGTATCGGAGGTCGAGGAACCTACGATTTGGGATGCTTCTTGGAGCAGAGCGACGTTCAGTTCGTGGGTGTCTGCGATATCAAAGAAACCCAACGCACGAAGATCAAAAAGCTGGTTGATGAGAAGTACGGCAATCAAGCGTGCACCATGCACACGGACTTCCGGGAACTGCTAGACCGCAAAGATGTGGATGCGGTGCTGATCGCCACTGGGCCTAACTGGCACTGCACGATGGCGGTTCAGGCGGCTAAAGCAGGCAAGGACATGTACTGCGAAAAGCCTTGCACGAAGAATATCGCACAAAGCTTGATTCTTCGCGACACGATGGAGCGGACCGGGCGCGTGTTCCAAGCGGGTACACAGCGACGCAACCTGCCTCACTTCGCCTTTGCATGTTACTTGGCACGCACGGGTAAGCTCGGCAAGCTGAAGCGAGTCTACGCGCACCCAGCGGGCATGCAAGCCATGACCAGTGGCTGGCTAACTCCCGAAGAAGTACCTGCCAAATCAGCCGTTGATTGGGACATGTACCTCGGACCAGCCGCATGGCGACCATTCAACAAGAAGCACTTGGATGGTTTCAACTTTGAAAAAGGTGGTGGCTTGGTTGGTGGTGGTGTGCTCGAATGGGGCTCGCACTGCGTTGATCTTTGCCAATGGGCCGTAAATGATTGCCCTCCGCCAATCCAGTACAACGCTATCAAGGATGGCGAGCTGATGGCGCGTTATGAAAATGGCGTCGAGTTAGTGTTCCGCGAGAAGGGTTGGATTCCACTGGGATCGTGTCCAGTGCGTTTCGAAGGCGAGACTGGTTGGGTCGAAGCCGGCGACAGCGGTAAGCTCGTGTTGAGTTCCCCTGAGTTGTTGGCTGGTCGTACGGTGGATGAAATCGGCGGCTATCCAGCCACTTACCACGTACGTGATTTTCTGGATTGCGTGAAATCGCGTGGCAAGCCTAAGGGCAACGCTCTGGCCGCATGCAACGCTCACATCGCATGCCATGGAGCGAACATTGCGCTGTTCTTGAATCGTCAAGTGAACTTGGATCTCAAGACTCACACCTTTATCAATGACGAAGCCGCGAACCGCTTGCGTTCCGAGGCCCTTCGCGAGCCATGGCGCATTTAATTCGTATCCAAACCAGTATCCAAGTCGTGCCGACACATTCAGTTCAAACATAAGAAATCCTATCATGAAAAAACGTTCTTTACCCCAGATTTTGTTCCTTACCGGCTGGGCGGTGCTATCGCTCGCCGCTGGCCGCGTTGGTTTGTGCCAAGTCGCAACGATGGAAAAAGAAAGCGATCTGCTTGGCGTTCTGACTGGCGATGCGCCGGGGGCAGACAAAGCCATCGCTTGCAAGCGGCTGGCAATTTACGGTACCGAAGCCGCTGCACCGGAACTCGCCAAGTTACTCGGCAATGAGCAACTGGCTTCCTGGTCACGAATTGCGCTCGAAGCTATTCCTGGTGCGAAAGTGGATGAAGCGCTGCGTGGCGCAGTCGGATCACTGCAAGGCAAATTGCTGGTCGGGACACTCAACTCGATCGGCGTTCGTCGCGATGCTGGCGCAGTCGACACCTTGAAGACTCGCTTGCAAGATAACGATGCTGAGGTTGCATCTGCGGCCGCTGTAGCCCTTGGTAAAATCGGCAATGCAGCCGCCGCTGAAGCTCTTCGTCAGTCGCTGGCGAAGGCGCCCGAAGGTGTTCGCTCAGCCGTCGCCGAAGGCTGTGTGTACTGCGCGGAACGCTTTATGGCGGAGGGCAATGCCGCCGAAGCGGTTGCCATTTACGATGAAGTTCGTAAGGCTGACGTGCCAGCACAGCGAGTCGTCGAAGCCACTCGCGGTGCTATTCTGGCTCGTAAAGCTGAAGGCATTCCGCTGCTTGTGGAGCACCTGAATTCACCGAAGAAAGAACTGTTCAACATCGCACTTGCTACTGCCCGTGAAATGCAAGGCCGTGAAGTTGATCAAGTCCTCGCAGTGGAATTGGCCAAAGCCCAACCTGAGCGAGCCGCGCTCGTGATCCAAGCCATGGCTGATCGCAAAGATACGGTCGAACTGTCCGCGATCCTCAAGGCAGCTAGCGCTGGCGAGCAAGTCGTGAGGTTCTCGGCAATCAATGCGCTCGGACGCGTTGGAAACGTTTCTTGCGTGCCAACTTTGCTGGAGATCGCCAGCGATTCTGATACCGTGTTGGCTCAAAACGCCAAGACCGCCTTGTCGGAGCTGCCTGACGCAAGCATCAGTGAAGAAATCCTTAAGCGACTGCCCAAAGCCACTGGCAAGGCACTGGTCGCGTTGATTGAAGTTGTTGGTCAACGACGCATTGAGGCTACCGATTCGTTGATTAAAGCCCTTGATAATTCGGATGAAGCGGTTCGCAGCGCAGCGCTAACTTCGCTCGGTTCAACCGTCCCTGCAAACAAGATGTCGGTGTTGATCTCGCAAGTCGTCGCTCCAAAGCACGCTGAGGATGCAGATGCCGCTAAACAAGCGCTCAAGGCTGCTGCAGTGCGGATGCCTGATCGTGAAGCGTGCGCCGCTGAAATCGTGAGCGCACTCAAAGGCAAGAACGCAGCTACGCAGACGGTACTACTGGACATTCTCGCTGCCGTCGGTGGCACCAACGCGCTAAAAGCTGTTGGTGAAGCGGGCAAGAGCACTGACCCCGCTCTGAAGGATGCCAGCAGCAAACTGCTCGGTGATTGGATGACAATCGACGCCGCACCCGTCCTGCTCGAATTGTCGACGACCGGTCCAGCCGACAAGTACCAAGTGCGTTCAATCCGCGGTTACATCCGAATTGCCCGTCAGTTCACGATGTCAGATGCCGAACGGATTGCCATGTGCCAAAAAGCCTTCGAAATTTCCAAGGCGCCAGCCGAGAAGAAACTCTTGTTGGAAGTGCTCAAGCGATATCCAAGCTTGGACAACTTGAAGCTTGCCATCAAGACGGCTGAAGTGGCCGAGTTGAAATCCGACGCAGCACAAGCCGCTCAAGCCATCGCTGAAAAGGTTGGCACGCCGGAAGCAAAAGACCTGCTCACCAAAGCTGGTCTAGAGAAGAAGTAAACGCTGGGCATTGTTGTAGTGGTACTACTGATACTACTGGTTCCCAGGCTCTGCCTGGGAACCCACTGCCTTGCAGGCTCCGCCTGGACAGAGCAGCAACCAGAGCAGACCAGACCAGACGAGGCGGAGCCTCCAGTGCAGCGCGTTCCCAGGCAGTGCCTGGGAACGAGTAGACATGAACCAACCTCACTAAAGTTATCGCAACATGAATCGCACACTAGCACTCATCCGAACCGCAGTTTGCATTTTGTCGACAGGCTTCCTGGTGAACTGCACTGGTACTCCTTCGCGAGCGGATGAGCCGTTGAAGCTAGACGTTTGGGCCGATCTGGCTCCCAACGAAACCAGTCGCGAGACTGGAAATCTGCAGCCTTCCAAAGGTGAAGCTAAACCCATTGAACGAGTGTCTGGTGTTCGACGACCAACGCTGGACGTCTACCCTGCCAAACACAATCCATCGGGTACGGCAGTCATCATTTTGCCAGGCGGTGGTTTTGGTTATGTGGTACCCAACTTGGAAGGTTCCGAAGCCGCCGAGTGGTTGAATGAAATTGGTATCACAGCATTTGTATTGCGATACCGCACGAAAGAAGCTGCCGCTCCCGGTGAACCGCTGTGGCAAAGACCGCTGCAAGATGCGCAACGAGCCGTGCGTTTGGTGCGACAAAATGCAGAACGCTGGAAACTCAACCCAGCTCGCATTGGCGTACTCGGATTCTCGGCCGGTGGTCAAGTCGCATCGATATTGCACACAAGCGAGAAAGCGGCTTACGAGGGCACTGACGCGGTTGACAAGTTAGACTTCAAACCCGCATTCTCGTTGCTGATCTATCCCTGGCAAGTGATTGACAAAAGCGGCGAGTTGCTTGAGCCGATCAAGGTTACAGACCAATCACCACCAGCATTCATCGTGCATACGCATGACGATGCGTCGAGCGGTATTGGTGCGGCCAAGATTTACATCGAACTTAAGAAACATAACGTGTCCGCAGAGTTGCACGTTTATCAGAATGGTGGTCACGGCTATGGAGTTCGTGAGCAAGCGAACTCGGTTATCTCAAGCTGGCCTGCACGCGCCACCGATTGGTTCAAGATCCGCGGTCTGCTCGATCCACCGAAATAGCTCTCGTTAAGAGCTGAAAAAGAGAAGCGATATCGCGGCGAGCGCATAATCCTGCTTGCTTGCCAGGGGCCTTCAAGCTAGTATGCGACCCTCCGAACCGCATTTTTGAACAGACGGGCTATAGCCGGTAGGCGATAGAGAGTTTCCCGATTAAAAATCAATGGCAGGTATTAGGCCGTTGATGTTGGTTCCATCAGCCGCAGTGCGCTAGCACCGGTTGTGCAGTGAAGTGCCGTGAACCGGAGGCTAGCGCCTTCCGGCTGATAGGACCTTCAAAACCTATACCCTCGGAAACCGCGCATTAAGAAGTTACCTCACGAGGCCAATACGACGTGGATACACCTTCTTCCCAAGCCCGCAATTCGAAATACGGATTGATTTTGTTTTCGATCTATGCCGTGTTCTATCTCGGTTTTGTGCTCGTCAATGCTTTTGCGGCTAGCTGGGTCGAATGGGTGCCAATGCTTGGACTCAACTTAGCCATCCTGTGGGGATTTGGGTTGATCGCTTTGGCTCTGATACTCGCTTTGGTATACGGCTTTCTGTGCTGGTCACCAGCCACTGAAGCATCGAATAGCCGAACTGGGGACAAGCTGTGATTTACGAACCATCGCTTATTGCAGTCCTCGTGTTCATGTTGTTCGTGGGCGTTACGCTGGGCCTGAGCTTTTATCTTGGCCGTCGCGCGAAATCTTCCGCAGGCTACTTCGCGGCTCACGGACAAATTCCTTGGGTGGTCAACGGAGTCGCCTTTGCCGGCGATTATCTGTCTGCGGCATCTTTCTTGGGTATTTGCGGCATGATCGCGTCGTTTGGATACGATGGCTTCTTGTATTCGATCGGTTACCTGGCCGGCTGGATCGTGGCCTTATTTGTAATTGCGGAACCGATGAAGCGACTTGGCAAATTTACGTTTGCCGATGCTCTCGATGCTAAGTTCGGTTCGCGTGGCATCAAACTCTCAGCCGGTATTGCGACCCTAGCCGTTAGCCTCTTTTACCTGATCCCGCAGATGGTCGGCGCGGGCGCTTTGGTTCGGCCGCTGTTAGGTTGGCCGCACTGGTTTGGTGTAGTCCTGGTCGGTGCGGTGGTGATCTTAATCGTCGTGACTGCTGGTATGGTTTCAACGACTTGGGTGCAGTTCATCAAAGGCACGTTGCTGGTCGCATTCAGTGGTCTACTAACGGTGATGCTACTATCGCGAGGCTTCGAAGTTCAAGAAGGTGGAGTTGATGGCCACAAGTTTCAGAAAATCGGCCCTGTTGAAAAGGCCAAGCTAACCGCTGGAACTGAACTTCCCGGTGGCGCAATTGTCATGGCGGCTGATGATGGCTGGGAAGCCAGTCCCTTCGTGCGCGCCTCGTTGAACGAAGAAGTTATTGTGTTTAGTCAGCAAGCGACCGAGGCCGAAGGTCAGGTGATCCTGCGTGAGGCTCAAACGTATCGCAAGGTCGATGGTAAAGAACTGGTGAATGGTAAGACCAAAGGTACCAAGAAAGGTGAGCCAGAACTGCATCCGGTAGGCTACCTGGAAAGTCTTCCCGATGGCCAGAAGAGTACAGGCCCCCTTGGTCCACTCGAGTTCTTCAGTGTGTTGCGACAAAGCAAAGTTGTCTTGTGGGGCAGCGCTGACGTAACACATGCGGACAAATCGAAAACCAAAGTCTTCTTTCAAAAACCGACCGATGGAAGCCGTGTGTTGCGACCTGGAGAACATTCGATGTTCGCTGGGATCCGCAGTGATAAATGGAGCGATCGGGCGAACTTTCTATCGTTGATGCTCGCCCTGTTTTGCGGAACCGCCTCATTACCACACATTCTGATTCGATATTACACCGTCAAGAATGAAGCGGCCGCTCGCAAAAGCACCATTGTTGGTATTGCCAGTATCGGATTGTTTTACATTCTGACTTTGTATTTGGGGCTGGGTGCCATGACCAGCGGCACGCTGGATCTCACCGACAGCAATATGTCCGCACCACTACTGGCCAAGAGCATCAATCAACTCCTGTTCGCCATCATCTCCGCCATCGCGTTCACGACCGTGCTGGGCACGGTCAGCGGACTGATCCTAGCCGCTAGCGGCGCGGTGACCTACGACTTGATGACCAGTGTCTTGGGCATGAAGTTCAATGAACAAGAACAGATCCGCGTTGCCAAGATCTCAGCTGTCGGAGTTGGCTTAATCGCAATCGCACTGGGCATTCTATTCGAAAAGTTCAATGTGAATTATCTGGTCGGCTGGGCCTTCAGTGTCGCGGCCAGTGCAAACTTACCATCGCTGGTCATGCTGCTCTTTTGGCCCAAGACAACTCGACAAGGCATCATTGCCAGTATCCTGGTCGGTATGACCAGTTCGCTGGCTTGGATCTTGCTCTCGGGTGACACGTATGTAGCCATCTATGGTTGGCCGAAAGAATCCAGCTGGATGCCTTTCAACCAGCCAGGCATTGTTACGATCCCGCTAGCCTTCGTAACCTTGATCGTAGTTTCGCTGATGACGCCCAAGCAGTCACAAAGTGCGTAGCCACGGGTCGCACCAAAGCCAAAAATCCGACTTGACTTTTCAGGAATCTCGTTTTTCACCACCCAAAAGCAGTAAGCCTGCGGCGTTCTAAATCTTCACGTTGTCCCAGAATGTGAATCCGAAGTAGATGACTAGGTTTACTCGCTTACGCTTAGTCCCGGACCAGTAGTTTCAGTAAAGTCGCTAGCCGTCACTCGGCTGTTGGGAACACCCAGCAGTTCTTTCATCGCACCCAGCAATACTGCTTCGGTTTCTGGCGACACATTGGAAGCACCAACACTGGTCTCGTAACCTCCCTGTGGATAAGCAATGCGAGTACCGATGTAGAATGTGCCATATTCGCCGTAAGCAGCCATGAAGACATTGGCGTCGGGCAACATATGCTGAGCCGCTAGCTGATACTCAACGAACAATTCTCCTGGCATGAACAGGAGGTGGTTATCGCCGAGTCTCAAACGGCCGATCGGAATCTTAACCCCCGCCTCACTTCGTCGCAGAAAGGCGAGCTTCTCTGCCGAATGAACTCGCTGCGCAAAAGGCGTTTCATCGCTGGCAACGGCGGCTTCCAACGCGCTGTGATTGAGATGAGAAGCCAGCGGAATCGCAACAGGCAAAGCTTGCCAATCGAGCCTCAAGTTAGTGACGTCTCGTTTCTGCTGATTTTCGAAGGCGGCTTTCATACCCGCAGCAACTTTATCGGCCAGCACTTTTCGATTCTCGGTGGAACCGTCATTGAACTTGCCAGCGCCGATATTGCCACCGGCACCATTGAAATGGAGATGGAACACACCCGTCTCAGATTGTCGCGAGTTGCGGGCCATGCCTGGGAAATCTGGATTCGCACCGCCAGTCCGGTAGTAACTTTGCGGATGAGTCGCGTAAAAGGTCAACACAGCGATCGGATTCGTCGCACCGTGGAAGGTCAACGAACGCAGTACGGGATCGATAACTCCAGTTGGCAGCGCTCGCACCTTTTCATCTTTGCATGCCGTGTAACGGGTCGCGACAACTTTGCCGTCGGGACCCAACATGCGCCGATTGGAAGCCACATCTTTTACTTCTGCTTGTCCTACACCGATCGTAATCACCGGCTGAGCATTTTTGGCGGCAGCAGCAGCCGCAGCGCTGGCATTCTTGATGACTTGATCAATCAATGGAACATCAAAATGAGCTGCGGCTTGACCGAAGGGCTCAAGGATCTCAGCCGCCGTCAGGTCACAGCGAGGCGCATCGTGCTGATGCAGTGTGTGCACCGCAACCCGATCCGCAGTCGTGCCCACCGCGGCTGCTAAGCTTGCACGAAACTTCTCATTGGCCCCGTTGGCAATACCCAGCCAGTCGACGGTGCACAGAACAACTGGAGGTTGGTCGCTAAGCAAGACGATCCCACGGCAACTGAGCGGCGAGGTAATCTCTTTGGTTGGATCATAGGCCAATGGCCCACCAATTTTCGGTGAAGCATCCACATCAAACGTTCCCACTCGTATCTCAGCTCCACTGGTGGATACGAGAGGCAGCGACACAATCATCGCGAGCAAACAAGCCAAGAGACGCATGATCGATTTACCTGGTTGGAGATTTGGGGCGGGGATTGGATGGTTGGGTAGCGGCAGCCGTCAAGGCCGTGTCGATTATTGGGTAGCGGAAGCCGTCAAGGCTTTCGAAAGCCACCGCAGTACGCTCGAAATGCGTGACGCATTCCGCTACGAGACGTTAATCAATAGCTGACTGCAAATCGTCGATCAAGTCCCGCATCCAGGCGGAACGCGTTGCGCTTTCCGCCCACTGACGGACCAGATCGCGATCCGGGTTCGACATTTTTTCGCCTTGGAACAATCGCTTCGCTCGGTCGATCGCAGCCTCTTTAGCTTTAGGATTGTCTTCGACATCTTCGATTTCGGCGAGTTGCAGTTCAGCAAGCGTCTGCAGCAGTGGAGGCATTTGCTCATCCTTCATTACGAACTCCACCATCGTGCGGGCACGAGCAAAGTCACGTTTTTGCAAATACACAATCGCCAACTGCAACCAAGCTTTGCCAGTGTAGATCCGATTGGTCAAAGATTCGTTCTTCGGGAAGAACCTAATGACCGCTTCCCACCGTTCACTGCTGTTATCGTTACTTAGCAACGCATCAGCAAACTGCTCCTTCACTGTTTCCAGTTGCTTGAAGCCTTGAAAAGCAGGTTCTTTGCTGGCAAGCAATTCCGTGCGACCGAAGGCGCCAAGCAGTGAGCCCAGCCAAAATGTGATCAGCGCAAACACTGGGGTGGCGATCGCATAGCGAATGCGTTTCCGAGTCGCCTGCCGCTGGGCCATCAACCTCGACTGCAGCATCAACGTCGCAGCCGATGGTCCGTGCATCGAGGAGCTTATCGTTCCGGGCAGGGGAACCGTTTGATCGGGCCAGTAGGTTTGCAGATCGCTCG
>JANRMD010000484.1:0-3331 GCA_033761895.1 Pirellulaceae bacterium | reverse complement strand
TGGAGCGATGACTGATTAGCTAACTGCATAAACCGATGGGCGTTAGCCCAACTTCCCCAACTCGAAGTTGGGTTAGCTCCGGTAACCGCCGCTAACGCGGTACGGTTGATTATTGCGCCACGGTCGGTGTGAGCCGACAGCGGCGGGTGACCGAAGGAGCAATCGTTCATCACCTACAAACCTGCCAATGCAGAATAACTTCCAGTTCAACTTGCTTTGGCACGAGCCAAATCCATGCACGCTCTAAACTTCGCGACCCGCGGCTAGGGGCTTGTTGATTTAATCAACCGTACCGCGTTAGCAGCGGTTGCCAGAGCAAAAACCGGGGCTAACGCCCATCGGTTAATTGTTATTTTGCTTTGGCATTAAATGAACAAGCCCCTAGCGCCGACGGCTCACTGACTAAACAGTCCCCTAGCGCCGAGGGCTCACAAAATCAACAAGTCCTCAACGCATTCCGCGACCCAAGAATCTTAGCTTTCTTCATCACCTCGAAGTTTGGCAAGTACGCTGTAATCTTCCAGCGTGGAAGTGTCGCCGGTTTGCTCTTTACCTGCAGCGATATCGCGCAGCAGACGCCGCATGATCTTGCCGCTGCGTGTCTTGGGAAGTGTGGCGGTGAAGTGGATGTCGTCGGGCTGAGCCAACGCGCCGATCTCTTTGCGCACGTGCAGCATCAGAGCTTTGCGAATCTCTTCGTTGGGTTGCATGCTCCGCAGTGTCACAAAGGCCGAAATGGCTTGACCTTTGATCGCGTCGGGTTTACCAACCACTGCAGCTTCTGCAACAGCGGGATGCGATACTAGCGCGCTTTCCACTTCAATCGTGCTCAAGCGATGCCCTGAGACGTTGATGACATCGTCGATGCGGCCCATAATCCAGTAATAACCATCGCTGTCACAACGTGAGTTATCACCGGTTAAGTACATGCCGGGTACCTTGGTCCAGTATTGTTCTTTGAAGCGAGCTTCATCGCCCCAAATGCCTCGCAGCATGCCTGGCCACGGATGATCAATGCAGAGCATGCCGCCACGACCGTGCGGCACATCTTGAGCGTGATCGTCGACGATGCGCGGCCGGACTCCAGGCAGCGGCTTGGTGCAGCTGCCCGGTTTGGTTGCGATCGCGCCGGGTAAAGGCGACATCATGATTCCGCCCGTTTCGGTTTGCCACCATGTGTCCACAATTGGGCAACGGCTGCCACCGATCTTCTCGTAGTACCACATCCACGCCTCAGGATTGATCCCTTCACCGACGCTACCGAGCAATCGCAGGCTGCTGAGATCGTGCTTGTCGACGTGTTCATCGCCCCACTTGATGAAAGTCCGAATGGCCGTTGGGGCCGTGTACAGAATCGTAACCTTGTACTTTTCGATCAGTTCCCAGAAGCGATCCTCGGCGGGTTGGTTCGGAGCACCTTCGTACATGAGCACCGTTGCGCCAGACGAAAGCGGCCCGTAGACTACATAGCTGTGACCAGTGATCCAGCCACAATCTGCGGTGCACCAGAAGATATCGCTAGCGCGATGATCAAAAACCCATTGAAAAGTTCGCTTGGCATACAAGTTGTAGCCGGCTGTGGTATGCAAGATACCTTTGGGTTTTCCGGTAGAGCCGCTCGTATAGAGGATGAATAGCGGAGTCTCACTGTCGAGTTTCTCGGCGGGGCAATCCGCACTCTCGCTCGCAACCGCATCGTGCCACCAAACATCACGGCCCGCTTGCATATTGACATCGTTCCCACAGCGGCGAAGCACGATGCACTTTTCAACGGTCGGGCTCTTGAGTAAGGCTTCATCGACGGTTGCCTTCAGTGGCAAAACCTTGCCACGGCGATACAAACCATCGCTAGTGAGCTGCAATTTGGCTTTGGCATCGTTATTGCGATCTGCGACTGCTTCGGCTGAGAAGCCCGCGAAGATTACGGAATGGACAGCACCGATGCGTGCACAGGCGAGCATGGCAATGGCTAACTCTGGCGTCATGGGCATGTAAATGCTCACCACATCGCCTTGCGTAATACCCTGCGCCTTCAAGACATTCGCGAACCGACAGACTTCTTGGTGCAGCTGTTTGTAAGTCAGCGTGAGCGTATCACCGGGTTCGCCTTCCCAAATAATGGCGGTACGGTCGCCATTGCCCGCAGTGATTTGCGCATCCAAGCAATTGTAACTCGCGTTGGTTTTGCCCCCCACAAACCACTTGGCGTTCGGTTCGTTCCATTCCAAAGCGGTATGAAAGGGCTCGAACCAATGCAGGTGCTCACGAGCCTCTTGGGCCCAAAAACTTGGCAAATCATTGTTCGCGTGAGCGTAAAGCTGTTCGTATTCGGCTAAACTCTTGACGCGTGCGTCAGCAGAAAACTCTGGGCTCGGTTGGAACAAACGTTGTTCAATCATCACCGAATCGACATGACCTTGGTCACTTGCGCTCATCGCGGCTCCTTGAATTCAGATCTAGGGGGGTATGTTTGAGAAGCGGGACCTTGCACAGGGGACCTTGCACAGGGGGCTTGTGCTGTTTTGCAGGGGTAGGTGCAGGTAGTAGGTTCCGATTGCTTGGTACAAGTTGTTGGGTGCAGGCTGTTGTTAAGCTCATAACGGCCACGGCCCGCTTTAACACAGGCTGATTTAGCAGAGCCCGATTTACAGTTAATCGCTGGTCCGCAGGCTCGTGCGAGGTGCTGATTCTAAGAGCTAATTCGAGAGAGTGCAAATAGCTCGGGCGAAACAAGCTGCGGGTGGGTATCGCACTTGCGAACGTGAACGCAGAGAAATAGCCACGAAAGCCCAAAGTTGCTTGATAAACTGGCAAACTCGCTTAAACTCTACTCGCAGAACGATTACGGGCAACAGAACCGAATTTAAGTTAGTTGGAGGAATCCTCGGTGCCAAAGAAAGCCTCTCCGAAAGGTTTCGCACGGGTTGACAGCGAATCAACAAACACCCATGGATGGTTGGTACGCATCCTCCGCGGAACAGAAAAACGCTCACGTTTTTTCTCTGACAAAACACATGGAGGCAAGGCGAAGTCGAAAAAGAAAGCTGAGGAATGTTATCAAGCTTGGGTAGCCGAGATGAAGCCTCCCAACTCGACACGAGACAAGATCACTCGACGCAACTCGTCAGGGGTAGTCGGCGTTCACTTAGCAACTGAATCGGATCCGCGCTACAAAGATTGCCTGTATGTGTCCTATGTTGCCTCTTGGATGAACGAAAACAAACGGCGCTGCAACGTTCGATTCTTGGTAAACAAGTACGGCAAGAAGAACGCTTTGGCGCTCGCGACAATTGCACGCGAGCACATGTGCGTAGATCGGGACAAGGTCGTC
>JANRMD010000483.1:0-9257 GCA_033761895.1 Pirellulaceae bacterium | reverse complement strand
GGTGATAGATCAGTTGTATGTGGCGCCAATTCATATTAGATGCCACTCGCAATCGTTGCAGGTTCCAGAACTTCCGAATTCATCCGCAGACGATCCGATTCGTTGAGCAGCTTGAAGAACAGCTCTTCGAAATCGGATTCGCTATACCGATCTTCAAGCTCTTCGAGTGTACCGCTAGCTAGTATCCGACCCCGGTAGAGAATCGCCACCCGATCGCACAGTCGTTCGACTTCGCGCATGATATGTGTCGAGAAGATGATGCTTTTGCCTGCGGCTCTCAAGCCACCGATGATATCCAAAAGAGCTCGGGCAACCATGACATCCAAGCCGAGTGAGGCCTCATCAAAAATGAGGACTGGTGGGTCATGCACAATTGCACGCGCGATCGACACTTTCTGACGCATCCCGGTTGACATGCGGGCGCCAGCGACATCACGAATCTCATTCATCTGGAGATCCGTGAAGACTTTTTCCATCCGCTCATTCAATTGAACCGCAGGGATTCCATAGAGCTTGCCAAAGTACTCGACCATTTCCCATGCCGTCATGCGGTCATAGATGGCCGTGTTGCTGGAAACAAAACCGATACTGTGGCGAACTTCGTAGGGATGGGTTGCAACATTGAAACCATTGACACGCGCCAAACCACTTGTGGGCTGAAGCACGGTGCTGAGAATACGCAGAGCTGTGGTCTTTCCGGCTCCGTTGGGGCCCAGCAATCCGAATATTTGGCCTGGTTGTACCGAGAAACTCACATGATCCAAGGCGATGAATTCGCCTGTCAGCAAGTCCGGATAGGACTTCGTCAGTTGATCAACTTCAACCATCTTGGTCAGTTCCCTTTCAAACACGCATCCAATGTCCGAGTCGATTAGCCACAAGCCGCCTGCAGTCTGCGCGCTCCACCGTTCGAGAACGCAACAAGTTGGCTAGCGCGCGCGGGGCACAGTGGGTGGAAGCGGTCGGCGTTGTTCGGAGGTCTGAGCAGCTGATTGTGATTGTTGTGCTTCAATGTCACTGGCAGTAGCCGGCTTAGCTTCTGGCCTAGCTTGCACTACTTGGACTTCCGCGGTTGGTGGGACCGGAATTGAAACGGAACTTGAATCGGTGGATCTTCGCATCGGCGGCATGCGAGTTACACCGGAGGGTGAGTGTGAACGATTGTCAGCGGTTGGAGCTGCCGTTGCGACTGCGGACAAAGATGGCGCAGGCACTTGGAGTGTGTCGGTGGCCCTATTTCCGGGGAAACGGTCAGTTATGCGGCGGCCAATGGCTGCTGCAAAATCACTGCTGCGTCTACCAACGACAGTGTTTTCAAGTGGAGCGATGAGGAACAGCGCGCCGAAGCCAAAGAAAAGACCGGCCATGGTGGAGCCAGCAAGAATTGTCGTGCGTCCTGGTCCAACAGGGGTCTCACTGGAGAACGGTGTATCAATCCGCGTCACGAGGCTGCACGATACCGCAGCGTCACGAGCCGCTTGTACTTCGGATAATTGGCGTTCTGTATCCTGCAGCACTTTGCTACGTGAACGCACATCAGCAACTAGGTTCGCATACTCGGCGCGAATATCGGCCAGAACATCGATGCGAGCGGACAACTCGTCGCGCTGCTCTTGCAACGATGCGATGCGACGGTTGAGAAGCGTAGTGTCGTTGACCAACGTTTGGCGAGCTAGTCCGAGTTCTTCACGCAAGCGAACTTGGATCTCCTGCTCGGCTTTCAATGCAGCCAGAACAAGTGGATGATTTTCTGTAAAGCGCCCCTGCAATTGTGAAGCATTGATACGGGCGTCAGCCAGACCCTCACGCAGCTTCTTCAATCCCGACTGAGAGTTCACCAAACTGTTGGGGCTCAATAGTTGCTCTGGGCTAGAAAAGGCCTTCTCAGCAAGTTCTAGATCGAGCGTCATTTGCCGCAATTGCGTTTCGGCTTGACGCAGTTCCGCTTTGACGCTGTCCAATTGATTGCGAGAGCTATTGGCGCTCGAATTCGAGTCGGTCATACCACGCAAATCGCTTAGGTCCTCACCTGCCTTACGTTCAATCGCTTGCAGTTTCTCGGTCACCACATCCAGCTCTTTCTTGGCAACATCACGAGCTGTCGTCAGTTCTTCGAGCACAGCGTCTGCCCGAGACTGACGGACCTGTTGAAGCCGCTCTTCGAGTGTGTCGCAGATAGCCACATTTAAGTCATAAGCGCGTTTGCGCGAGCTGTGTTTGGTATCAAGGTAGATAACTTCCGTCGTGCCTAGTTCCGCGCCGCGAGGTGCACGAACTTCGACCTTCTTCGCGGTTTGTTCAACATCCTTGGTAGAGGGCCATGGCTTGTTGCCAAGCTTCATCAACAGGGCTGGCTCTGCGCCAATCTTTTCTAATGCTCGATGAATCACTTGCGGATTATGAGCCAACTCGATGATGGTCTCTTGAGCGGCTTTCATGTCGGATTGGCTCTGAAATCTCCCCAATCGCATCATGGCCCCATTGGCTTCGTCGCGGACGATCATCCCCTGCGAAGCAACCCAAACATCTTTTTTCAGTAGCAGCACATAGCACAGCCCGATCATGCCAAACAGCACTGCGGTCCCAACCCACAACCAGCTCCATTTGATTGCCATGTTGACAAACTGAATCGCTGGATTAGTCGCAGTTTTTGGGTAGGACATAAAATCAATCCGCAGCAAAATTCCTCAAGGGCGGCCACTTCGTTGAGTCTATTTGGGGCCATCGTGGAAAAGTAGCACGCGAATTGATGACAGGCTGCCAGAGAAGCTGTAACGAAACTGACAAATGCCATGTCTGTTACAGAGTTTGACGGTGATAGCGTTTATGAGTTGCGAATAGCAAACGTTGGAAACTTGTGATGCGGGTCCATAGCTTGCTGAATCCGAACAGAAAATGGAACCCAAGACTTATCGCCGAGCAGCTCCAGTTGGCCTGCTCCAAGTTGGCCTGCTCCCAGTTGGCCTTCCGCCCCGGAATGACGCGCGCCGTGGCGCACCACCACCGCCGCTAAACTCAACGCGCTCAGTTGCTCGTCGAGTGCGGTGAACTGGCACTCGGCGGTTGTGGCCAACCAGGCGACGCTAGCGCCGCAGGAATACCTGACCGAAGCGATCCCAGCCAGAGCCCGTAGTGCTTGATCCAAAGCAAGCAGTTTTCGGCCGCTCATGGAGACTCGAATCAATGCTTGCCCTTGGTCAACGAATGCGAATTCGCTCAACTGATCCCAATAATCGGACTCTGAATCAGCAGGTGCTGTCGGGACCGCAGCTTGGCCGAGCAATTGTTCAGCTCGTGTGGCTACAATCCCAAGCGCCTCGGCTCGACCACCGTAGCGGACAACAAGCTGCGAAGGTGGTTCGATCTCGATGGCCGAAATAGGCAGCGGATTGGTCTGCAGTTTTTGCATCGCGGCCAAGGTTCCAGCTAGCGATTCGAATTTAAATCGCTGCGTTAAGAAAGCTGGTGGTTTCGGAAAAACCTTGAGAGTCGCCTCGGTCAAAATGCCTAAACGACCATAACTGCCGACCATGAGTTTGGGCGTATCAAAGCCGGCTGAGTTCTTCACAACTTTGCCACCACCGCGAACCAAGTTTCCGAGGCCATCGATGAGCTGAACTTCCATCACAAAATCCCGGAGACTGCCGTACAGCAACCGATTCGGTCCGCTGATACCAGATGCGATGGTCCCACCCAGCGTCGCGCCCGCGTTAGTCAACACAGGATCGAACGGCAAGTATTGCCCATTTTCGGCCAAGGTTGCCGCGAGAGTACTGATCCGTGTTCCCGTTTGGGCCGTGATCAGAAATTCAGAAGGTTCATAGGTCACGATGCCTTCCAGTGGCGTCGCATCGATCATCGTCCGACTGTCGTCGCTAGACTCAGAAAGCAGTGCATTCTTGGTGCGACTACCGCGTACAGCAATCGCTGAACTTGACGCGACCGCTTTGCACAACTCCTGCAACATGATGATATTCTTCGAGGATCGGTGGGGTAGGATGTAGGCTCTGCAATTTGAAAAAACGATCTTCGTCGAAATGCATCGAAAACGCTACCCCCGAAAGTTGGTTGCACTCAGCCCCAACCATGAACTTAGCGGTGGAACGTTCGATTTAGAGCTCCGTGTAAGGCGCACTATCACCACGCAGTTCAGCCAGTGCATTGCCAGCCGCCCGCTGTTCAGCATCCTTTTTGTTTCGGCCCCAAGCGGGTGTGAACTGCCGCCCGTTGACTTCCGCCGAGATTCTGAAGGTCTTGCTATGGTCCGGGCCTTGTTCTTGAACCAAGCGGTAACAGGGCGCCGCTCCGTGGTCTTTTTGTGCCAACTGTTGCAAAGCAGATTTGTAGTTGCCGACGGAATGGCCCTTTACGGCAAGCGACAACTCGTCGGCAAGCGTTCGAATGATGAATTCACAGGCGGAATCCCAGCCACCATCCAGATAAATGGCTGCAATTAGAGCTTCGTACACGTCGGACAGCAGGCTTTTGGGAACCCCCGTCGCTTGCTGCATCCCACGCCCGATAATCAAACAATCTTCGAGCCCCAGCTTGCGGCTGACTTTTGCACATGTTCGGCGACTAACTACGGCGGACTTGATTTGAGTCAATTCGCCTTCCTGATACTCGGGATGACGATTGAACAACCAGGCGCAAATCGCAAAACCTAAAATCGAATCCCCAAGAAACTCAAGCCGCTCGTTCGACGCAAGCCGATTGCTGGCTCCCGACGCATGCGTCAGTGCCGCCAACAACAAATTCCGATCCTTAAATACATACCCAATCTGGCGTTCACAGAGGGCCATCTTGTCGTCGCTGGTGAGCACTTGAGGCACTGGTTCATTCATATCATCGCAATCCAGTGGCAAGTAAACAATAAAACTGCCGCATGTGGAATCTACTCAAATCCCTCGTGCAAACCGAAGCCAAGTGAGTTCTGACGAGGAGGAAAATTCGGCTTGTTTCGGTGAATAAGCAGCGGTTTCAGTCGTTTATTCGCTACATATTCGCAGAAACCAAGAATCGTAAGCTAGGTTTAGGAATTCTAGCCGGATCATGCGGAGGGGTAAATGATAGAGGATTGGTGGCTGACGGTTGCCGTAATAGTATTCCTGTCCGCTCATTTTACACAGTTTTCCTGTGGAGCGCTGCGCTGGCGTTTTCATCGCCTGCAGAACAACGCCCAGTTGCTGCAGCGCCAAGCAGTGCTAGCGCACTCCTCGCAAGTCGCTCGATTGACTTCACAATTGGGGAGTACTGCCGCTACAACTAGTACTATCCAATGGCGGATTCTCGAAGTTGCCGACGTGGTGCAAGAGTCGAACGATTGCAGGTCGTTCTATCTCGTCGATCCCTACGGTCAACCACTGCCAGATTTTCGACCAGGGCAATACATCATGGTTCGCCCGGCGATGGCTGGTGCCTATCAAGCGACTCGCTGCTATTCTCTCTCTAGTTCGCCGGACGCTCGATTCTGGCGCATAACTGTCAAACTGCAAGATCCAAACACGGAGCTCGCTCGTGCCCACTCAGGCGGGTTAAGCTCCTGGTTGCATCGAACCATCGACAAGGGAGATTGCCTGTTTATCGGCGGCCCGAGTGGTCAGTTCTTCCTGTCTGCTGAGTCGACCCGAGACATCGTACTGCTCGCCGCCGGCGTTGGAATTACGCCGATGGCCAGCATGTTGCGCTGGTCACTCGAGCATACACCGGATCGCAATGTGACCCTGCTGTATCAAGCCAAAAGCAGTGAGTGTTGGCCCTTGGGACGCGCGATCCATCAATGGCAAAGCGACTTCGCATCCTTACAGGCCCACACGTTTTTAAGCCGCGCTGACCAAGAAGAAATTGAATTGCTGACACAAGAACTGCCAGGCGAATTTCATGCTGGTAAGTTCGACGGTATCACCGCAGCCAACCTAGCCGACAATCCCGATGCCGACTACTTCATGTGTGGTCCCGATGCATGGATGGAGCAAATGCGTGAACAGTTGGTAGATTGTGGCGTTGCTGCCGAGAGAATCCACTGGGAGTCCTTCGGCTCGCATACGTCAGCGATCACTACCACGACAGAACAGTTTGACGCGCACACTGTTCGATTCACGCTCAGCGAAGCGGAATCGGAGTGGAGCGATCCAGACCAAACCCTGTGGGAACTAGCCAAAGCTACCCACATCGAATTACCGAGCGGGTGCTTGAGCGGTGTGTGTGGTAGCTGCCGAGTGAAATTGGTTTCAGGTCAGGTTCAATATGACCGACAAATAGGCGTTGAACTTGCAAGCGGCGAATGCTTGACCTGCGTCGCGCGTCCAATCACAGATCTGGTTCTGGAAGCGTAAAACGTTCCAGTTGTTTCGATTGTTCGGAATAGTACAAGTAATCAGCCAGAAACTTCTTGGCAGTTTGACGCCAACACAAGTCGACCACTCTCCCCAGCGCACCCATGTGGGATATTTGCGTGACCGACAATACGACATTTGTACATGCAGTTTGAACTCGACTAGCCAAAGCTGACTCCTATGTTCGCCAACATGACTCACAGAATTGTACTTGCGGCATTTACAATAGCTTGGATCGCCGTGAGTGTGGGGATGACTATCAACAACGAGAAGGTCGATCCTCGCGACTCGCAACTCGAAGTCAACCTCGACCCACATCAAGTCCTTGGTGTCGAGAGCTGCGAGAAATGTCACGCGGCCGAGATTGGTGTCTGGAAACAAACACCACATCATGAGACCTTTGCCACTCTCCATCGCAAACCCGAAGCCCAGCAGATCGCGCAGAGGATGGGAATTGAGTCGTTTAAGGAAAACTCTGCCTGCATGAAGTGCCACTATACGGTTAAGCAACATGCCAACGGTCTAGAGGCAGTAGCGGGAGTCTCTTGCGAATCATGCCATGGCGCCGCGCAAGGTTGGGTCAGTGTCCACAACGATTACGGTGGAACAGGTGTCACCAGAGATGCAGAGTCCCCCGAGCACCGCATCGAACGTCTACGAGCAAGTATCGATGGAGGCATGCGCAATCCGGTGAACGTCTACATGGTTGCGCAAAGCTGCTATCGATGCCATACCGTGCCCGACGAACGATTGGTGAACATCGGCGGCCACAAAGAAGGCAGCATGGACTTTGAAATGGTTTCGTGGTCGCAAGGCATGGTCCGGCACAATTTCTTGCGTACCAATGGCAAAACCAATGAGACCTCCAGCCCCGAACGGCTTCGCCAGTTGTTTATGGCAGGTATGATTGCCGATCTCGAATTCAGTATCCGAGCCACAGCCGCAGCCACTGAGAAAGCCACGTTTGGGATTAATTCTGCCCAGCGTGCTTCCCGGGCGGCTAAACGCCTACAAGCTGCCCAAGGCAAACTGAATCAACCCCTTCTCGATGAAATTCTCGCCGTGTTTAGCAGCGTAAAACTGCGTCTGAATAACTCGGCAGAATTGACTGAAGCAGCTGACAAAATCGCTGCCCTCGGTGTTCGCTTCGCTGCCATGGTCAAGGGAGAAGACCTGGCTGCCATGGATGCTTTCATCCCCCCAGCTGATCGCTGGAAAAACGTGAAGTGATAAGAAAAGCCGCCAAGACAATCACTTCCCCCCTCCGTCAAAGGTCAGGCCGTCGCGTGACAGCTCCAGTGGTGGGGGTAGGCGACCTTTTTTTGGGCTTTAGCGCCAAAACACTGAAAGATCCTAGGACGTGCTCCCTATTCAAGCTGTGTAACTACAACGTTTGCACAGTTTGGATGGATCAATGTCGCTCACAAAACGCCGGCTAGCTTTCTCCTTTGCCCGCAGTTCATTTCGCTTCGGCAAGAAACTTCTTCAGTTCATTTCCAAGTGGTCCTTGGCTGAGCGGAAGCGACTAAACTCCCGGCTCTCGCGGCTCGAGCAGTTGGAGGCTCGCCAAGTTTTCGCAGCAGCGGTCTGGACAAATGTCCTTCAACCTCTGGATGTAAACGGCGATGCAAACTCCGAAATCAGCCCACTGGATGCACTGCTGGTCATCAATGAACTCAATAATCGAGTCTACGCGCCGCAGTTTCAACGCCTACCCTTAGAGGTTGATGACGCACTTAAAACCAACTTCGTCGACGTGACCTGTGATGGACTTGTGTCGCCCATCGACGCTTTGCTGGTGATCAATCGGCTCAACGCGCGCAGCAATGGAGTCACCGATAAACCGCTGCCGGGTTCGCCTACTTGGAAGTTTACGGAGACAGGTGGATCAGCGAGCGCGAAAGGCAAGTACCAATTTAACGCTTGCTTACCACGCTTGGTCGAAGGTGATTCCTACTCATCGCAACTCGCCACCACCATCAAACTATATGACTCGAACTCGGCAGTGCGTGTGCAATTCTCCGCGCCTGTGTTTGACGTCGCCAGCCAAAACGCCATTCGTGACGCAGTTGAGTTGCTGATCCTCGACGAAGCTGGGCAG
Source organism: Pirellulaceae bacterium (assembly GCA_033761895.1). Classification (GTDB taxonomy): domain Bacteria; phylum Planctomycetota; class Planctomycetia; order Pirellulales; family Pirellulaceae; genus Aureliella. Next base: position 821 of record JANRMD010000483.1, on the reverse strand, counting down.
CCGCTTTCCTTACCATTCGATTTTAAACGAGATGCTTCATTCAACTGGACAGAGGGCTTTGGAGCAGTCGCTGGAGTCGGAACACTAACAACTTTGCAATCGCCCGAGTTGGTCTCGACGGCAACTTTCAACCTGAATGGCATCCCGGCCGGTACCAATGTGCAAGTGGTTGTCCGCTTGCTGAACAATGATTCAGATAAGACCAGCCATATCACGCTACGTAAACTCGACGTAGTCCCCGCGACAGAGCTTGCACCAACGGGTATGCGAGTAAGCAGCGCCGCAAGTCCTGCACCACTGCCCAAACCCGATCCAGCCTTGTTGGTTGATGTTTCGTCAAGCGTAGTAGCGACCTACGGACGCACTGCAATGCACTCAGGTAACACCGTGCTATCGACCGAAATACAGTTGCAGAACCAAGGTACAAGTGCGATTTCGGGCCGCATGTTAGTAGTGGTTGATAACCTCTCTGAGCTTGATGTTAGCGTACTGAATCCGGATGGCTACCTGGAAGGGCGGCCGTATTTCGTGTTGCGCTCCAACACCAGCGATTGGTTGTCGTCAGGCCAAAGCACTGACAAGCGAGAACTTCATTTCAAAAACCAAAGTGGCAAGCAGTTCACCTACTCACTCACTGTATTAGCCGAATTAAATCATGCGCCGGGTGGATTCACGTCAACGCCGCTGACCGAAATCGAAGCCGGCAAGTCTTATCGCACAACCGCCCTCGCCAATGACCCCGACAACCAACCGCTGGTCTATACCATTGCGGTAGGACCACAAGCGGCAACCATTAACCCAACAACGGGCGAGATTAACTG
>JANRMD010000482.1:0-17302 GCA_033761895.1 Pirellulaceae bacterium | reverse complement strand
GGGCGTCGATCTAAAGCATTAGAAAGCACAGGCCAAGCATAACCTTGATCGTCCTCTTGTTCTTGCAAGCAAAGTCGCACTGCCACATAGTGTCGGCGCAAGAACTCCTCCCAAATATCGGGATGATCGTGAGGCTCAGGTCCCAGCCCGTCTACCAGCACATTCTTTACCGCTTGCCTCGAAACATGGATGCCAAGTCGCCGCAGTTCCTGCAGAATCTTTGTGTAGCCAGAGCTAGAGCAAGCCGGCGAAAATCGTCATTTGATTCGATTCGATCTGATAACCAACGAAGTGAAAATAGATCGTGAGTTGGCGACCACAAGATTGATGTCTATGTGCTTGATTAATGACCAGCTGGTGGCGGTTGCTGGTTCGGATAATTCGATCCATTTGTATGGCATGATGATTGACGATGTGATTGCAAAGTTAAAAGGTCATTTTGGAACTGTGGCGATCATGTGCCCTTGCGGTGAAATGCTGGCAAGCGGTTCGTTTGATACCTCGGTACGGACTTGGGATTTAGCAGCAGAGGTTCCACAGCAAGCGAAGAGTACCATGCCAGTTGGTTTGGCTCCGCTTGATGTGGACGCGAAGATGCGGATTTGGTAGGGATTTGGACGTCGGCAAATACCGCCTTGCAGATGACACGGAGGTGTCTGTTGTTTCTGAAAGACAAAGTTCGTCAACTAAGTAGTTGGTTCAACTCGGTTAAGCTCGCTTCAGTGGGAGCGCCCATGCAAGCCGTCGCGGTACCGGCACGCAGCAAGTGTGCCGACGCGAAGGGAATAGCGACGAGGAAACGTCGCGGCACACTTGTCGCAGCTCCAGCGCACAACAGGCGAGCCGTGACGCGGATGCATCTACTCGAGTCGATGGAAAAACGATACTTGATGGCCGCTGATCCAATTTGGGTTGGTGGAGTCTATATCGAAGGGGACGGGGGGAGCGACGTTCAGGGTGATACTTTTCATATCACCTTTAAAGGTGGTGCGTTAGGCACACAACTTACTCGGCTAACAATTAATACGGATTTGAATACACCGGGATTTGGGCTCGGCGACTTGTTCTTCGATACTGCGGATACGGGCTATGGTGCCGACCATTCAGTCCCATTCCAAGTTGAAAAACTGAACTCCGTCAACTCAAACGCATCCGTAAAAGCGACCGTGCAGGACGGTGGCACTTTGCTGGTGCTGGACTTTACCAACTTCGTCGCGGGCGACACGTTGACCTTCTCGATCGATGTGGACGAAGTACAATCGTTTGATCCGAACGAAACCGACCTTGCCGTAACCAATTCAAATTTTGACCCCATCACCTCCGGCGTTGAGTTTCAGCATTCCAAGCTTAAAGCTGAATTCACAGCACCTCACTATGAGGACGTTACAGGGCAAGACCAGTACCTGAATGTATACGACGTCAAGTTCGCTCCAGGAGGTTTGCAACTGCCAGCTGATAATGCTGACGGGAAACGTGACCGTTCCGCTGGCGCGATCATGAGCTTACAGCAGGTGCCTAAGCCGATTTCGCTAGCAGGTATCGTCTTCGAGGACAACAATCAAGACTTGATCATTCAACCCAATGAAGCGCGATTGGCTAACGTTAAACTTGAGTTGTTCAGACTAGAAAATGGCAACTACGTGTCCACCGGTCACTCGACCACTACCGACGCGCAGGGCAATTACAAATTCGGACTCGAACTCGCATTGCAGCCCGGCACCTATCAAGTTCGCGAGACACAACCGGCCGGTTACTTTAGTGTGGGCGCTAAACCGGGACGACTGAGTGGCGCAGGGGTCGTGGGTAAAACGGTAACTGGCAATTTGGACTGGCTGACTGAAATCACGGTTCCATTGGGTGACCAGCATGCAACGGAGTTAAACTTCGGCGAGATTCGACCATCGTCCATCAGTGGCACGGTTTGTGTTTCACAAGGTGGCTTTACATGTTTCGATGCCAATGCGACCAAGGGACCACTTGCAGGCGTTACCGTTCAACTGCGCGACGCAAACAATCAAATAGTCGCAACTCAAATTACTGCCAACGATGGCACTTATAAGTTTATTGACCTTCGACCGGGCACGTACTCGATCGTCGAATTCACACCGACAGGTTTACTGGAAGGCGTGGCTCAGCTCGGATCGGTCAGTGGCAATATTGCCAACGGGAGTGAGATAACTCAGATTGTTTTGAACAGTGGCATTACTGCGACCGGATATGACTTCTGTGAGTTGATGCCGAGCGAACTCAGCGGACATGCGTTTTTCGACGAAAACAATAATGGCCGGCGCGATAACGGTGAAACACCGCTGGCCAATGTGTTGGTAACGCTTTTCAACGAACAAGGGCAAAAGGTCGCCGAGACTCATTCAAACGCTCAGGGATTCTACCAATTCTTGTCGCTGCCGGCCGGAACTTATCGGATTACGGAAGTCACACCGACTGATTACAAACCCGGTAAGGCTGCTGTGGGCACGATCAGTGGAACGACGACGGGTGCAAATGATGTTACCGGTGATGTGCTAACGCAAATTCGATTGCCATCAGGTCGCGCGGGAATCGATTACAACTTTGGTGAGTTGCTTCCGGGCAGTATCGCAGGTCATGTGTTGGTTGACACCGATGGCAATTGCATTGTCGATGCTGTTGGGGATCGCTATCTTGAAGATGTTACGGTCCAGTTACTTGATTCAAACGGCGTTGTGATTCGGACGACCAAAACAGACGTTGGCGGAAACTATCGTTTTGACGATTTGCCGATCGGCACTTATTCTGTTCGCGAAGTGCAGCCAAGTGGGTTGCTGCAAGCTGGGCAACGGGCAGGCAGCGGTGGCGGAGACTCTTCGCAGGTTGACTTGATTTCTCAGATCGCCGTTGGTGCGGGCGTTGCGCTTGTCAATTATGACTTCTGCGAAATCCCTCCAGGCGAGATTAGTGGTCACGTTTACGTTGACTTGGATCAGGATCTCGTCATGGACGCTGGTGAAGTACCCATCGCGGGCGTAACGATTACTTTGCTTGATCAGAACGGCGCAGTGGTTGGCACTACACAAACCGATGCATCCGGTCAGTACAAGTTCACTGGCATACATCCGGGCAACTACACGGTTCGCGAGCAGCAGCCGGGCGGCTATTTCCAAGGTGGTCAAAAAGCAGGGTCCGGTGGCGGCAACGACACAATTCAAGATGTGATTTCGGCAATCGCAATTGGAGCCGGTGCGTCGTTAGTGGATTATGATTTCTACGAGCAACTGCCAGGTTCAATTTCTGGCAATGTGTTTGCGGATCTTGATTTCGACTGCATTCAGGATGCAAATGAAAAGGCGCTTGAGAGCGTCCTGGTGGAGCTGCTGGATGCGACAGGCAACGTCATTGCTACGACTCGCACGAATGCGAGCGGCGATTTTGAGTTCACCAATCTCCGGCCTGGGACGTATTCCGTTCGTGAGACGCAGCCATTGGGTTATTTCCAAGGCGGCCAACTGGCACCAGCGACGGGCGGAGATGACTCAGTTGACGATGTAATCAGCGCGATCGTGTTGAAATCTGGCATGATGGTTACGGAAGCAAATTTCTGTGAAGTCCCCCCAGCCACAATTTCGGGTTACGTCTATCAGGACGGACCAGTTATCAAGACCAAAGATGGCTTGGCACCTGCCAACATTCGCGATGTTCGCGACGGATCAAAGACGGTCGACGATACTCCGATTGCAGGCGTTCGAATTCAGTTGCGGTTTATGAACGGTTCCCTGGTGACAAGTGATCGGGCGCTGCCTGGGGTTTACAAAGGTCCGTATGTTGAAGTTGTGACTGACGCCAATGGCTACTTCGAGTTCAATGGGCTGCGAGAAGCTGCCTATCACTTGTTCGAATCACAGCCCGTGGGCTACATCGATAGTATTGACACACCAGGCACAACAGGTGGTGTGGGTGTCAACAAAGGCGATGCCATTCCACAGAGCATCCTCGAGTTATTTTCTGTCGACGATCCCAATACGTTGGCTAACTTTGACGCGCTGCTTGCGATTAATGTAGTGGCAGGCGGGCGCTCGGAACTGAACAACTTCAGCGAACTTGTGGTGGCAAAAGATCCGCCACAAACTCCGCCGCTGCCACCCAAGCCGCCAGAGATCAACATCAAGTATCCGGAACCGCAGCTTTATGCGCCGGCTCAGCTCATCACTGGGCAGCCACTGATATGGTCACCTTTGCCGTTGTTAGTCGGAGTTGGGCATGATGCGCCACCGACTTGGCATTTGAGTGTCATTAATGGCGGATTCCCGCGCGGTCGGCGCACTGGCGAACCGCTTGATGAAGTCGATGTTGCCGAGCAAGCGGATCGTTTGGATGTTTACGCTTGGACAGTTCGCGGTATGAAAGAGAGTACCTGGAAAATCATTAGCACTTACGACAAATCCAAGCCGACTCCAAGGCCACTGCCATTGTCGAGCCGCATTGTGTTCGATTTGCCTGACGCACAGCCTCTAGCGGGTGACTTCAATGGCGATGGTTTTGACGAAGTCGCGCTGTTCATTGATGGCGAATGGTTCATTGATCTCAATGGCAATGGCCGCTGGGATGAGAAAGACATCTGGTTGAAGCTGGGCACGCAGGGTGATCAACCGGTCGTGGGTGACTGGGATGGGGACGGTAAAGATGACGCAGGTGTATTTGGTAAGAAGTGGACTGGTGATGAGCGTGCGCTGGCCGCCGAGCCCGGCTTACCGGATCCGGAAAACATGCGGCGCATTAAGCCCAAGAACCTGCCGCCTCGCGTGGATGAAGCTCCTGATGAGCCGCGGTGGTTGCAACGGAGTCAACAAGGTCCAGCTCGGGCTGATGTGATCGATCACGTCTTTCTGTTCGGTGGGGGCCGCGACATTGCGGTCAGCGGTGATTTTAACGGCGATGGTATCACTACCATCGGCGTATTCCGCGACGGCAACTGGACCTTAGACATTGATGGCGATGGGCGTCTGAGCATGTTGCACGATCGACAAGTCGAATTTGGCCAGGCTGGAGACGTGCCGATTGTGGGTGACTTTGATGGCGATGGTATCGATGAGCTCGCCGTCGTCCGAGGCGATCAAGTCTTCGTGGACTCCAATCGCAACGGTCACATTGATGCGACTGATCAAGTCTTTCAGCTTGAATCTGATGAAGGCACGGTCATCGTCGGCGACTTCGATGGCGACGGTCGGGATGAACCTGCACTTCATCAACCAGCCTCTCGTGCGCGCACTCTGGAAGCGCGTCGTGCGGAATAGGCAGCCAAGTAAATTAAACATTTGAATTGAAATGAACCCCAATCAATCCACCTAAAGTAGTGCGCTCGCAGTTTTGCGTCCACTGACAAACGCACCTTGGAAAGATGAAGTCTCAAGAAAGTCGCTGCTGAGAATGATGCCGTTGTCCAAGGTGGTGTTGCGAGCCGAGCGATTGAAATTTGCAGGCTGTTGAGGGAGTGCGTTCGGAATGTTGAATGAACACATAAGTCGACTTGAGGTCCGAAGAACTCGCGAAGCTGCTTAGTCACGACTGGCACGAGCGATTCATTTGATTCAGTGACATTGACGAGCGAAACGCTGATTAGTGATTTGCCGGGCGGCGCGACGTTGGGAATAGTATGTTCCATGTGAGAAGTTCAAGCGAACGACATCCATTCCAGCTTCGACGAGCTCCGCCAACCTACTCTATCTTCGGTTGCGGGACCAATCGCACAGACAATTTTTGTATAGTTCATTTGCATGAGATTGGTTGTCGGCGTTAGGAAATAGAATCCAAGAGTTCGCGATCTCAAATCAATCTGCCGCAACTTAGCCGCCAAGCGGTAGCGTTAAGATGGGAGCCTTGGACCTAGTTGATTCCAATTCCAGTCTTGAAACTTCTACCAGAAGCGCAAAAGTTGCTTTGGTGTCTCTGTCCCGCTCGTCGATGTAGTATCGACATACCGCAATCGCACAATGTTGAGAAGCAATTGCTGTTCGGAAGTTGACTTGACTGCATCCTTGTATCGAAGCCGACCGCGCGTAAATGAACGCGGCCCGAGTGAAAAGCCGGACAATTAAGAACCAAGCAAGCGAGTTACGCTAGCAAACGAGTTGATGGCAATCCATAACTGGGCGAGGTCAAGTAAAATGACAGCATGCATCTTGTATCGGCTTTGCGGTTAATGCCGATTAGATCAACTAGGGTTTATTTCCCAAGAAATCAATAAATCAGTTCATGAATTCGCCGAGGAAGATGCTATCGCTTTCGGGTCGTACGCCTATCAAACCCATGCGATCTTGGCGTATACAAACGGTCGCGACGATACCTCACCAACAGATACTTCAGCAGTTTCAAGTCCTATCGCATCGCGAGCCTGTCCAGACAAAGTGATGTAGCCTCGATACGTATCGACTTGTACGTCTTTGGTTGGTAGCGGCTGATGGCCTGCATGAGCGAAGCTAATCAAACTTAGCTAATCAAACTTACAGTAAGCCAAAATAGGATCCAATAACAGCTTCGCAAAGCACTCATGGCATACCTCGCAACTACTTCACGAACGAATCAGGATCGGCAAGCGGATCGTTCGAAGCCTCAGCGGCTTTGAGAAACTCATCGACACATGGTGTGCAGCAGAACTGGTAGGCCTTCCCGTCAATGATCCAAGAAAACTTTGGATTTGCTTTGGTTTCAGTGATCGGGCAGATACCATCGCCTGACTTGGGATTCATGTCATGTACGGATTTTATTCCGTTGAACTCTTGCGACGCTGTAACATTCCCATTGGCAACGACATCAGTCGCCGTGTACCGTCCCCCAGGTGACAGGTAAAGTTCCTTTGCTGCATCATCTGTCAGTTCATCTGGCATCGCCGGTGAAGGAGCCCATCTACAACTTGAGGGTTGAAGCTACCCACTGGTTGACTTCGGAAATGTCATTCGCACCGATCATGGTTAATTGACGATCGTCGTTCTTCCAACTCACAGCGAGTTGGCCAGCGGCTTCGATGATTTTGCAAATCTTACCGCTACATTGCGTCTCGATCGAAGGCAAATCACCAAACCAAACGGGCTGTTCGTCTTTGTGTTCGAAAACGATCAGCGAAGTACGGTCGATACGTTCACAAATAGACGCAGAACACTTGCAGCATGGCATGTTGAGCACATGCGTTGACGTGCGGGTGAAACCGGTTGGCAAACGTTGAAAAAGTGTCGGTTCATATCCTAAGTAATCAATTGTCCCATCGCGATCGAGTTCCTTCCCTTGATACTTTGCGGCGAGCCGGCCGATTGCCTGCTGGGGTTCAGTTTGTGCCAACTTAAATACGTCTTGGAAATCGACTGCCATTGATGAGTGAGCATGAAAACTACCCGCAACATCGCGATCATTAAGATTAGAATTGCGAGCATTCGAGATGGCCAACCACAAAATCGCGAACGATGCAGCTGTAGCAAGCACACCCAAGCCCCTTTTCGACCGATAGATTGAACGGCTCTTCAGTTCAACAGCTCTTCGGTCGAGCTGGTGTTCAAAGGATTCCCACGATGGCATAAAACCGTTTGCAGCTTCACAGCGGCGAATCATTCCGCTGATTGCGACGAATTGTTCTAGTTGCACGCGACAACCCGCGCATGAATCAGTGTGATTCTGCACCTGAAGCTCTTCGATATCGGGCAGTTCGCCGTCTAGGTATGCCGAAAGCTTTTCGCAAACAGTTTCGCAATTCATAATTACACTTCCCATCCCAGCCCAATAAGCGATGAACGGAGGTCATTTCGAGCCTTATTCAGGCGAGATCCGACAGTCCCTTCGGGGATGCCAAGTATGCTCGCTATGGCCTGATATCCCATACCTTCAACTTCTTTCATATGCAAGAGTGCCCGCTGCTCACCGGAAATCCTTCCCATGGCAGCGTGTAGCAACTCTGCTTCATCCTGTACGGCCAAAGCAGTATGTGGCGTAGCCAATCCTGCATGGTCCGCGAACTTCCGCTTTCGTTCCTCTTCGCGATGCTTCTTTCGCAAATGTTGCAAGCTTTCATTGACAGCCATTCGATGCGACCATGTTTCAAGGGACGACTCGAACCGAAATTGTTTTAGTTTCGAAAACAACTGAATCACAAAATCCTGCATCACATCGTCCGCTTCGCTTGAGCCGACGATTCGACGTATAACTCGATAGATCCTTGGCGCCAAATAGTCGTAGATCTGTCGTTGGTACATTCTATTGCCGCAGGAAGCCTCAACTACCCACGTTTTTAAATCCAAGTTAGATGGCGCATCTTGCATCCCATCCGCTTTGTTTGATGACTGTGGCTCGTGCATTCTTCACTCCAAAGTTGGAAAAAGACTACCTGCATGAAAAAGACTACCTGCATGAAAAGGTCATGCAGCCAGTCAAGTTCTGAGTTACTTCCCGTCGCAATCAGCGACGGCAGCACGGACGTTTGTCAAGACAGCAGTACGATTGCTTCATACGGCAAATGGGTTCACTTGCTTTGGATACGGATTCGTCACCGGAAGCCTTAATTGCAACTGCTAAGCTAGCGGCAAACGAAGACAGAATGAGAGCACCGAGCAATATGATTCTAGTGAACATGGTCTACCTGTTTGTAAATTGAAATAGCCTTCATCCGCATGAAAAAGGCGAGCGAGCAGAGAGTCAACACGCGAGTTGAACGCTCAATTCAATTTCTCCAGTTACAGGCTACCGATTGCCACGATACGCCGCCGAAGCGAGCTGGCACCTCAAAGCGCCCAGCAATAAGCAGAGCGAACCTGCTGAAGCAAGTGCAGGTATAGGCAGGTACTATCCAACCAACCACGTTATTCGTGATCGATAGCAAATCTTCGCTTGGGTTTGCAATTAGTACAAGCTTCGTACAGGAGCAAGTACTGCCCCGTGATTGCAGTTCGCCACCTGGGCAAGCAGTTCTCTGATCACTAGAGCCCACGGACACTTGGCCGCCACGCTGGGCTGAGCATTTAGCACAACTCGATGCCTCGCTTCGGTCAAAAGCGGCAGATTGGGTAGGATTACTTACCCCGAGTGATCGGACCAAACAGCAGCACGAAACTCCACTCAAGACTTGGCCGCAAACAAATGTGAGCAGCAATAATATGTGAGTGGTGAATGTTAGCATAGTGGATTTCGGGCCGCCTTTACCGGCCAAACAACCTTCATGTTCGATTCAGGTTTTTATAAATTTTAGTCAGTGGGAAAATAAATTCACATTTCGGGTGGATTAGAGAAGGTTATAACCGAAGACTGCCGCCAAGAGTCAGTCGCTCGAAAAGCTCGATGAGAGTGTTTCGACTGGAAATTTGCGTTGCCGATGAAGAGTAAGTTCCCGATTGGCATCCAACGCCTATCGATCAGTGTCAATCGTAGCGCTTTCATCGAGGAAATGGCAAATGGCAGATTCTGCACAAAAACAAGAATTGCTGGTAAGCGGGATGACGTGCGAGCACTGCCGCTCAGCAGTCGAGTCAGCACTTCGACAAGTTCCTGGAGTCACATCTACCCGTGTTGATCTCGAACGGGGGGTGGCAGCAGTCGAAGGCAACGCAAACCTTGAGAGCCTTCTTCATGCCGTTGAAGATGCAGGGTACCGAGCGACGGCTTCCGCAAGCAGATAGTTGCACGATGATCGCAACAGAAACGGCGAGGTCGCTTGAGATCAGTGTCGAAGGAACGACCTGTGCGGCGTGCTTGCGAAGAGTCAAGAATGGACTGCGCAAGCTCCCCACAGTCGTTGATACGACCGTCAATTTAGCAACATGGTGCGCACGGATTCAATTCAACTATCCACCCGCCAATGCGGATACACGAGCCCCCAGCGAGGCCATACGCAAAACTGGGCTATCAGCCGATTGAACTTCGTCGCGAATCGACGAACTCTCAACAATCGCGACATGGGCATGAGACCGCGAGACTATTGGAGACTTTTCTCGGATCCGCCGTTTTCACCGTACGCCTATTGATCAGTGCGATGTTTCCCGTTTTCTCCAGTCGCCTCATGAACTTGATGATGGCGCCAATGAGCATGGATTCCGGGAGCTGGGTAATGCTTGGACTGCCGCTGCCTGTTCAGTTCTGGTTTGGGTGGCAGTTCTTGCGACACGGCGCAAAGAGTTTGTTCGCCTTGCTGAGCATACGAAATTCACCGCTGGCCAAGCTCTTTGAGAATCGCGGTCTTAGGTGGCTAGGCAAAATTAGCTACGGCATGTACGTCATTCAGTTGCCGCTGCTTACACTGCTACCTCCTCAGCCGCTCGCTCCGCGTCTGCCCCATGATCCAATCTAAAACTGTATCCCTTATGTCCTGCTCATTTTTTTGCTGACTGCCTCACTGGCTATCACTACCCATTACTTCATTGAGCGTCTCTTTTTGAGGTTGAAGAGCCCGCTCTAAGAACTTGGACCGCCTGTCTATCAATAAAAAACTCGGCGTTAACAATCGAATGCTGAAACCGAGTTTCCGATGCCATGGCAACGCTCGAGTGCTGCGTGAGGCTTGAGACGCATTACCTAGTTATGGTCGGTAGCGGCGAGAATCGCCCTTGGCATACTCCCACAGGTTTTTCCCGTGTCCGGTCGTGCTGCCGTAGTAGCTCTGAGGCGCGTACGAAAAGCGGCGGTACACTTGAGGAAGCGGATTGACAGCCGCAGGTGACGGTATTACTGGTCCGTTTACTACACCACTCTGAACTACCGCACCTGTTGGGGCAGGCTGATACGAATATCGCTGATAACTCTGCACCGTCCCGCCGCAACCCTGTACAGTTTGCGCTTGAGTTGCTCCAGCTACTGCGACAATTAGTCCCGCCGCAATTAAGAAACCAAGAAACTTACGCACGATCTACTCCTCGCTTTTAACGAGATTGTTTGCGATCCCTCGCTGTCATAAAGGACCAGCTCCGCTGATCTCCGCCATATGAGATTAGATGCCGAACCTTCATTCAGCCTTCATAAAGAAGTGCAAATTTCTGTGCAACAGCTTTCGCACTCTCCACAGGGATGCGCAAGTATCTCGCACAAATGTAAATCTCGCACAAATGGTGCCAATTAATACTGCACCGCAATTCTTGCAAAAGGTTCTAATGAGTGCAGTGTCGCGAATCCGGTCGAAGTGTGTTCTCCTGACTGCCCAGCAAATCGAATACTATCAGCGGCGTATTGAGCAAGCTCGTAGAAGTCACACCGAAACACGCCGACGCAAACTATTGGCGTTGAGAATTGATGTTGATCAAATTCCACTGGCCAGTTGGGGGTAATTTGCGATTACTTAACGATATACTGAAGCGAAAAATGAAATAAGCAACGATTAAACCGCGTCCAAGTCTGCGCCTGCGCACAAGCTGAAATCGAGGCCAACAGCGTCCTGCAATGCCAAGTATCATCTAGTGCAAATACGAACAGCATGCCAACGGAACCAAGTTTTTCTCATGCTTTCTCCTACGGACTTCTTAAACCACAATTCGGCGAAACGCTAGAACTGCGCTGCGGTATTAGTAACCTTGACGTGTGTAAAATGGCAAAACCTTCCAGAATGGTGCTTGAAATTCCGATTTTCCGCAGGAATTTGAGGTCATCGGTTCGACTCATCCATTGTATGCCGTCATTCGTTTGGTCCTTCATCGATCTGGACTAGTTTTCCTAAACCTTCCATCTCCCACACTTACGCCGATTGATAAGTGAGGCAAATTGCCGCACCTTTATCTCTGAAGAGACCGAGCGATTTTGGCATCCAAAACTTGCTAGATCGAAATGCACACTCAGGGAGCAAGACCGTGAACGATATGCGCGATTTCCAAATGCGTTTAGAACGCGAGATTGAACAAGTGAGACGCGAATCACGTTGGGCGCCGGAAGATGCGAGTCGCTATATGACTGCTCTTGCCGAGCGAAAGACGCTTTTTGAGTCCACTGCATTAACGTTGATGGACCAGATCATCCGCCCGAGGATCGAGATTCTTGCGTCGCAGTTTGCCAATGCCTGTCTTGCCAAGGACACCCCCTTCGGTCGTATTTCGTACTGGTTCGGCTATTGCGAACGGTTTCCTGCCAGCACAAGTCTGGCGTTCGCTGTCGAGCATGATGTTTCCATCGAGACGATCTTTGTTTGCTGCGAAGTGTCTATGATGCCTATGTTTATTAAGATAAACGAACGAGACAGATTAACAATGTTGCTTGATGAGGTCGATTCTAATTTAGTGTTGAAATGGACCGAAGATCGCTTAATTGAGTTTCTTGACGACTATCTGCAGATTGATCGAGGAAGCAAAGAATTTCAAGGGGACGTCGCCACCGACCCAGTTTGCGGAATGAGAATCGGTCGCTCGAATACCACATTTACAGGAAGCTACCGGGGGCATCCTTATTTCTTCTGCTCGCGAGATTGCCAACAACAATTCGCCGCCAAACCAACTGATTTTGTAAATGTGAGGGCAATGTGAACGGAAGTCGCGGTCAGCTTCTACCAAAGCCAGCGCATGAAATGTCTGTCGAGCTAACGTTGGCCCACGCGGGCGTCGCCTTGGAGAAAGGCATGACCGCCAGCGAGATTAGCAATCGGCACACCATGTACGGCGAGAATCGATTAAACGAAACACCACCGATTCCACCGTGGAAACGATTCATCGCGCAGTTCAAAGACTTGGTAATTCTTATACTCATATTTGCGTTGATGCTCTCAGGTGTTCTAGGCGAATGGGTAGACGCGTTTGCAATCCTGGCAATCGTTCTACTCAACGGAGTCATAGGTTTCGTTCAAGAACAGCACGCAGAGCGTTCCATGTCTGCTTTGCTCAGGATGTCAGCCCCGACGGCCAAGGTCGTGCGCGAAGGGCTTCATCAGACCGTACCGGCTACTTCGCTGGTGCCAGGTGACGTTATTCAAGTAGAGGCTGGCGACAATGTCCCTGCAGACGCGAGGCTCATTCAATCGTCTAGTTTGAAAGTACAAGAAGCATCCCTTACAGGAGAATCACTGCCTGTCGAAAAAAACGCTGATGTTTCGCTGCCATCTGACGCGCCTTTAGGTGATCGTCGCAACATGATTTACATGGGAACCGTAGTAGGAGCAGGTAAAGCATGGGCGATAGTGACCAGCATCGGCATGCAAACCGAGCTCGGACATATTGCGGGAATGTTATCGCGCAATGAAAGCGAACCTACACCGTTACAGCGTCGACTTGCTGACCTAGGTCGCGTTTTGATTGTCATCTGCTTGGTAATTGTCGCATTGATTTTTGGATTGCAAGTTTGGCGCGGCGGTAGTGTTATTGAGGCGTTGTTGGTATCTGTCAGCTTAGCAGTTGCAGCTGTTCCCGAAGGCCTTCCCGCTGTTGTAACAGTCGCCTTGGCGCTGGGTGTTCAACGAATGGCCAAACGCAATGCGCTTGTGCGAAAGTTACCCAGTGTAGAAACGCTAGGGTCAGTCTCTGTGATATGTTCCGACAAGACCGGCACGTTGACGCGAAATGAGATGACAGTCCAAGAGATTGTTACGCTCTCTGAGAATTATCAGGTAACCGGTATAGGGTACGCACCGCAAGGCTCATTCCTGCAAAACGGCGAAGTAGTCAATGTAAATGCAGCTTATGATTTAAACGTTGCTCTGAAGATCGGCAGTTGGTGCAACGGAGCTGAAATCACGCCCGACTCGCATGGTGACCAAGCGTGGCAAGTAATTGGCGATCCCACCGAAGGTGCACTAGTCGTTGCGGCTATGAAAGCAGGAATCGATCTCTCGTCTAGAAGGTCCGAAACGGTATTAGAGATACCATTTGACTCCGCACGAAAGCTGATGTCTGCAGTGATTCGTGACGGGTCTAGTCGGATGCTCTACGCTAAAGGTGCGCCGGAAGTTCTGCTCAGCAAGTGTACACAGTCGTTGCAAAACGGGCAGCTTCAGTTGCTCGGTGAAGAATCACGAAACCGAATTCTAGCGGCCAATGCAGAACTTGCTTCTCGTGCCCTACGTGTGTTGGCTTTAGCTTATAAGCCTGACGTCAGCGAGTTGTCGAATCAGGATCTAGAAGCAAATTTGGTCTTCGTTGCATTGGTTGGCATGATTGATCCACCACGCGAGGAAGCCAAAGTCGCTGTCAGCAATTGTCGGAAGGCCGGGATTCGACCGGTTATGATCACAGGCGACCATCCAGCAACCGCACTTGCAATTGGCCAAAAGCTGGGACTTTCTTCCCCAGAACACCGAGCCATATCTGGACCGGAATTGGAACAAATGTCCGATTCCGAACTTGTTGAGCAAGTCGAGGCGATATCGGTGTACGCACGCGCAACGGCCGAACATAAACTGAGAATCGTCAATGCATGGAAAGCTCGCGGACATGTTGTCGCCATGACAGGTGACGGTGTGAACGATGCGCCCGCAATAAAGGCAGCTGATATCGGCATCGCGATGGGGATAACAGGCACCGACGTTACAAAGGAAGCATCGGACATGATACTTACTGACGACAACTTCGTGTCAATCGTAAGTGCAGTGGAGGAGGGACGCGGCATCTTCGACAACATCCAAAAAGTTTTGCAATTCTTGTTGTCATGTAACTTCGGAGAAATTCTCTTGATGTTGGTGGCCAGTTTACTAGGCTGGCCCGCGCCGCTGTTGCCGATTCAACTGCTCTGGATAAACCTCGTTACGGATGGGCTGCCAGCACTAGCGCTTTCACTGGAACCGCCCGAGCCCGGCGTCATGAACCATCCCCCTCGGCGTGCCGGTGAGTCGATACTCTCCTGGGGTTTAGGCTTTTCGATTCTTTTGCAAGGCATCCTAGTCGGCCTGGTGGGAATCCTGGCATTCGCCATGAGTATCCAGCACGAGCCTGACAACATACACCGCGCTCGAGCTCTCACGTTCTGCGTTGTTGTATATGCGGAACTCTTCCGAGCGCTTGCTGCTCGCAGCACGAAGCTTACATTGCTCCAGCTTGGTCTGTGGACAAACCCATACCTGCTTCTGGCGGTCGTCGTCTCAGGATTGTTGCAGCTGAGTATCGCAGTGTTCCCTTTCACCCAGGACATCTTTGATGTGCCGGCTCATTCGCTTGGGGAATGGAGCATGGTAGTTGTCCTAGCTCTTACTCCGATGCTGGTTATCGAAATTTTCAAGTTTGTCCGTCAGTACATTTTCTCTCACGAAGAAGTCGTAAGTGTGAGTGGAGCATCATGAACGCATATCGTTTCCTCCTAAGAGCCGGCGTCGTCGTTGGCTTTATCGCTCTACTAATTGCGTTCGTCGTATCGAGACCTGCAAGCGAGAAGTCTAAGAACGTCCAGTCTGAAACCTGGACCTGTTCGATGCATCCGCAAATTCGTTTGCAAAACCCCGGAGCTTGTCCCATCTGCGGAATGAAACTCATTCCGGTCTCAGAATTGCCAAACGCAAAAGATGATCTTGAAAAACGCGCCGGAATCGAGACGGAAGCGATCCAGCGACGCGAGCTTTTCAAAGAAATAAGAACGGTCGGCAAGCTTGATTACAGCGAAAGGCAGGTAGAACTCATCACTGCAAGAATCTCAGGACGTATAGATCGCTTGTATGTCGACTTTACTGGCATACAGGTAAAGCAAAACGACCACCTTGTAGATTTATATAGCCCCGAACTGTATGCCGCTCAGGCGGAATTGATCCGTGCAGTCGAGGCCTACGGGCAGCGTGGTATCGGCAACGAACGAACGCTGGATCGGTTCGCAGAATCGAATTTAGAGGCGGCGAGAGAGAAGTTGCGATTGTGGGGCTTGAGGCCGGAGCAGATTTCAGAAATCGAGCGTACACGCAAGGAGCAAACGCACGTCACAGTTTACTCGCCGCTTCAGGGCACTGTCATCGAGAAAAGTGTTCGCACTGGTCAATACGTATAAGAGGGAGATCCTCTGTATCGAATTGCTAACCTCGATCCGATCTGGCTCTATCTAAATATCTACGAATTTGATGTTGCATGGGTAAGAGTCGGCCAGCCCGTTGAAGTGACATTGGAAGCTTATAAGGGTGAGTCATTCACAGGGACAGTTACTTTCATCGACCCGTTTCTCGACGATTCCACGCGTACGATTCGCGCTCGCGTGAACCTAAAAAATTCAGATCACCGGCTCAAGCCGATGATGTATGCTCAAGCGACGATTCGTGTGCCGCTTCGCCCTGACGGTTCCCCCGAACCGACTGGAATCGAAGGAATGTACATGTGCCCGATGCATCCTGAGGTCATTCAGGAGGATGTGGGACGCTGTCCGATCTGTAGTATGGCACTTGAGCGAGTGCCAATCACATCAAGTGAGCATTCTTCCACCGCAAAGACAGATTCGGTTGATGCGCCAGCGTTGAGCCTTGGCTCCGCCCCGCAAGCACCGGCCACTTCAGGCGGCAAAGAGCCCTCTCAAATCAAAATGCGTGACATGACCGAGATGGCAAGCATGGAGGATCAATCGGAACTGGCTGTTCCGGTTTCGGCCGTTTTAGATACTGGGCGTCGTCAAATTTGTTACCGGTTGACCGACACAGGTGCTTACGAACTAGTTGAGGTAAGGCTCGGTTCGAGGGCGATAGGAGTTGATGAGTCTGGAAAAAGACGCGATTACTTTGTAGTGCTCGGTGGACTCGAAGAAAATGACCGAGTTGTTGTCCAAAGCGGTTTCCTGCTAGACAGTCAGCGGCAGATTGAGGGCATGCCCAGCCTGCTGTATCCCTCCGGACAGGCTGCCAGTATGTCGGGCCACGCTGGTCACGCGATGCCTTCGCCAACGACTGATAAGTCACAGCCACCATCGAGTCAGCCAACATTGCCGGCTGGACACAAACACTAGTCAATTATCGAAGCGGCCACATCATGACAAACTTTATCATTCGCTGGTGTCTCGATAATCGGTTTCTTGTCCTGCTTATTTCCCTTGTTGTCCTCGGACTAGGATATTACTCGCTTACACACGCGACCATCGATGCGATTCCCGATATTGGCGAAAAGCAAGTGATCGTTATGGCCGAATGGCAGGGTCGGTCACCACAGGACGTTGAGGACCAGGTCACATACCCACTTACGGTGAGCTTATCAGGTACTCCAGGCGTTAAGTCGATTCGCTCTTTCTCGGGTTTCGGCTTCTCGATGGTTTACATTATTTTTAAGGATGAAGTTGACTACTACTGGGCTCGTTCTCGCGTTCTCGAGCGAATGAATGTGGCTTTATCAAAATTGCCGTCAGGCGTGATGCCCACATTAGGTCCTGATGCAACGGCACTCGGCCAGATTTTCTACTACACGCTCGAAGCAGACGGGGCTGATCTCCAACAGCTCCG
>JANRMD010000481.1:0-17180 GCA_033761895.1 Pirellulaceae bacterium | reverse complement strand
TGCAAGCCGAGGTCAGCCCCAAGAACATTCTGATGGCTGGTCCAACCGGCGTTGGCAAAACGGAAATCGCGCGGCGTTTAGCCAAGCTGACCGGGGCTCCCTTTGTCAAAGTAGAAGCCACGAAGTACACCGAAGTTGGCTACTACGGCCGCGACGTGGAGAGCATGGTTCGCGACCTGATCGAAAACGCCATCAGCATGATTCGCGCTCGAGAAAAGGAACGAGTGCGTCAAGAAGCGGCCAGTCGAGCTGAGGAGCGTTTGCTAGATCTGCTGCTTCCGTCCTCGCGTTTGGATTTTGACGAAGCGGACGAAGCAGAGGAAAGCGATGAAGACGCTCTAGCGCGGCGTACGCGAACTCGCGAAAAAATGCGAGGTATGCTCCGCGATGGTCTGATGGAAGACAAGCCCGTTGAGTTTTCGATCGAACAAAAGAGCTCACCGATTATGGTCGGTGGTGTAGGGCTGGAGAACATGGACTTGGACCTGCAAGGCATGTTTGAAAAGTTCATTCCCAAGAACAATAAACGTCGCTCGATGAGTGTCGCTCAGGCTCGCAAAGTCCTCACCGAACAAGAAGCGGACAAACTGATTGACGATGACAAGATTAGTGCTCGCGCGATTGAAGCCAGTGAGAATCTGGGGATCATTTTCATTGATGAAATTGACAAAGTGATCGCCAGCGAAGGCAAATCCGCAGACGTTTCACGACAAGGTGTGCAACGTGATTTGCTACCGATTGTAGAAGGTACAACCGTGCAAACCAAACACGGTTATGTAAAGACCGATCATATTCTGTTCATTGCCGCCGGTGCGTTTCATCACGGCAAGCCCAGCGAGTTGATGCCTGAATTGCAGGGACGATTTCCGATTCGCGTCGAACTCAATGCATTGACCAAAGAGGACTTCGTACGCATTCTAACGGAGCCTAAAAACTCGCTGACCAAACAGTACCAAGCCCTGCTGGGAACGGAGCAAGTGCAACTTGAGTTTTCGCAGGACGCCATTGATCGGATTGCTGAATATGCATTCAAGATCAATCAAACGACGCAAAATATTGGCGCACGGCGGCTGTACACGATCCTAGAGAAATTGCTCGAGCAATTGAATTTTGATGCTGCAGACGCAGGTGCAAGCCAAGTCACGATTAATGCGAATTATGTAGACGAGCGGTTGGCTGAGATCTGCAAGGATGAAGACCTAAGCAAGTTCATACTGTAAACGCAGCAGCGTCCGGCACGGAGGAGTAGAGCGATTCTAATCTCACGATCAAAGCTTCGAAATTTGCGAGTGCCAAGCTTGGTGTGGCGCACGGCTGGATTTGCGCTGGTCAAGTCGCTCAATGCTTGGATGTCGACGCTTAGTTATCGCATGATGCGTTATGAACGCGAGGCTGATCCTGCGGATGAAATGTTTCGCGGGCCGGTGATCTTTGTATTCTGGCACGAGTACATTCCGTTTCCGATTTATTTAAGACCCCACTGCCGATTGGCGATGTTGCTGAGCCAACATCAGGATGCGGAGATTTTGTCGCACGTGGCTCGTTTCGCGGGACTGGATGCAGTTCGCGGCTCAACCAATCGTGGTGGCGCTGGAGCATTGAGAGAGTTGCTGAATCGTGGCAAGGGCATGAACCTGGCAATCACACCGGATGGACCGCGGGGGCCGCGTCGGGAGCTTGCGCAGGGTGCCGTGTATTTGTCCAGTCGCTTGCAAGTACCGCTGGTCGCACTGGGCGTTGGGTACGATCGACCGTGGCGCAACCAAAGGGCCTGGGATAAATTTGCAATTCCGCGTCCCTTTAGTCGCTGTCGCGCCGTGCTTGGCCCAAGGCTTCAGATTCCACCGGATCTTGATCGTCACCAAATCGAAGCGCATCGCAAGTGGGTTGAAGAACACCTGAACAGTTTGACTCAGATGGCCGAGGACTGGGCCGAGGCTAGAATCGATTTTCCAAACTCGGAGATCCTCTATCGTTCCCCGCCGCGCGCATTTGGAACTAGCGACGCGTCCTCATCAACGCTCATTGGGTTGCCCGAGTAGTGGCCTAGTGTTTCGACACAATTTAACTTTGTGGTAGCGGAATGCGTCAAGCATTTCGAGAGTACTGCGGCATCCCTCGAAAGGCTTGACGGGCTAGTGTGCTAGTGAGCCGACGGTACTAGCCGCGGGTCTCGAAGTTTGGAGCGTGCATGGATTTGGCTCCTTCAAATGCAAGTTGAACTGGAAGTTATTCTGCATTGGCAGGTTTATTGACGATGAACGATTGCTCCTTCGGCCACCCGCGGCTAGCGCCGTCGGCTCACTGACCGTGCCGCAATTCACTAACCGTGCCGCAATTCACTAACCGTGCCGCAGTTCACTGACCTTGCCGCAGTTCACTGACCGTGCCGCAGTAATTCAACCGCCCTCAAGGATTGAGAGAGCACTGCGGAGGCCCTCGAAAGGCTTGACGGCTTCCGCTACCTCATTGAATCGAAGGATCGAAATAGCTTATCAACCCCAAAACGGCCATCGTTTTTCAGCTGATAAAAGGTTGGCAATCATGAGCCCAACTGGGAGCGCCCCACCAACAGCCCCCCACTTCTACCCAGATTCATCCGTGGACTCAGTGCTACCTGTGGTTAGTCAGCAGGTCGCACCCGCCAGAAGCGTCCCACCAGGAGCGACCCACATGCGAGAGAGCACCACGCATTGTTGGGCTATTTCTTGAAATTGAGCTTGGTTGGCATCAAATTTCCTTACTCTTAGAGTCACACCCGCGAACAAAAGCCATTTTGGCAGCATGGACATCTTTCGCTGGGGTACAGACACAACGAAGAGGAACGACGATGGCTTTTCGAATTGACAAATTGACCGTTAAAGCACAGGAAGCAGTCGCAGATGCGCAGAATCGCGCGCTCGAGATGGGGAATCCAGATATGGATACCCTTCATTTGTTGGAAGCTCTACTCAAGCAAACCGATGGCGTCGTCGTCCCGCTTTTGAAGAAGTTGGGTGTTGCTGTAGAGCAACTACACACGCTGGCGGGCAACGAACTCAAACGCTTGCCAAAGGTGAGCGGTGGCCGTGAGCCTCAAGTGAATCCGAGCTTGCGAGCCGCACTCGACGCCGCTGCCAAGACCGCCGATGATATGAAGGACGAGTTCGTAAGCACGGAACATCTGTTCCTAGGCTTACTCAAAACCGACGGTAAAGCTCAGAGCCTTCTGAAGCTCAATGGCATTCAGGAATCGGATGTGCTCAAAGCCTTGCAAGCCGTTCGCGGGTCAGCACGGGTCACCGATCAGAATCCAGAGGGCAAGTTCAATGCCTTGGAAAAATACGGTATCGACCTGATTAAACAGGCGACTCAAAACAAACTTGATCCGGTGATCGGGCGCGACAATGAAATTCGTCGCGTCATTCAAGTTCTTTCAAGGCGCACCAAGAACAACCCCGTGCTGATTGGTGAACCAGGTGTTGGTAAAACAGCGATCGTCGAGGGGCTCGCATTGCGGATCGTCGAAGGTGACGTACCACAAAGCCTCAAGAACAAACGAGTTGTCGCGCTTGATATGGGTGCTCTGGTTGCCGGAGCAAAATTCCGTGGCGATTTTGAAGAGCGGTTGAAGGCCGTCTTGCGCGAAGTCAAAGACGCTGATGGCAGTGTGATTCTGTTTATCGACGAATTGCATACCGTCATCGGAGCGGGTGCCGCCGAGGGTAGCAGCGACGCAGCCAACCTTCTCAAGCCCGAATTGGCTCGCGGTCA
The DNA here is from genome assembly GCA_033761895.1 of Pirellulaceae bacterium. Classification (GTDB taxonomy): domain Bacteria; phylum Planctomycetota; class Planctomycetia; order Pirellulales; family Pirellulaceae; genus Aureliella. The sequence goes on along the minus strand of JANRMD010000481.1, from coordinate 13,427 downwards.
ACTGCGGTGTATCGGCGCCACGACGTTAGATGAGTATCGCAAGCACATCGAAAAGGATGCTGCGCTCGAACGTCGTTTCCAACCGGTTCACGTTGGCGAACCGACGGTCGAGAATACGATTGCGATCCTTCGCGGTTTGAAGAGTCGTTATGAATCGCATCATGGCGTTAAGATTCGCGACGCCGCACTTGTGGCGGCTGCCAATCTTTCGAATCGCTACATCACCGATCGCTTCTTACCGGACAAGGCTATTGACTTGGTCGACGAGGCCGCCAGTCGATTGGCTATGGAACGAGAAAGCGTACCGGCAGAGATCGACGAAGCTCAACGACGTCTGCGGCAACTCGAATTGGCTCAGCGTCAACTGGTCGAAGAAAACGATTCGTCGACCGATGATCAGCTGCACGACATTGAAAGCGAAATCAAAGACGTGCAGCGCGAGTTGGCCAGCTTGCGCGAACAATGGGAATCCGAAAAGCTGGGTATGAGCGACGTGGCATCCGTCCGTAAACAACTGGACAAAGCCGAACAGGACTTCAAGTTGCTCGACGCTCAGATTCGCGAAAAGCAATCAGGTGGCCAAGCTGTCACTGAGGCTGATTACCAGCGTTTGTTTGAGCTCGATAAGCAACGTCAGTTTCTGTCGACCAAGATGGAACAGGAAGAGACTCATAAGCCCACTCAAACCGAAAAGGCCAAGCTGCTTCGAACCGAAGTCACTGCGGACGAAATCGCGAACGTGGTCAGTCACTGGACTGGTGTCCCGGTCAGCCGCATGCTTGAGACCGAGCGCGCGAAGTTGCTGGTCATGGAAGAACGCCTTCACGGTCGCGTGATCGGCCAAGAGGATGCAGTTGCGGCTGTATCGAATGCTGTTCGACGGAGTCGCAGCGGATTGCAAGATCCGAATCGACCGATCGGTTCGTTCTTATTCCTCGGGCCAACTGGTGTAGGAAAGACAGAGCTCTGCAAAGCGCTGGCTGAAGTGATGTTTGACGACGAACAAGCCATGGTGCGGCTGGACATGAGCGAATTCATGGAGCGGCACTCGGTCAGTCGGCTGACTGGTGCCCCTCCGGGATATGTTGGCTACGAAGAAGGCGGCAAGTTGACGGAAGCCGTTCGTCGCCGACCCTACAGCGTGTTGCTCTGCGATGAGATCGAGAAGGCGCACCCCGATGTATTCAACATCCTGCTGCAAGTGCTCGATGACGGTCGACTTACGGATGGTCATGGTCGCACCGTGAACTTTACGAACACAGTGATCGTGATGACAAGCAACATCGGCGCCCAAGTCATCCAAAAACTGACTGATGAAGGCGCGAGCGAAGAAGAGTTGCAAGAGGCGATGAACACAGCCTTGAAAACGAAGTTCTTGCCGGAGTTCTTGAATCGCATCGATGACACGATTGTGTTCCATCCGCTGCAACGCGAACAGATTCGCAGTATTGTCAAACTGCAATTGAATCGCTTGCAGAAGCAACTGGAGCAAAGCCAAATCCAGATGCAGGTCACCGACGCGGCGATCGATCATATTGCCGAAGAGGGTTACGATCCAGCTTTTGGCGCGCGGCCGCTGAAGCGAGTCATCCAACGCGAGATCCAAAATCCACTTGCAACCGAGTTGCTCAAGGGCAATATCGCGGAAGGCGGATCGGTGTCGATCGATTTTCGCGATGAACAATTTGTGTTCGAACCGATCGAGGCACTGGCGACAGCCCAAAGTAACTGATCAAAAGTAGGCTTCTTGTTTAAGCGCGGCCGTAGGTCTACAACTGAGATTCCAAAATCAATCTCACAATAGTTGGCAAGACGGGCTACTTCATGGACAACGGGTCGATCGCTGATATTTTCGATGAAATGGCTGAATTGCTCGAACTGCGAGGCGAAAATCAGTTTCGCGTTCGAGCTTATCGCAACGGCGCAAAGACGATTCGCGAACTCACCGAGCAGGTATCAGACATTTTGGCTGATCCGAGCCAAGACTTGCGTAAATACGCGGGCATCGGCGATACGCTGGCTGATAAATGCAAAGTCATGGTCGAGACGGGCAAGCTGCCACAGCTCGAAGAGTTGCGAGCTAACACGCCTGCGGTGTTGGTCAAGATGACGCGTATTCCAGGCGTGGGTGCGAAGAAAGCGATGGTGATGCAAAAGGAGCTTGGCATCCAATCGCTCGAAGAACTACGTCAAGCTTGTTTGGATCAAAAGGTCCGCGCACTGAAGGGCTTTGGCGCCAAGACCGAAGAAGCTATCCTGGCAGGTTTGGATATTGCCGAATCGGCTGCGCTGCGATTGCGAATTGACCAGGCAGAGCATTTAGTGCAACGTCTAAAGAGTCATTTGGGTGGCTGTAAAGCGATCCAGAAAATAGAATTCGCGGGCAGTTATCGCCGTGGCAAAGAGACGATCGGTGATATCGATATCTTGGTTGTCAGCGACGATCATGATGCGGTCATGGATCGCTTTCAAGAATTCCCCGCGCTCAGTAGCGTGATCGTGCGCGGTGATACCAAGATGTCAATTCGTGTCGACAATCAATTCCAAGTTGACTTGCGAGTTGTTCCGCAAGAGAGCTTCGGAGCGGCGCTGCAATACTTCACTGGTTCGAAAGAACACAACGTTGCGGTGCGCAGCCGAGCGCGGAAGCTTGGCATGACGGTCAACGAATATGGTGTCGCGAAGATCGAAACGCCCGACCAGTACCTGTGCGGAAGTAGTGAAGAGGAGCTGTATGAAATCTTGGGGCTCCAGTGGATCGCGCCCGAACTTCGGGAAGGTCGTCAAGAACTGAACTGGGCGGAGAAGGGGAAGTTTCCAGAGTTGGTTCAACTGAGCGACATTGTGGGTGATCTGCACATGCACACCACCGAATCGGATGGATCGAATTCGATGGACGAGATGGCCACTGCGGCTCGAGCTCGAGGTCTACAGTACATCGCTATTACCGATCACTCCAAGAGAGTCAGCATGGCTGGAGGCTTAGATGCGGCTCGGCTGTTGGCACAGTGGGAGGTAGTCGATAAGGTGAACAAGAAACTGCCCGCTGGATTTCGGATCTTGAAAGGCATTGAGTGCGATATTTTGGAAGCTGGTCCGATGGATCTTCCGGACGAAGTGCTGGCTCAGGCCGATTGGGTTATTGCCAGTGTTCATTACGGGCAAAAGCAGTCGAAAGAGCAGATCACGGATCGGATTGTGGGCGCGTTGGCGAACCCACATGTGGACGCGATTGCACACCCGACTGGAAGACTGCTTGGAAGCCGACCGCCGTATGAAGTCGACCTGCAGGCCGTATTTCAGGCCGCTGCCGAGCATCGCAAGATTATGGAGCTGAATGCGAGCCCCTATCGCTTGGATCTTTCTGAGGCGAATCTGATGGCTGCTGCGGGGCATGGTATCCCCATCGTGATTGACACGGACGCACATTCGATCGAAGGGCTGGACGTGATGCGGTTCGGAATCACGCAGGCGCGTCGCGCGGGGCTGACCAAGCCGCAGGTGGTGAATACTTGGCCGCTCGATAAACTGCTGCAGTGGGTCCGTCGCTGACCGGTTGGCTACTAGTCAGTTTCCAGGGGATGCATTAACTTCGTACCTTCCGGGAAGTCGATCCGCGATCGCTCCGCGTTGCGATTCCAGATGCCATAACTTCGACCCCAATTCGCCAAAGGCTGTAAAGGGCTTTATGAAATTCAAATTCCCCGTGGTCATTATCGACGAGGATTTTCTATCGGGTAACGCTTCTGGATTGGGCGTGCGAGCGCTGGCTGAAGCCATGGAACGGGAAGGTGCCGAAGTCGTCGGCGTAACCAATTATGGCGATTTGTCCCAATTTGCCCAGCAACAAAGTCGCGCCTCGGCGTTCATCTTGTCGATCGATGACGATGAATTTCACGAAGGTGCAATGGCACCCGCCATCAATAATTTGAGATCTTTCATCAGCGAGATTCGCAACAAAAATTCGGACATTCCGATCTTTTTGTATGGTGAAACCCGAACTTCAAGACATATTCCGAATGAAATCTTGCGAGAACTGCACGGCTTCATTCATATGTTTGAGGACACGCCCGAATTCGTGGCTCGGCACATCCTGCGCGAAGCCAAGGCGTACACCGATGGTCTGGCGCCTCCGTTTTTTCGAGCTCTGGTGGATTACGCTCAGGATGGTTCCTACTCGTGGCATTGCCCTGGGCACTCCGGTGGCGTTGCGTTTTTGAAAAGCCCCGTGGGGCAGATGTTTCACCAGTTCTTCGGTGAAAACATGCTCCGCGCCGACGTGTGCAACGCAGTCGAAGAGCTCGGGCAGTTACTCGATCACACCGGCCCAGTAGCCGCTTCTGAGCGCAATGCAGCCCGGATTTTTGGAGCCGATCATTGCTTCTTCGTGACCAACGGTACATCGACATCCAACAAAATCGTGTGGCATTCAACCGTCGCCAGCGGTGATATCGTGGTGGTGGATCGTAATTGCCACAAGTCGGTTTTGCATTCGATCATTATGACCGGCGCAGTGCCGGTGTTCCTGCGCCCGACTAGGAATAACCTGGGCATCATCGGCCCGATTCCTCGCGATGAATTTTTGCCAGAAAATATCCAGCGGAAGATTGCTGAGAATCCGTTTGCTGCAGCCGCTCAAGCACTGCATCCTGATCGCAAGCCTCGCATTTTGACGATCACTCAGAGCACCTACGATGGGATCGTATACAACGTCGAAGCCCTCAAGGAGTTGCTAGATGGCCAGATCGGTACATTGCATTTCGATGAAGCTTGGTTGCCGCACGCCGCCTTCCATCACTTCTACAAAGACATGCACGCGATTGGTAAAGATAGTCCCAAGACCAACGAAGCGATGATCTTTGCGACCCACTCAACGCATAAGTTGCTGGCTGGTATTTCGCAAGCGTCGCAGATTCTGGTTCGCGAACCCACGGATCGCAAGCTGGATCGGCATACGTTCAACGAAGCCTACCTGATGCACGTTTCAACATCGCCTCAGTATGCAATCATCGCGTCCTGCGACGTGGCAGCCGCGATGATGGAACCACCAGGCGGAACGGCACTCGTGGAAGAATCGATTATGGAAGCGATCGACTTCCGACGTGCCATGCGCAAAGTCGATGACGAATGGGGCAGTGATTGGTGGTTCAAAGTTTGGGGGCCGGATTCGCTGGCCGAAGAAGGCATCGGCGAGCGCAGTGATTGGATTCTGCATGCTGATGAAAATTGGCACGGCTTTGGTAACTTGGCACCAGGCTTCAATATGCTCGATCCAATCAAAGCCACGGTGATTACGCCAGGTTTAGATGTTTCGGGCCAGTTTGCCGAAACAGGGATCCCGGCGTCGATTGTGACACGCTATCTCGTTGAGCACGGTGTGATTGTCGAAAAGACTGGGCTCTATTCGTTCTTCATTATGTTTACGATCGGTATCACCAAAGGCCGTTGGAACACGTTGCTCAGTTCACTGCAACAGTTCAAAGACGACTACGACAAGAACCAACCGATGTGGAAGATTCTGCCCGAGTTCGCGCAGCAATTCCCGCGTTATGAAGCGATTGGACTCAAGGACTTGTCACAACAGATTCACGACACGTACAAGGCTCATGACGTCGCTCGCGTGACAACCGAAATGTACTTGTCGCCGATGCAGCCTGCGATGAAGCCCTCCGATGCGTTTGCCATGATGGCACACGGTGAAATCGACCGCGTCCAGATTGATGATCTGGAAGGACGCGCAACCGCCGTACTGTTGACCCCATACCCACCAGGCATTCCCTTGCTGATTCCCGGCGAGCGGTTCAACAAGACGATCATTGAATACTTGCGATTCGCCCGCATGTTCAATGAAAAATTCCCTGGCTTTGACACCGACATCCACGGCTTGGTTGAAGAAGTCGTCGATGGAAAGCGAAGTTATTACGTCGACTGCGTACGGTCGAAGTAAGTTTGGGGCAAACGTAGGATGGGACCATCGGTCCCATCCTTAACTGGTTAATTCAAAGAACGATCGGGACAAATGGTCCCTAGCTACAAATTGAACAAGGTCCGCGCCAAAAGGCCGGACCTTGAATTCTAGACAACGATCGCTTGATTTTCTTGTGGATCTCGCTGGAGTCTTAGCGATTCACAGGTGCGTTGTTGAGCGGTGGAAAAGCGAGTTGAGCAGGTTGCTGCGTCGCTTGACCCTGTGGTGCTCCAGGACCAGTCGGCAGAGCGGGCAACTGTTGCGGTGCAAGTTGGCCCGGTGCTACTTGGCCAGGCGCAAGTTGTGTTGGTGCTACGTTTTGTGCCGTTTGAGTTGGTTGAACAGGTGTTGAAGTAGCACCTTCGAGCGTCGCTTGTAGCGAGCTTGCGTTCTCAAAGTCGAGTACTAGTGTTTCTTCTGAGCCTGCGACCTTGAAGCCCAGACCAGAGATCCGCCAGCCTTCAGGTTCTTGGTGTACTTCACACACGATCTCAATGACTTCTGGTGGTTGCCCAGGCTGGGTAGGTTCGGTCCACTGGCACTCAACCAAAGCGACAGTCTTCTCTGGATAAGGATATCCAACGCGGCCGATTTCGTACTTGCCGTCAGGATTTCCGGGTGGTTGGATTTGGAAGTTCGTCTTCTGGACTTGCTCACGGGCGAGGTTGGTCAAAACTCCGTTAGCGGCCGCTTCATCGCCACGTCGAAGACTGTCCAGAAACACTGCGACCGTTTGAGCTGGCTCGGTTCCAACACCGTTCACAACCACTGGCTGTGTAGGAGCAGCGGTGCTCGTTGGAGTTGGAGTTTGGGATCCATTTTGAGCGGTTTGATCATTGGTGCCGCTGTTGCAGCCAAACATCATGGACAGAGCCAATACGGCTGCGGGGCAAGCAAGTCGTTTCATTTTTAAGTTACGTCCCTGTAACAAGATTTCCAATTGGAAGACGTTTTCGGCGTCAACTGCATCCGTGCGATGCCACCAGTATGGTTTCGCTCCCAAAACTCTACGGAGTCGCCGTGCATGGGTCAATGCGAGTTTACGAACGCAACAGCGGGATGCTAGCAAGAGTTTCGCAACATGACACAGCACTCGCAAGCTGCTGAAAAAGCAACCAGAAGCGTCAGTTTTGATGTTGCGCTATTTGTTGCTTTGAAACGATCCGGACGACGTTTTGCTTGATTTTTCATAACCCGAAGCGTTAGCGAGGGCCCGCTCTGCAGCGTCCAGTCGAAGCCGTAACTCGATCACTCGCTTACGCTTCGGGTTGCGAAAGCCTGAAACTCGCTACATCAAAACTGACGCTTCGGGTTCGGGTTAGTGCTCTTCCACACTGCGTTGCAAAATCGACTTTTTCAACTGCCTGCTAGATTTCGTCCGCTGGTGTTGAAGCCAGGAACTTACGCATGCTGAAGGGTGATGAAGCGACGGCAAAGTTGTTTACCGTAGCCGGTGTACTGCCTAAGGTAATATTGCTGATCGCAGTTGTGCCTGCTGATCCGCCAGATGTGCCTGCACTCGACGAGCCACTTCCGAGGGAGGAAGGTCGACTGATCGTGTACGTACCAGGTAGTGTGTTTGCAAACGTGTAGTCACCTGAGGAATTGGTCTGAACCGTTCGATTCACAGTCGCACCTGTTACATCGGTTCCAGTCAATGTGATGTCGACTCCGCCGATGCCTCGTTCGCCGCTGTCCTGCACATTGTCGCGGTCAACGTCACGGAACAGTCTTCCCGAGATACTCGTGGTGGTTGCAATCGAAGTCGAGTCGGAGGCTGCCACTGCGGCTTCCGGTTCAGCCGAATCGACAGAAACGCTGTTGGTCAATGTCCCAGTCGCTGTACTACCCACTGCCGCCACAATGGTAACTGTTGCGGTCGCACCCGACGCCAGCGACGCAATATTGGCGGTCACAACATTCGATGCGTTGGTAACAGTGCCGCCGTTAGTTGCTGTACCGGATGTAAAGGTGACTCCGGTTGGCAATGTGTTGGTGGCGACGATGTTGGTGGCTGTCGATGGTCCTGTGTTGCGAATGGTGATGACATAGGTCAATGTTCCACCGGCGGCTACGACGGTCACGTTGTCGGTCTGAGTGACTTCTAGAACGGCGCTCCCGGTGGCGCTAGTTACAGCCGAAGCCGTGTTTGGATTCGGATCTACGGTTGGCTCAGCCTCAGTGGCGGTGACAGTGGCGGTGTTCGTGAAGGAACCACGCGTCGCGCCATTGACACTAACAACAACGGTGACTGTTTCCGAGGCACCGGGATTCATCGTGCCTAGTATAACTCCGCTGGTCAATGTTGATGCGGTAACCGAAGCTGTACTGACGCTGCTCGAGCCACTTACAAAGGTAACGCCGGTGGGAAGAACATCGGTCAGTCGAACGTTGGTTGCTTGGGAAGGCCCGACGTTAGTCACGGTCATGGTGTAGGTCAACTGATTGCCAGCCACGATGGTCGTTGGCCCAGTCTTCTGAACTCGGAGGTCCACCGTTGGGCTGATCGTGGTTGTGAGCGTGTCCGAGTTATTGCCCGTCGCATCGGTCAGTGCCGTGTTGGCGGTTGATACTGTGGCAACGTTAACCAGGTTGCTGCGAGTCGCCGCAAGCACCAAGGCAGTGATCGTGATGGTGGCTGAAGCGTCGTTGGCTAGAGAGCCAACGGTCACAACAAGATCATCATTATTTGCCGCAGTCGTATCTTGTGCGGAAGCTGGAATGTTGACCGTCCCTACGGTAGAGGTCGCGGTAAGAACCTGGATTCCATCAGGCAAATTGTCGGTCACGCTGACTTGAGTCGCATCGGTTGGACCATCGTTCGTGGCCACAATCGAGTAGGTGATCGTGGTGCCTGGTACTGCGGTTGCTGGTCCCGTCTTGTCGATTCTCAGGTCAGAAGCGCCTGATGTATTGGTCACGATACTTGAGGTATTGTTGTTTGTTGGTGTATCAAGACCCGCGAGGGACTCAGTGGACCGAACGATCGCGGTGTTGGTCACCGAAGCGGCGGCAGTCTGATCAACCGTGACGGTAATTGTCACGGTTGCTGTTGCGTCGTCCGCCAAGGTGCCGAGACTGACGATCACCGTTTGATTACCGTTGCTGGGCGGAGTGACGGTTCCACCGGTCGCCGAAACGAATGTCAAACCTGCAGGGAGTGTGTCTACAACTTCGACGTTGGTAGCGGTGCTAGGCCCTCTGTTTACAACGTTCAGAGTATAGACAAGCTGGTCGCCACGATTGATGTTCCCCGACGGTTGGCTCTTGGTAATCTCCAAGTCGATCTGCTTGTTGACAGCGGTGCTGCTGTTGGCGGTGACCAATACAGCTTCATCGGCATCGGCGGTCGCGGAGTTAGCAATCGTTGTTCCAGCAAAGGAAGCCAGTACCGTACTAACTACGGTGATGGTTGCTTGACCATTCACAGCCAACGTTGGAATAGTAGCGGTGATTACGCCAGCCGCTTGACTAGCTGTCCCAGCTGTGGTGTTGACAGATCCAAAGGTCAAACCGGCAGGCAGCGTGTCCAAAACCTCAACATTGGTCGCCGTCGACGGCCCCGTGTTGGTCACTAAGATCGTGTAGGTCAATTGACCGCCAACGACAACTGGATCGGGTACGTCCGACTTCGTCAAAGTCAGCACGGCTAAGCGTGTAACGGTGACATCAACTGAATCGGAGTTATCAGCGGTGTCTGGTTCATCGCCAACCCCGGTGATGGTAGCGCTGTTGGTGATGGTACCAGCGGCCGCTGTGGCTGGAACAGTTACCACAATCGTGATGGTGGCATTTGCGGCGGCATTCAGCGTTCCGATTGCAACGGAAACTTCACCACTAGCATTTCCAGTTTGGGTTACCGTACCTACCGTGCTGGTGGCTGAGACGATGCTCACGCCGGCGGGCAAGTCATCAACCACAACCACATTCGTCGCGGCGGAAGGTCCATCGTTGCGAACAGCCAAAGTATAGGTGAGGTTACTACCAGCGGTAACTGACGCAACGTTTGCTGTCTTCTCCACAACCAAATCGATTTGTGGAGCAAAGCCGAGATCAAGCGTCAGGTTCGAATCTGTATTCGCATCACCATCGGTTGTAGGTTCCGCTCCTGAGGCTAACGTAATCGCCGCAGTTGCAACACCAATGGTCGCAATCAATTCGCCGTTGTCGTCGTTATCCGTATCCGTGTTGGGCAACGGAGCCGTAGCGGGCTCGAGGCTGGATACATGCCCAAACAATGGCTGTGCGGCTGCGAATTGCGAGATCGGAACCAACGCAATGTATTCGCCTGGGAACAGGTCCGTGAAGCTATAGATGCCCGTACCGTTCGTCGTTGTCGTACCAACTAACGTATCCACGGTATCGGTATAGTCACCGCTTGCATCTGTGTCTTCATACAGTTCAACAGTAACGCCGCTGATGCCTGTTTCACTAACTTCCTTGGTTCCATTGTTGTTAACGTCAAGGAACACGGTGTCCCCAAGCGACATGGGGTTCAAGTTAGCAAAGTTAACCGTCTTTGTTGTTTGTCCCACCGTCTGCGTAAAGTCAAACTGGGCATCCGACGAAGCCACGACGTTCACCTGAAACTGAACGGCGTTAACGTTGGTAAAGTCAGCACCATTACCGGATGGCACAAAGTCGGAAAATCGAATGGTTAAGTCTTGAGTTGCGGAGGCAGTATCGGGTAACGCCTGCGTAAAGGTAGAGAAGTCGGTTGGTGTGCTATAGACGGTGATTAAGATGCTGTTCCCAGCTTCCGATCCGAATCGAAACTGCATGGCAGCATCGGTACCGCCATTAGTGAGATCGAAGTTGCTCAAGCCGTTTGTATTGTTGACTGTAGTTGCATCACCGTCAGTTCCGTCCAGAGTGACAAAGACGGTACCGGTCGAACCAAAGCCTGGACTTACGCTCAACAGTCCACCGCTTACCGAGGCCGTGATCGTACCAGCTGGGTCGGACGAAGTGTAATTCACCAGTAAGTCACGCTCACCACCCAACGATTCGTTTGCAGCAGTCAGCACCGAACTGTTGGCCGATGTCGTTACGAAATCAGCCGTGACGCTTTGAGTTGTCGTATTAAAGTTATCTATGTTAGTTCCGGCCGTTCCAGCAGCTTCCAGAGCGCTGACGGTTACGGTCTGAGTCGTTTGCGAGGTCCGCTGTAGCCTGCCGACAACGGCAGTCTGACGAACGTGATAGGTGCCAGCTATGACTCCACCGGTCACGTTAGTGTTGTCGAACTGGTACACGCCACTACCATCGGTAGTATCCGTTCCAACCAGGGTGTCCGTGTTGTCGAAGACGCCATTATCCCCAGTGACACCACTGTCGAGGAACAGCTGAATCGTAGCGCCTGAGATTGCAACGTCGGCCACCGCATCGCGAGGGTCGGCGAAGCCATCATCGTCTCGGTCGGTGAAAACGGTACCCGCGATGATGCCCAAGTCATTGGCCATCAAAGCCCGGTTTTCCATGCGTTCCACCCGCAGCCGTCGATGAATACGTTTGCGTTGTTTACGGTTTTTCAGGCTAGCGAACAGTCGGGCGATGAAGTTGACCATGAAATGCCCCTCCGTAGAACCATTAACAATGCAAAAAAGCTCAGCGACTACGCAATCAGGTAGGCCGAGCTTTGATGTATTGCTTTACGTTGCTACGCCAAAAGACACCTGGACTGACTCGGCCAAGTGTCTTTTGAATTGCTTGCTATTTCGAGCTTCGCTGTTACCAGCGGAACTCACCACCAAAGTTTAGCCCCTGTACCCAATAATCGGTTTCGTGGAACTGAAACTGAGGTCGGAGTGCTCCAGTAAATGGGTTAACTTCGGGTGCTAGCAGGTTGGGATTAACGATTGGGTCAACTTGGTCGCCTGGGCGAACCACATTCCCCCAATAAATCAGTGAGTAGCCAGCAGTTGCTCGGAATCGCTTGGTCAATTGATAGCCTGCGGTCAGACCAAATTCAGGGACCATGGTGAACTGGTCACGATCATAGGTGCCGATGTTGGTTCGCTGAGCCAGGAAGCCGTTGTTGTAGTTGGTGACCACTCCGTTATCGTTAATCGTCGAGTTACCACTGATGGTTACTGTTTGGTGAACGTTTCCAACTCCGACTCGCATCAGGGCATCCAGCGTCCACCAACCGCGTCGCCCTTGCCACAAGAATCCCAATTCAGCTCCATTGAATTGGTTTCGAGTTTCGAAGCGATCGTTGATGACAAAGCTGCCGGGGTTGTTAGCGGTTTGCAATGATGTCAAACGCTCGGTTGTTTGTAGCGATTCTCTGAGTTCCCAGAAGCGGTACCCCAGTGTGCCATCCAGACGTGATGAAGTCGGTACAGTTTGACAGCAAAACTCGGAGTAACCGCAGCCGGTGCTGCAACAAAGTTGTTTGCGGAATCGAACGGCCGCACCGTTCAGCTCCGAAGTTACTGAGGTTGCGATCGAACCCGACACTACGTTTGGAAAGGCAACCAACTCAGCATCCTCTGCGCCCGTGAGCACATTGAAGAAGGGTCGAGCCAGGATCGGATTCCCTGTTGACTGCTGAAAGAAGTCTTCACTGGCGTTGCCCAGGCCGACATATTCACCTTCGATGCCCAAACCTGGAAAGCGGTCGAGCCACCAGCCGAATCGAATTCGTCCGCCTGACCGCATGTCGGTCAAGACATCATCATTTCCACCGTAAAGTACGGAAGTCGTACCAAGTCCAAGCACGCCCGCGTTGGCTCGAGCCGTGTTGGCAGCGCTGGTGGTAACCAACGGCGGCAAGTTCATGCCGCTTTGCGACCACAACAGATATTCTGCATGCACCCAACCGTGCGATGGGAAACAGATGCAGAAGCGTGTCGGTGCGCTACAGGTTGAGCAGTGATCGTACTCACCGACTCCGCAGCTGTCGCAGCCACTTCCGCCGCAACCACAACCACCGCTGACCAATCCAGGCTCATGAGCAGGGTCGTCAACGATATACTCGCCCTCTGCAAGTGTCTCTGCTTCAACATGTTCATCCACGATCGTCTCACCAGGTTGGAGCTGGATGTGACTGGCGGATTTCATGTTTTGAGGTCCGCGTGCTCCAACCAGTCGGGCTGGAACTCGGTTACGACTCGACTCTCGAATCACACGTTGCTGGGCGAACGCTGAATCCGACCATCCGGTGATTTGTGTAAGAATCAGTGCAATAACGGCTATTGTTCGTTTCACGGTTGCCGCGCCTTCTCTAGCAGTTCTGGCATTTAGTTGCATGCGGCCCACCACGGATTGGAGCCCGCAAATAACCCCCAGCTTTTCCAAACTGGGGTTAAATGGATCTATCGGCGCGACCTGAGCCGCAAATTCAGTGCAACCCAGAAAATCTTCGCAAAAAGAAAATTTCGCCCAACCGTCAAGGTTTAACAAGTTCATAGATAGCAAATACGGATTGCCGTGCCGGATGGTGCCACCCACCTTC
>JANRMD010000480.1:0-12283 GCA_033761895.1 Pirellulaceae bacterium | reverse complement strand
GCGGTTACGGGGAAAAGGCACTCAGCCTCCAGCGCCACTTCTTGAAAGTTGGCACCGAGATCGATTGAATCATGACGTTGTATTTTTAAACAATGAGCAACGAATTGTAGCCAAGACTGAAATCGAACGGTTCTGCAGTCGGCGGCCCTGGAAACTCTGGGTAGCAAACCCACGCAGCACTCACGCTCATGTTGTTGTCACAGTCAAGGGCTATCACGGAGCGAAAGTGCGAGATCAGATCAAAGCAAACTGTACGCGAGTCATTAGAGAGGGTTGGCCACTATTCGTTGATAGACCTGTTTGGGCGGTGGGAGGCGATTGGCAATGTGTCAATACAGAAGAGGAGTTGGAGCAAGTCATCTTGTACGCTACCGAGGGACAGGATCGGAAGGGCTGTGATGTGAACTGAATATTGGTGAGCTTTTCATTAACCGCAGGGCGTTAGCCCCGGTTTGCACTGCTAGTAGTATACCTCCGCAGCGCAAAAACCGGGGCTAACGCCCATCGGTTAATTGATGCAGACAACACACTATCGACACGTTTCCGCCTCCTAAACCACCTTTACCTTACATAACTCCTCGCCGCCGCGCATCCGAACTGGCAATGCAAGCAGTATCGATCCAAGAACGATGGCAAGTATGCGTTCGCAATCGAGTTCCATTGAGGCAAAATACACCGTGCCACTCAGGATATAGTTCAGATAGACCGCGCGAGCATGCCCCAGGCCCCATCGGCCCGAAGTACTCAAAGACTACAGCTAGTTTGTCGGGTTCAATTTCATGAATGCTCGACTGAATGTACCCTGGCCCACGAATCGGAAACCGAATTGGCATCCAGTGCAGTGAGAACGTCAATGGGGCGAACAGCACCAGCAACACATAAAACTGTCGCTGATGGAGAAGGTTTACGAGCGGTTGAATACGTCGGAGCATATAGCTTTTTACTTCATTGTTCTATCTCTGCGGGCTTCCAATCTCTGGCGGTTCAATTGAGACTCATTGAGCGATTCAGTGAGTCCAACTACTTAAGTGATGAGCCGATACCCAACCGCAGTGGCTAACTTCGGGACTTCTGGCATCGAACTTAGTATTTGCTCCGAAGGAGTTGCGTCTTAAATCCCAGGGTAGCTCGCCCCGCTCGCAACCCTGGGCTGTATGGTGGAACACTTTCAGTGTAGTGCAACTAAGTTAGTCGTTGGCGTTGGGGTAATGACTGTCGATGCCAGCGCAGTTTGAAGCCATCTTTTGCGTCGCCGTAAGTGACGAACCCACAATGACTTGCGGAGGGTCGGTTTTGCCCTTGGGGCGTTGTTGAAATGGGGCTGCACTGGTACAATTTCCACCTTCTCAGGAATGGGTTTTCGGGCCTCGAATTTTGATCATCGAATGAGCAGTTTTTGAGGCTCTTCGAGCTACTCGCTAAGGACTTTTCGCTTGTCGGATCTACCCCCAAACGACTCGGATGATATTGTCCCCTCAGTCCCTAACCCCAATGGTGACGGTGAAGGCACTCGAATCATCGATCAACCGATCGAAAACGAACTTCGGGACAGCTACCTAACCTACGCGATGAGCGTCATCGTCAGCCGCGCGTTGCCCGACGTCCGCGACGGCCTCAAGCCTTCGCAGCGCCGTATCCTCGTCGCGATGAACGACCTCAACCTGGGGCCAGGGGCAAAGCGAGTTAAGTGCGCGAAGATCTCCGGCGATACCAGCGGTAACTATCACCCGCACGGTGAAGCGGTGATCTATCCGACGCTCGTCCGCATGGCTCAAGAATGGAACATGCGGCAGATCCTGATCGACAAGCAAGGGAACTTTGGTTCAATCGCCGGCTTACCACCCGCTGCGATGCGATACACGGAAGCCCGCTTGAGCGCCGCCGCAGCGCTAATGCTCGACGACTTGAAACTTGACACCGTCGACTACGTTCCGACCTATGACGATGCTCGCACCGAACCTACCGTGCTGCCATCGCGATTCCCGAACTTGCTGGTCAATGGTGCCACAGGTATCGCTGTGGGTATGGCCACCAGCATCCCACCACACAACTTGCGAGAAGTCTGCCAAGGCATCATTCGCTTGATCGACGATCCCGATGTGACCATCGATGAACTGATGGAGATCATCCCCGGTCCCGACTTCCCAACCGGTGGCATCATCTGTGGTCGCTACGGCATACGCCAAGGCTACCGCACAGGCCGCAGTACGATTGTGCTCCGAGCTCGAACGACGATCGAAGAAAATAAAGGCAAGTCGCGGATTATCATCCACGAAGTCCCCTTCCAACAGTTCCGCGATCGCGTCATCGAAAAGATCGCCGAGCTCGCTCAGACTGGCAAGATCAAAGGCATCTCCAACATTCGCGATGAAAGCGATTTGAAGGAACCTGTACGACTGGTCGTCGAACTGAAACGCGGTGAAGATCCACACGTCGTGCTCAACCAGTTGTATCAGTTCTCGCCGATCCAAGACACGTTTTCGATCATCTTCCTCGCTCTCGTCGATGGCAAGCCACGCGAGTTGACGATCAAGGAGATGTTGCAAGAGTTCGTGCGCCATCGCGTCACCGTGATTCGTCGCCGCACTCAGTTCTTGCTCAGTCGAGCTCGTAAGCGTAAGCACACCGTCGAAGGTTTGATGCTCGCACAAGCCGACATCGATCAGATCATTCAAATCATCCGCTCAAGTCGCACTCAACCCGAAGCCAAAGAACGGCTGATGGGTGTCGAAGTGCCTGCGTCGATGATGGAACGCGCCCTCGGTGAACGCGGGTTCAAGGAGTTTCAAAGCGAGCGCGGTGTTGCGGGAACTTACTCCTTGACCAGTGTTCAAACCGACGCAATTCTGGCGCTTCGACTGGGGCAATTGGTCAATCTCGAACAAGACAAACTGGCCGAAGAGCACAACAGCTTGCTCGACGAAATCGCTGGCTATATCGAGATCCTTGGCGATACTCGCAATATCTATCGCATCATTCGCGAAGATATGGAAGAAATCGCCAAACGTTTCGGGGACGCTCGACGGACCGAGATCAGCCACGAGGAGCTCGGCAACTACAACATGGAAGACTTGATCACCGAAGAGACGATGGTCGTAACCATCAGTCACAACGGCTACATCAAGCGCATCCCATCAACGACTTATCGAGCCCAAAAGCGCGGTGGTAAAGGTATTGCCGGCGCTAAAGCCGAAGACGAAGATCCGATCGCGCACCTGTTCGTCGCCAGCACCCACGCTTACCTGCTGTTCTTCACTACGCAGGGCAAGGTCTACTGGCAGAAGGTTTACGATATTCCGCAAATGAGTCGCGAGAGCCGTGGCCGCGCTGTGGTCAACTTGCTGAACCTCGCTCCCGACGAACGCATCGCCGAGTGCTTGGCCGTTCGCGATTTCAACTTGCCTGGTCACTTCTTGGTCATGGCCACACGTCAAGGCTTGGTAAAGAAGACTCCGCTCGAAGCCTACAGCCGTCCGAAGAAAGGTGGCATCATCGCCATCAAGCTTAGAGAAGACGATGAACTGGTTGACGTCGTCGTGGTCAAACCGAATGATCAGTTGTTGATGTCAACTGCGGCCGGTAAAGCCATTCGTTTTGCGGAAACCGACGCGCGTTCGATGGGCCGCAACACGTCCGGCGTCAAAGGCATTCGACTGCGTAAAGGTGACGCGGTTGTCGGTATGGTCGTGGCCGATCCAGAAGCCACGCTGCTGACCGTGTGCGAACAAGGCTACGGCAAGCGCACATGGTTCGGCCCCGGCGAGACACTTGCGCCGATCGAGGACACTGCTAGTGATGATGCTGACAATGGAGCCGAAGCGGCTGAACCAGCCGATGCACCTGAGTCAGAGACCGATTCGTCAGAAGATCTCTCTTCGAGCAACAAGTATCGCACGCAACGTCGCGGTGGTGGCGGCTTGATCGATATCAAGACCAGCAAACGCAATGGTCCTGTGGTCGCAATCGTCCGAGTGACTGACGAAGACGAGTTATTGTTGATGACATCGCGTGGCAAGATTCAGCGCATCGCCGCCAAAGAGATCAGCATCATCGGACGTAATACTCAAGGCGTTCGCGTCATGTCGCTCGACGAAGGTGACAAACTTACTGCCATCGTCCCAGTGCCAGTTGAAGACAACATCGACGAAGAAGTCGAAGCCGTCTCTCGCATGGCACCGCCCACAGAATTACCGCCAGAAGCCCCCGAAACTGAGGCATCCACGGACGACGCCGTGACTGACGAAGAAGAGTGATTGTACTCTTTGCAACTTCGCGGCTTTGCGTGAGTCATTTGCATTTGGGCATTCACGCATCCCCAAAGTCTTCGCCGGAGTCTCCAAAACGAGTACACTAGGCCTAGCTCGCGCGACGGTTTGGCACCAAGGGAAATGCAAGCACGTTTGCTGCCTTCGCCGACATAATTAGTTTTGGGATTTATCGACATGCGAGTTCCTGGACCGTCTGGCAAGTTTGACACGTCGTTGATAGTTTACGCCGTTTTCGCTGCGTTCTTCTGCATCTCAGCGTCTGTGACTGCTCAAACACCCGATATTGGGACTCGCAAAGTAGGCGAAGACTGGCCTGCGTTTCTCGGACCGAGGGGAGACGGGACTTCGTCTGAGAAAGGTGTCGATCCGAAACTTTGGAAACCGCATCCGCCGATCAAATGGACGATGAAGCTGGGCGTCAGCTATGGAGGGCCGACGATCGCGAAAGGCCGCTTGCTGCAATTCGATCGCTTTGGCGACGACGAACGCTTGACGTGTTTCAACGCCGAAACGGCTGAGGAACTGTGGCGAGTCGAATCGAAGATGGAATACGAGGATATGCTCGGCTACAACAACGGCCCTCGCTGTAGCCCCATCGTGGATGGCGATTACGTCTATACGTTCGGAGTCAGCGGTCTGTTGACTTGTTGGCAATTGGGAGATGGCAAGAAAGTCTGGCAAAAGGATACGCAAAAAGAGTACGGCGTTGTACAGAACTTCTTCGGTGTTGCCAGTGCACCCTATGTCTACAAAGACCTGCTACTGGTGATGATCGGTGGCAGTCCGCCGTCTTCACAGCTTTTGAATGCAAGGGAAGAATTGGACCTTGTTAAGCCCAATGGCAGCGCGGTGGTTGCCTTCAACAAATTAACTGGCAAAGAGGTTTATCGCGTTGGCAATGACTTGTCGAGCTATTCGTCGATAACCGTTCGCGAGATCAACGGCAAAGCAACTGGCCTAGCGTTCCTGCGTAGCGGACTGATGGCCTGGGAGCCCGAATCGGGGAAAGAGATCCTTAAGTTCCCCTGGCGGGCAAGCCTCCGCGATAGCGTCAACGCAGCCCTTCCCATAACTCGCGGTAACCAGATACTTATCTCGGAAGCGTACGAGATTGGCAGCGCACTGCTCTCGGTCACCGGGGGAAAAACCAAGACCATTTGGCAAGACTCTGGAACATCACTCCGCAAGCACGCGTTTCGGGCTCACTGGTCAACGCCGGTCTGGGTCGGCGACTATCTGTATGGTTGCAGCGGCCGCAATCAACCCGATGCCGACTTTCGTTGCATTCGTATGAGTGACGGTAAAGTCCAATGGGCTGAACGACGTCACGAGCGCTCAAGCGTGTTACTGGTCGACGGTTACCTGATCGTTCTTGGCGAATACGGTCGTTTGGAGTTAGTGAAGGTGAACCCGGAGAAACTTGATGTAGTCGCCAAATCTAACTTGAATCAACTCGACGATCCAACTGACAATAGAGCGTTGCTCGAGTATCCCTGCTGGGCGGCGCCAGTCCTATCACGCGGCCTGCTCTATCTTCGCGGCAACGATCGGCTGATTTGCTTGGACTTGATTCCGCAATAAAACGGGTAACGCAATGCGTCAGGAAAAGCCGGTAGCAGAATGCGTCAAGCATTTCGTGTCTTCTCGTAGCAGAATGCGTCAAGCATTTCGGTAGTACTGCATTGCCCTCGAAAGCCTTGACGGCTTCCGCTACCTACTGAAGCTCGTTCATCCAGCATAGCAGGCCTTTAATGCCACTTGATCGCACCTTCGCCTCACGATAGCAAACATCGTTCCTTTTCTGTGAAATCGCCGCAAAAAGCGTGCGGAAGTGTTACACTTAATACTGCCGAAGCATTTGTCAGTCTACGCTTCGGCATAACGAACCCCAAGACCCGTGAACGTGAATTAAGCACCGCTTATGCGGGATCGAGCGAATTTGCGGTCATTTAAGGTGATGTGATGCGACTATCGTTCGGAATGGAAGCGCGCCAGCTACAGACCCAAAAGCTGGCTCCCAAGATGATTCAATCGATGGAAATTTTGCAGTTGCCAATCCTGGCTCTGCAGGAACGCGTCGAGCAAGAGCTATCCGAAAACCCGATGCTCGAAGTCCAGGACGTCGATCCAAACCTTCCTGACGAACCCGAGGAAGAAGAGATCGATCCGAATCGCCAGACCGAAGACGAAAAAGAGCTTGTTGTCAAAGATAACCAGACCAACGAAGAGGACTTCGAGCGGCTGGCGAACATGGACAACGACATGCCGGAGAGTTTTGATGACTTCCGCACGTCGAGCAACCGCATGCAGGAAGCCCAGGATCGCCAACATGACTTGATGGCCAACGCGCTCGAACGGCCCGAGTCGTTGAATGATTACTTGATCCATCAATTGGCTGAAATGGAGATCGACGACGACCACGAGCAAATCGCTGAGCGGATCATCTCGACTCTTGATGCTCGTAACGGTGGTTACTTCAAGTCCAGCCTCCGGGACTTACTACCTGCCGGCCATAGCGCTGAAGATATGCTGCGAGCTGAAGAAGCACTGCAGATCGTCCAGTCGCTTGAGCCACCCGGTATCGCTGCTCGCGACCTGCGAGAATGCCTGCTGAATCAGTTAAATCCTGACATGCACATGTACGAAGAACTGCGATTGATCATCGACAAGCACCTTGAGGACTTGGCTGAAAATCGCTTGCCGTTGATCGAAAAGAAAACAGGAATTTCGATCGAGCGCATTCAACTTGCCAAGCACGAATTTCATCACCTCAATCCCAAACCAGGCGCCGCTTTCCTCGAAGCTTACGTGCCCATCGTTGCCCCTGACGTGATTGTCGAAACAGACGAGAACGGCAAATACACAGTTCGACTCGAGGACGACCGTTTGCCTTCGCTGCGGATCAGTGAGTACTATCGTAAGCGACTGGCTGATCCGACTGCGACCCAAGAAGAACGCGACTTCATTCGCCGTAAGATTGAATCCGCTAACTGGTTGATCGAAGCCATTCAGCAGCGTCGCAACACGGTTCTAAAAGTGGCTCAGTCGATCGTCGACTATCAAAAACGATTCTTGGACGATGGCCCCGAGTTCATCGAGCCGCTGAAGATGCAGCAGATCGCTGACGTGGTCAAAGTGCACGTTACCACCATCAGTCGCGCTGTGGATGACAAGTGGATTCAGACGCCGCGAGGCATTTTCCCACTGAAGCGATTCTTCGTCGGTGGAACGCGCAGTGAAGACGGCGAAGACGTAGCTTGGGATACGATCCGCATCAAGCTTCACGAACTAATCGATAAAGAGGACAAGCAAAAGCCCTACAGCGATGACGACTTGGTGGGTGAACTTTCCAAGATCGGCTTTACTGTCGCTCGGCGCACGATCACCAAGTATCGCAAGAAGATGGGTATCCCCAGCAGTCGTCAGCGCAAGGATTGGCTGAAGAAATAGAACTCACTTAAGCAAGCAGCTTTCCAATTTGCTGGTCCGGTTTTTTGGAGCGCGGACGTCTTCGTCCGCTGAACCCGCCACTTAGGCACACCTTATCGAAGAAGATCTAAAGAGCTTTTGCGGGAAGGTAGCTTTCCAAAACTCAGTCACCGAGTGCGGCAGCCGGCTGGGACGCTGCCCCCAACCCTTGATGTACAGTTCGCGGTATACTCTTTGGCTAACTTTAACGAACACCCAAAGTTATCCCAAAGTTATCCCAAAGTTATCGACTTCGAATACCGTTATGAGCACCACGGAACGAGCCAACCGCCAGCGTCGCAGAACCTTTGCAAAGCCCTTTCCCTTAGGATTGGAATTGCTCGAACCCCGATTGAACTTGGCGCTGGACGTTCCAGCGCTGAGTAGTTTGCCGGGGGCCAATCACACCATCTATCTGGATTTCGATGGGCATGTGACGAGCGGTACTATTTGGAACAATGGCGCAACGATCAACTCGCCCGCCTACAGTTCAGACGCTAATACAACTGACTTCAGCCCTTCCGAGTTGCAAGTTATCCAAAACACTTTCAAGCGAGTAGCTGAGGACTTCGCACCCTTTCGAGTCAACGTTACTACGGTAGCTCCCTCAGTCGACGATCTGCGAAGGACGAGTGGCACCGATACAAAGTGGGGCATCCGCGTGGTTGTTACCAGGGATGTTGCGTTTGCTTGTGGCTGTGGAGGCATCGCTTATATCGACAGCTTTAACTGGAGTTCCGACACTCCAGTTTTTGTCTTCAACACCAGCGAAATCGGAGTCGCCGAGGCGGTCAGCCATGAGGTTGGGCATGCACTGGGGCTAGCTCACGACGGCACAGCATCGCTCAGCTATTACCGAGGCCACGGCTTGGGGTCGGACAGTACCTACTGGTCGCCCATTATGGGAGTTGGCTACTACACCAACGTTTCTCAATGGGACAAAGGCGAATACACGGGATCTAATAACGCCAGCGCAAGCGCCAACTACGGCAAGGGCCCAGACGATCTGGCAGTGATCACCACTTACAATGGATTCGGTTATCGCGCCGACGATCACGCCAATACCAGCGCCACAGCCACCCTACTGGCTCCGGTCGGCAACGTGATCTCTGCGAAAGGGTTGATATCGCCCCGAACCGATGTCGACTATTTTCGATTCAGTACTGGCGCTGGCAATATCTTCATCAATGTTGCCCCAGCCGAAGTGGGAGCCAACTTGGATATCCGCGCAACTCTCTACGATAATTTGGGAGTGCAGGTTAGTTCGTCTAACCCTCTTCCATCGCTCAATGCAAACATTGCAGTCACCGTAGCCCCCGGTCAGTACTTTTTGAAGGTCGAAGGCGTTGGAGCTGGCACTCCAACAGCCGCAGTACCCACGGGCTACTCTGATTACGCAAGCCTTGGAACCTACTCAATCTCAGGCACCATCAACACTGCAGGCCTAGCCACCGTCGGTATATCTGAGTTTGATGCCAATAAAGCTGAAGGGAATAGTGGCAGTCGACAGTTTCGATTCACCGTTACACGCAGTGGCACAACGACTGGCGCCGCCACAGTTGAGTATGCGGTTAGCGGCTCAGGCGCCAGCCCCGCTACAGCTTCAGACTTCTTGGGCGATGTATTACCAACCGGCACGGTCACCTTTGCGGCTGGAGTAACTTCACAAACGGTGATCATTCCTGTGAAGGGCGAGACCACGGTTGAGAATGACGAGAACTTCCTCGTAACACTGCAGAATCCCAGTGCTCCGATGATGATTACCACCGCCAGCGCTACTGGTACCATTGTCAACGATGACGCCGCCACTGGAATTCCAATACTTGGCATATCGGCGACTAGCGCCACGCGATCCGAGGGCACTCAAGCCGCTGTTGCAACTCCGTTCGTGTTTACCATTACTCGGGCGGGCAATTTGAGCGCCCCGTCCAGCGTACAATACTCGGTCGCCCCGATTGGAACGAACAAAGCCGATGCCAGCGATTTCGTGGGAGGTTTCGCGACCAACCAATTGATCAGTTTCCCAGCCGGCGTTGCCTCCAGGGATATTATCATCAACGTCGTTGCAGATTCGATCGTGGAACCGACGGAGACATTTCGTGTGACTTTGTCGTCCCCCACAGGCGCGACGATCGGTACTGCGTTTGCAAACGGTGCCATTAGAAATGATGACTCAGCGACGGGTGCGGTTCCGGCAAGAGACTTGATAGCTGTGGCAGATCCGCTGTGGATGTTCATTCCACCGGAATACCTCACCGAACAAGAAATAGCTGTCCCAGTAGTGAGTTGGGTGAATGGTACACCGGTTATCGGTGACGCAGCCCATGAGCATGAGCATCCAAGCGGCGGATGCGGATGTGGTGGTTGCTCCATATGTTCAAGGACCAAGCAAGCGGATGAAGTGGCTCAAGCCAGATCCTTGGAAGACGAAGGTAATGCGTTGCAATTTAGCTTAATGTCACCGTTGGTGAACTCTACCAGCGATCGACTTCCGATACTCTTAAACAACACCAACGGCTTTCTGGCTAAACTGAACCTCAACCCAGCTCAAGGTAGCATCGACTCGACAGCCACTCCAACCCCGGCTGCCGTGCAGACAACCCAATTGGGCCCAGCTAACTGGAACGCTGCCAACTTGAACGCTGCCAAGCAGAGCTCATCACCTCGCGCGACGTCGAATCACTTAGCGGTGGACATCGCGATTAGCCAAGAAATCGAAAATTGGGAGCAGATATCAGCCAGTTTGCACAAAGAGGTTGGTCGAATTGTCGGTTAGAATCTTGGGCACACATCACCGACCACTAACTTAGAAAGCTCATCGCGTGTCGGCATCAGAAAATCCCACCCACACCAATCCCTACCAATCCCCCGCCACACCGCAATCCGCGGAGATAACCTCCAGTGCGCAGCAGTCGACCATCCTATCCGACCGCTCGTTCTGGGGATTGTTGGTTACTCAGTTTCTCGGTGCGTTCAATGACAACCTCTACAAGCAGCTCATGCTGCTGATGGCGATCTCCGCTATCGGTGGCAACCTCAGCGAAGACACCCAAGGCTGGGCAGCAGCCCTTTTCAGCCTTCCGTTCGTGCTCTTCAGTAGCTTCGCTGGCTATCTTGCGGATAAGTTCAGCAAGAGCCGCATCATCTTCATCTGCAAAGTTGCTGAGATCATCATCACGCTCTTAGCCGTCGCCGCCTTTCTTGCTTACGGACGTTTCGGCGACTGGGGAACCTGGACCGTGTTGGCTTTGATGGGTGTGCACAGTACTTTCTTCGGACCAGCCAAGTATGGCATCCTGCCAGAGTTGTTTGCCAAGCGAGAATTGCCGCGCGCGAATGGATTGATCCTGATGTCAACTTTCCTGGCAATCATCCTCGGAGTTGTCGCAGCCGGCTTTCTCAAGGATGTGCTCACGATTACCGAAGCCGATGGTTCATCAAACTACAAGAATCTGTGGATCAGTTCCTTGGTTTGTACTGGCATCGCAGTCATAGGTACACTCACGTCCTTCCTCATTCGCGCGACCAAACCCGCGCAGCCTGCCGCCACAATTTCTTGGGGGGATTTCGGTGTCAGTGCACCGATTCGAAATCTGTTGTGGAATGACAAGCCACTGCTGACCGCCATCGTCGTTTCAAGCATGTTTTACATTGTGGCGGGAGTGGTCATGCCCACCGTCAATAGTCTTGGTAAGGGCCAACTGAAGATTCAAAGTGATACGTTGACCAGCATCCTCACAGGAGGTCTAGCGATTGGGATTATCCTGGGGGCCGTGCTGGCAAATGTGGTCCTCAAGAGAGTCTCCGCGACCAGCCAAGTGCTTCTCGGGACTATCGGCATGGTCCTGGCGTTAGTGGCACTAGGGGCTTGGAAACCGGGTGGCGACCACTTCCTGGGATACTGGGGAGCTCTGACTGCGTTGATTGTGATGGGCATGTTTGCTGCCGTTTTCATCATTCCCATCCAGGTTTTCATGCAGCAGCGGCCACCCGCAGAAATCAAGGGCCGCATGATTGGGACCATGAACTTTGCGAATTTTGTAGGCATTTTGATTGCCGGGCCGCTCTATCAGTTGTTTTTGAACATTGCGACCTATCTCGGCTGTCCAGTTTCTTCGGTGTTTTGGATGTTGGCAGTCCTCCTCATGCCATTGGTTATTCGGTATCGATTGCCAACCAATTAACTGACGCATCCCCGATTTTGTCGTAGCGGAATGCGTCAAGCATTTCGAAATCACTGTTGCCCGAGTACCTCGACTTTGGCGTGATTCAGAGATCCCCGAAAGCCTTGAGGGTTTGTTGATTATTGGGTAGCGGAAACAGTCAAGGTTTTCGAGGGCTCTGGTAGCCGCCGCTTCAAAACTGCCAAGCGGTGGTTAGTTGACCTGCATCGTGTCCACCGTCTGGCGACGGTGGCTACTCGAAAACCTTGAGGGCTGGTCGATCATTGGGTGCCGGAAGCCGTCAAGTCTTTCGACGGCCACCGCATTACTTTCGAATGCTTGAAGGGTTAGCGGCGGTTACCAGAGCAAAAACCGGGGCTAACG